>CBFGRM010000083.1:0-7467 GCA_965651205.1 uncultured bacterium
GCCCGCGAGTAGTGCCGCCACTGCGAGTCGGCCCCGGTCCAGCCCAGTGACAGCGCCGAGTAGAGCTTCTTCTTCCAGCCGCTGACGTGGTCACGCACCGCCGCGAGGTCGGGCACCAGACCCACCATCAGGAAGGTCGCCGACACGGTCAGGTAGGTGGAGATGGCGAACACGTCCCAGAGCAGCGGCGACTTGAAGTTGGGCCACAGGTAGCGCTGGTTGGGATACGGAATCAACCAGTAGAAGATCCACTGCCGGCCGATGTGAATGATCGGGAACAGCGCCGCGGTGATGACCGCGAACACCGTCATCGCCTCGGTGGCGCGATACACTGCGGTGCGCCAGGGCGACCGGAACAGGAACAGGATCGCCGAGATCAGCGTGCCTGCGTGACCGATACCGACCCAGAACACGAAGGTCGTGATGTACACGGACCACATAATCGGTGGTGCGTATCCGGCCAGCCCGAGTCCGTGCTTGAGCAACGCCGTGATGGTGCCGAGCATCGTCAGCGTCAGCACCGCCATCACCGCTACCAGGATGTAGTAGCCGCGGGTCGGTGCCTCGGTGATTGTCCGGACCACATCCCGGGTGACCTCGGCGTGGGTCTGCGTGGGCCGCGACGGATCGTGTGCGATGACCGCCATCTCAGTGCTCCCCGGCGCCGGCGGGCGCGTCGTGGGTGTCGACCTCGCGATGCTGCACCTTGGCCAGATATGTCACCGCGGGCCGCACGTTCGTCATCTCCAGCATCTCGTAACCGCGCGGGTCCCGCTTCCAGCGGGTCACTTCCGCTTCGGGATCCTTGACATTGCCGAACTTGAGCGCCCCAGACGGGCAGGCCTGTGCACACGCAGGCACGATGTCGCCATCACGGAGCGGCCGGCCGCTCAGGCGGCTCTCGTGCTGCGCGCCGCGGATCCGCTGCACGCAGAAGGTGCACTTCTCCATCACGCCACGCGCACGCACCGTGACTTCCGGGTTGAGCTGCAGGTTGAGCGGCTCGGGCCAGGCGGTCTCGTTGTACTTGAGCCAGTTGTAGTAGCGCACCTTGAACGGGCAGTTGTTGCTGCAGTAGCGGGTTCCCACGCAGCGGTTGTAGACCTGGCCGTTGAGGCCGTCGGGCGTGTGATAGGCGGCGAACACCGGGCAGACCGGTTCACACGGCGCGTTGTCGCAGTGCTGGCACATCACCGGCGCGAAGCGCGCCTCCAGCGGCTCGCCGTCCTCGCCGCCCTCCCAGTAGCGCTCGATCCGCATCCAGCTCATCTCGCGGCCGCGGAAGATCTGCTCCTCGCCCACGGTGGCGATGTTGTTCTCGGCGTAGCACGCGGTGACACAGGCCGAACAGCCGGTGCAGCGCGAAAGATCGACTGCCATCCCCCACTTGGGCAGGTCGTCGCGGGCGTAGTCACCCAGCTCCCACTGGCGCTTCTGCGACTCGTACCAGCCGTCGACCGCCTCCAGCTCGCGCTCGGTGTTGACCACGTGAGGCGGATGCCCCACCGCTGTCATCGATTCCTTGGGCGTCATCCCCGCGGCGGCGTGGGCGATCGGCATCGCCTCGATGATGCCGCGACCGAGCTGACGAGGCGTTCCCTCGGTGCTGGCAAGCTTGTGATAATCACCGGTCTTGCGGAGCGACACCCGAGTGGCGACGTAGGGCAGGAAGCCCTGACCGTCGGCAGCGCCCAGCAGCGCCAGCGGATTGACACCGCGACCCTTGGCGTAGCGACCGTACTCGGTGTGTCCCAACCCCAGCGGCATCGCCACCGTGTCGGGACGGATGCCGGGATACACATACACCTGCGCCCGGACGCTGCCGTGGGGTGACACCACCTCCACGATCTCGCCGTTGCGCACGTCGACCCGCTTGGCGGTGTCGGGATGCAACTCGACCCACGACTGCCAGGTGATCTTGGTGACCGGGTCGGGATTCTCGAGCAGCCAGGGCTTGTTGGCCCCGCGACCGTCGTGATACAGCAGCGACGGGAACGGTACCAGCGTGAACTCGCCGTCGCCGTCGAAGGCCGGCGCCGCTGGGTTGACCGCCATCGACGTGACCGCGACCGGGGCGATAGCCGGGGCATCGGCGTCGAAGACACCGCCCCTGGCCAGCGACTCGCGCCAGAACAGCTCGGCGTCACCGGCACCGCGACTGGCCGCCAGGGCGTTCCACGCGTTGCGCAGTTCGGCCTCGAAGTTCTCCGCAGTGAAGCTCGCCAGTGCACCGCCGGCTGCCTTGGCAGCAGACAGCAATACATCACCGGTGTGCATCCCGGGACGCACCGGCTCCATCACCGGCTGCATCAGGCCGAACACCCCCGCGCGCGGCTGCAGGTCGTCCCAGCGCTCCAGCGCGTGCAGGTTGGGGATCACCAGATCGCAGGCCGCCGCAGTCTCGTCCATCACGTTGGCGGTCGACACCTTGAACGCCACCTTGCCGAACGCCGCCGCGAAGTTGCCGGTGCCCGGCAGTGCATACAGCGGATTGGCCTCGTGCACCAGGACCAGGGCGATCTCGCCGCGATCCATCGCCGCGAATGCTTCCTGCACCACGCCGTAACCGTCGGTCGTGCCGGGTCCGGCACCGAAGATCACGGTGCGACCGATGTTGCCGGCGGCGGAGTTGGCCAGGTTGACAGCGTGGCAGAGGTCGATGGCGCCGCGGTGCTGTGCCGCGATTCCGCCCGCCACCGCGATCGAAGGCTCGGCGGCCGCAAACTCGTCGGCCAGATGAGCCAGCCGGGTCGCGTCGAGCCCGGTCGCCGCCGCAACCGCTTCCGGCGTTGCCGCGGCCATCTCGGCGCTCATCGACGCACCGCGCGCCGTCGCCGCGGCCCGGGCGAAGCACAGTGCCACCTGGGTCTCGGTGCCGGCCGGTACGTCGAGCCACTCGTCGGCGTTGGCACCGGTCAGGTTCATCCGCGGACCGACGTACACGTGCTTGGCCATCGTGCCGTTGTTGAAGCCGTGCGACGCCGCGAAGCCGCGCTGCTGGGCGACCACAGCTCCCCAGGTCTCCAGGAAGTCGGCCCCGAACGAGACGATGAACTTCGCACCGGTGAAGTCGTAGGTCGGCAGGTCGTCGCGACCGAAGGTGCGAGAGTTGGCCTGACGCTCCGCCTCACGGCCGAACGCCTGCCACTTGATCGTGCGACCGCCGATCGAGGCCATCATCGAATCGAGCATCGAGCTGAACGTCGACGGGCCATAACCGTTGATCGCCACCGCACGACCGGTGGACGAACCCAGCCGTGCCGCCAGCCGGGCGATCGCGTCGTCCCAGGTGATCTCGTCGAAGCCGCCCGTGGCGTTGCGCGCCAGCGGGGTGCCGATCCGGTCCGGATTGTAGAGCGCCTGCAGCCCGGCCTGACCACGCGAGCACAGGGTGCCAGCGTTGGTCGGGTGATCGGGATTGCCCTCGAGCTTGATGGCGCGCCCCTCGCGGGTCTTGACGTGCACACCGCAGCCGGTGCTGCACTCGGCGCAGGTGGAAGCGTACCAGGTGGCGACGCCGGGCACCTGCTGCTCCGACTGCACCAGGTACGGCACCAGCTTGGCAACCTTGTCGGTCGAGCAGCCGCTCAGGGCCGCTGTGCCGGCACCGGTCACTCCCAGGACCTTCAGGAACTGGCGGCGGTCGACGCCGGCGTTCGGCTCACTCACGGGGGCTCCGGGTTCTTCTGGTCTTTGGGTCATCTCAGTAGTGACACGCGGTGCAGTCACGCGTGACGTTCCGCTCCAGATGGCAGTTGATGCAGAAGCCCATATTGTTCACGTTGTTCACCTCGTATACCTGCGGCATCCGGGCAACGTTGCCGTGACAGCTCGCGCAAGCGTTGTTGCCGAGTGCCTTGATGTGCACGTTGTGCGGGAAGCGGACGTGCCGCGCCACATTGTGGATGCGGACCCATTCGATCGGAGTGCCGGATGCCCACGCGTCACGCACCTTCTGGATCTCGACCTTGTCGGTCGAGTCGGTGCCCGGCACCACCGAGTGACAGCCCATACAGGTCTGCACGGTGGGAATGCCCGGCTCCGACGACACCTGCGCGGAGTAGTGGCAATACTGGCAGGCGATCTTGCGCTCGCCGGCGTGCACGTCGTGACGGAAGAAGATCGGCTGGCGCGGGCCCGGCAGCGACGTGGTGTCGACCGCGAGTGCGTGTGGCGTGCCAGCCGGCTGTTGGGCGTCCGATGGTGCGGTGATCGCCAGGAAGGCAACCACCAGCAACGCCATCACGCCGAGGGATCCGATCAGGAACCGCTTGTGCATATCAGCTCGCCCGCCGAAGAAGATCTGTGCTTGTCGATCGATTGCAGTAACGCAGGTCAGCTCTGCCGAGGGGAGTCGTGGCCGGGATTCCCCTGTCGCGCGCAAAACTAGCGAAAGTGCGACATCCGTTCAACCACTGACATCCCCCCGGTCCTGCCGGTGCCGACTCGGCAACGGCGGCAACACGCCTCGCCGCCGCAGGAAGTGTCCGATCTCCAGCCCGATGGCGCGGAACAATCCCGCCTCGCGGGCGTCCAGTCGGGCCCGGTAGATCACCTCGCGGAAGCCGCGCATCACCAGCTCGCTTTCCCGCTTCTTGAAGAACTCGATCGCCTCAAGCGATGCCTCCCAGTCGCGGAACAGCGCCTCGATCTCGGCGTGCGGCGCCATCGGGGCCTTGTGACGGGGCGGCTTGAAGCGGATCCGGTCACCACCTCGCGCCAGCCAGGTCTCATAACAATAAATGCCGGTGGCCTGTGCCAAATTCAGACTTGTATAGTCGGGATTCGCGGAAATTGTGACAAGAGCGTCGCAGCGATCCAGCTCCTCATTCTGGAGACCGTGGTCCTCCCGGCCGGCCAGAATGCCCACCCGCCCCCCTGCCGAGCGTTCCAGCAGCTCGGCGGCACCGGGCCGGGGGCGGAGCATCGTCCGCTTGGCGGTGCGCTCCCGGCCGGTCAGGGCCTGCACATATACCAGGTCGGCAAAGGCGGCATCGAGGTCGTCGAACACCTGCATCCGGGCGATGACGTCGCCAGCGTGATGGGCGATGCCTTCGAGCCGCACCGGGTCGAGCGGGCACTCGGGACGCACCAGCCGGATCTCGGTTATGCCGAAGTTCTTGGCCACCCTGATGCACGAGGCAAGGTTGACCAGGTCCTGCACCGCCACCAGCACCAGAACCGGTGCCGTTTCCTGCTCGGGCGTCATCCGCGCAGTTCCACTCCGGCGCGCTGCTCAGCGTGCCGTATCGGGGCGAGATAGTCGGCGTCCTCGCCAAGTTCGGCGCGGAGCACGCGCAGCTCCTCACGAACGAAATCGAGCAGCGGGTGATCGGTGCCGGCGTCTGCTGCCGTGTCGACCGCGATGCCGCAATCCTTTTCCAGCAGTGCGAGGCGGAACATCTGCGGCCAGCTTCCGGTCAACACGCGCTCGGGAATCAGCGCCTCGGTGACGAACGACCTGCCACTCGATGCGTTGAGCACTTCCACGGCCTTGCCCGGATCGATCCCCAGCCGCGCCAGCGTCACCAGGCCCTCGCCGGCAGCGATGATGTTCACGGCCAGCAGGATATTGTTGATCGCCTTCATCGCGTGACCGCTGCCGACCGGTCCCAGGTGCACCACCTTGGCGGCAAACGGGGACACCACATCCGCAGCTCGTGCAACGTCGGCGTCGCTGCCCCCGCACATCACCGTGAGCTGGCCGGTTTCGGCAAGCGGAGGTCCGCCGCTGACGGGGGCATCGACAAAACCGATGTCGCGTCCGGACAGCATCGCGGCGATCCCGCGCGAGGAGGCCGGATCACCCGAGGTGCAGTCGATCAGCAATGTGCCGGGCTTCATCACGTGCAGCAGCTCTGCTGCCACTGCTGCAACCTCGCGCGATGTCGGCAGGCAGGTGACCACGGCGTCGACATCCCTGCCGAGTTCGGCAAGCGATCCGACAGTCCGCACGCCGGTGCGTCCGGTCGCGAAGGCGGTCGCCTTGTCCTCGGTCCGATTCCACACCTTGAGCTGATGTACCGTGGCCAGCCGCGCGGCCATCGGTGTGCCGATGGCGCCGAGGCCGGCGAAGGCGAGGTGCATTGCGACTCCTGTCTGCAGTCGGTGCGGAAGATATCAGGTTCGGTGGGTCACGGCAGTAGGATTCAGGGACACTTGCCGGAGCAGAGCCCTGTCGATCCGCATCGCCCACGTCGATCTCGACGCCTTCTTCGTGGAGGTGTGCCGCCGCAATGATCCTTCGCTGCGCGACGTGGATCTGCTGGTGGTGGGTGGCAAGCGGCATTCGCGCGGCGTGGTGCAGTCGGCCTCGTACGGCGCACGCAAGTATGGCGTGCGGAGCGGAATGCCCATCGCCGAGGCGGTGCGGCGCTGCCCCCGGGCCACCTTCACCAGCGGCGGGTTCGGTTGGTACCGGGAGGCATCGCGCGAGGTGCGCACGGTGCTGGAACGCTTCGCACCCGTCGTGGTGATGACCGGACTCGATGAGGGCTACCTCGATCTCTCCGGCACCGATCTCCTTCACCCGGTCTCGCTGATGGACTTTGCCACCACCATCCGCCAGGCAGTCAAGCACGAAACCGGGCTCGACTGTTCGATCGGCATCGGCGCCAACCGGATGATCGCCAAGATTGCCTCCGACTACGCCAAGCCGCGCGGCATCTGCGAAGTGCGCGCCGGCTGGGAACGCGGCTTCCTGGCCGGACTGCCGCTCAAGGCACTGCCGGGAATCGGTCCGCGAACCTCCGAACGCCTCGCCGCACGAGGGCTTGAGGAAGTACACCAGGTGCAGCAGATGGCACACGACGAACTGGTCCGCCTGCTCGGCCGGGACGAGGCGGTGACGCTGTCACGCAGAGTGGAGGGCCGCGGTGGCACGACACTCACCCGCCGGCAACAACCAGTCTCGATTTCGCGGGAGACCACCTTCAACCGCGACATCTCCGACCCCGATGAACTCGACCGGGTGTTGTTGTTGTTGTCGTCGCGAGTGACCGCCCAGTTGCGCGACGAGGAACTGGTGGCATCGACCGTGGTGCTCAAACTCCGCCACCACGACTTCACCACCATCACCAGGCGCATCACGCTGGGGCGCCCCACCGATCTCGACCAGCCGATCCGCGACACCGCCAGGAATCTGCTGACACCAGCTCTCGCCGACGCTCGGCGAGGCAACAAGTCGATCCGCCTGCTGGGCGTGGCGGTCACCAACCTCCAACCCGCCGGCCACCCCGAACTCTTCACCGACCCCGACACCGACAGGAACCAGTCGGTCACCCGAGCCGTGGATGCCGTGAGATCAAAATACGGATTTGATGCCGTGCGGCCGGGCAGACTGGTCAGAAAGCGAGAAGGCGAAAAAGCGAGAAAGCGAGAGGACTGACCACTCTTCCCGCTTCCCCGCTTTCTCGCCTTCTCGCCTTCTCGCTTTTTCGCCTTCTCGCTTTTTCGCCTTCTCGCTTT
>CBFGRM010000084.1:0-7371 GCA_965651205.1 uncultured bacterium
TCCCTCGTTCTTGTTGACGCGTCGCTCGCGACGCGCGATTGCGCTTGCCACAATGTCCCGCACGGGCGGGGCGTGCCCTATCCTGCCACTTGCCGCCCCGCTGCGGGCGGGGCGTGCCCCGCCCCTACTTGGCTGCTGCCTTGCTGATGATCTGCTCGGCCACTGCCTTGGGCACTTCCTCGTAATGATGGAACTGCATCGTGTACACCGCACGGCCCTGGGTCGCGCTGCGCAGCGATGTCGAATAGCCGAACATCTCCGCCAGAGGCACGTGGGCGGTGACCACCTGCGACTCGCCCCGCTGGGTCATCCCGCCTACCTTGCCGCGACGCGACGAGAGGTCGCCGATCACCGAGCCCAGAAAGTCCTCCGGCACCACCACCTCGACATCCATAATCGGCTCGAGGATCACGCCACCGGCCTGCTTGACCGCGTCCTTGATCGCCATCGAACCGGCGATCTTGAACGCCGTTTCGCTCGAGTCGACGTCGTGGTACGAACCGAACACGAGCTGGACCTTGACGTCGACCATCGGATACCCGGCGATGATGCCGCCCTCTAGTGCCTCGCGAATGCCCGCCTCTACCGGCTTGATGAACTCGCGCGGGATCACGCCGCCGACGATCTTGTCCTCGAACGTGAACCCCGACCCGGTCTCGCCCGGCTCGGCATTGATCACCACGTGACCGTACTGACCCTTGCCGCCCGACTGGCGGATGAACTTGCCCTCGATCTGCTCGACCCGACGGGTGATCGTCTCGCGGAATGCCACCTGCGGACGGCCCACGTTGGCCTCGACCTTGAACTCGCGCTTCATCCGGTCGACCAGCACCTCGAGGTGCAGCTCGCCCATACCGGCAATGATGGTCTGGCCGGTCTCGGCGTCGGTCCGCACCCGGAAGGTGGGATCCTCCTCGGCCAGCTTCTGCATCGCGATGCCGAGCTTGTCCTGGTCGGCCTTCGACTTGGGCTCGATCGCCACGTCGATCACCGGCTCGGGGAACTTCATCGCCTCGAGAATCACCGGCGAGGTCTCGTCGCAGAGCGTGTCGCCGGTGCGGGTTTCCTTGAGGCCGATCGCCGCGCCGATGTCGCCAGCCAGCACTTCCTCGATCTCGTCGCGCTTGTTGGAGTGCATCTGCAGCAGGCGGCCCACCCGCTCCTTCTTGTCCTTGGTGGCGTTGTAGACGTAGCTGCCGGCCTCGAGCTTGCCCGAGTAGACGCGGAAATACGTCAACCGGCCGACGAACGGGTCGGTCGCCACCTTGAACGCCAGGGCGCTGAACGGCTCGTCGTCATCGGCGTGCCGCTCGATCACGACGCTGTCATCATCCTGTGCGTGGCCCCTAATCGCCGGGATGTCGGCCGGGCTCGGCAGGTAGTCGATCACCGCGTCGAGCAGGGCCTGGACACCCTTGTTCTTGAACGAGGCGCCGCAGAACACCGGCACGAACGCCATCGCCAGGGTCGCCTTGCGGACCGCACGACGGATCTCGTCGTTGGTGAGCTCCTCGCCGCCGAGGTACTTCTCCATCAGTTCCTCGTCGTGCTCGACCGCGGCCTCGATCAGCTCGTGCCGCATCGCCTCGATCCGCTCGCTGAACTCGGCCGGAACATCGACCACCTTGAACTTGCGGCCCATCGTGGTGTCGTCGAAGATGAACTGGCGCCGGGTGATCACGTCGATGTGGCCGGTGAACGTCTCGCCGGTGCCGACCGGGAGCTGCATCGGGTAGGCGTTCTTCGAGAGCCGGTCACGGATCATCGCCAGGCAGCGGTCGAAATTGGCGCCGACACGGTCCATCTTGTTCGAGAAGATCATCCGCGGCACGCCGTACCGATCGGCCTGCTTCCACACCGTCTCGGTCTGCGGCTCCACCCCGGCCACCGAATCGAGCAGCGTCACCGCACCGTCGAGCACGCGGAGCGAACGCTCCACCTCGACGGTGAAGTCGACGTGCCCGGGAGTGTCGATGATGTTGATCCGGTACTCGGCACCGGTGCCCTGCTCATCGCTCTCGCCGTGGCGCATCCAGAAACAGGTGGTGGCGGCGGAGGTGATCGTGATACCCCGCTCCTGCTCCTGTTCCATCCAGTCCATCGTGGCCGCACCGTCGTGGACCTCGCCGAGCTTGTGCGACTTCCCCGTGTAGTAGAGGATCCGCTCCGTCGTCGTGGTCTTGCCGGCATCGATGTGAGCCATAATGCCGATGTTGCGGTACAGCTTGATCGGGTGCTTGCGCGCCATTTCCCTTTTCCGTTCCCAGCGAAAAAGCGGGGCGACCGGACCGGACCCTCAGGTCCGCGGTATCGCTCCGCGCCTCGTCCGGACCCGGAGGTCCGAGACAGGGATGCCCACGGCATCCCGGCGTAATATTTTCGTAGAATCAGTGGTGGGCGGGGATTTCTCCGCTCACGTGATTCCGTTTTTCATCCGCGGCGGCGACATCGTCCATCGCCAACTCCGCGGTCGGGACAATGCCCCGCCCCTACCAGCGATAATGTGCGAACGCGCGGTTGGCCTCGGCCATCCGGTGCGTGTCATCCTTCTTCTTGATCGTGTTGCCCTCGCCCTTGCTGGCCAGGATCAACTCCGCCGCCAGCCGCTCGGCCATCGTCTTCTCGCCGCGCGCCCGCGCGAACGAAATCAGCCAGCGCATCGCAAGCGCGGTGCGGCGATCGGGACGAACCTCGACCGGCACCTGCAGCGACGCACCACCGACCCGGCGCGACTTTACCTCGACCGCCGGCTTGGCGTTGTTGACGGCCTGCTTGAAGACCGCCACCCCTGCCTGGCCGGTGCGCTCCTCGATCAGGTCCATCGCCGAGTAGAAGATCGACTCGGCCAGCGACTTCTTGCCCTCGAACATCATATTGCTGACGAACTTGCTGACCGTCTGCGAATCGTAGCGCGGGTCGGGCGGGACCGGGCGCTTTATTGCCGACTTGCGGCGGCTCACTTGGCACCTGCCTTGGGACGCTTGGCTCCGTACTTGGAGCGCGAACGGCGGCGATCGTTGACGCCGGCGGCGTCGAGCGTGCCGCGCAGGATGTGATAGCGGACGCCCGGCAGGTCCTTGACGCGGCCACCGCGGATCAGCACGATCGAATGCTCCTGCAGGTTGTGACCCTCGCCCGGGATGTAGGCGATCACCTCGATGCCGTTGACCAGCCGAACCTTGGCCACCTTGCGGAGGGCCGAGTTCGGCTTCTTGGGCGTCGTGGTGTAGACGCGGGTGCAAACGCCGCGCTTCTGCGGGTTCCCCTTGAGGTGCGGCGACTTGCCCTGATAGCGGGGGTCGGTGCGACCGTGGCGGAGCAACTGGTTGATCGTCGGCATAAGATCCGTTTTGCGTCCTCTAAATACGCCCCAGCCGGCAGAGCCCGGTTGAGGGACAGACCCCAATGATAGGGGATGAACAGCCTGCGGTCAATGGGGGCAGGCGGGACGGGAATGGCCGCAATTCAGGGTGCCGGGCGCCCCGACCACCCGGGCGGGTCGGTGACCCGCCCCTACAGGATGCGTCCAAAGCGCCGACAGCCCGATCAGCCCCAATCCCGGAGCCAGGTCAGCGGACTCCCCTCCGGCAGCGCTCGCCACATCGCACCGTCGGAGAACCGGTAGAACCAGATCCCGTCTATCTCCCGGGAACCGTCCTTCAACCTCGACCACGCCAAGAGTCTGCCGTCCTGCGAGAAGGCCGGGGACAGGCCACGCAGTTGCGTCGGATACCCGGGTGCCGCATCGCCACTCAGGGTGATGAACCGCAGCTCGCCGGTGCCGGTATTGAAAGCGATGGTACGGCCGTCGGGCGAGACGTCCAGGGTGCGGGGCATACTGATGGGGCCAGGCTCAGTGATCGGCGTGACCGCACCGGTGGCAGGGTCAAAGTGAATCATCTGCACCCTACTGGGATAAGGCTCGTACAGATTCCCGATCAGTCCGCTCTGGTCGGGGAGCCAACTCAGGTTGCCGATGCTCTGGTGTGGAGCACTATCGGGTCCGACCCACCTGAGCACGGGCTCTGCCGTGCAGCCCAACTCGATAGTGGACAGGGTAAAGCGGACGCCTGACGCCCCGGACATCAGCGTCTTGCCGTCGGGAGCCAGGCTCGTAGCGGAGGCCCAGACATCTTCAACCAGGGTGGTTATGGCCCCCGATGCAAGATCGAGCTGACGAACACCCGGGGAGGGCTTCGCGACTCCGGTGCTGCCACATCACTACGTTGGCGCCCTCGTCGAAGACAGGTGAGACCCAGGCGAACGGTTCTCCGTCCAGCGACACCTCACGTGACTCCCCGGTGGCCAGATCGACCACGTACACGCTCGCGATCTGATCGAAGACCAGCAGCTTCCCCGTGGGCTCAGCCGGTTCGGTCGGTCCGGTGCTCGACTCGCCGCAGGCCAGGGCGACCAGGATCAACAAAACTGTGATGAAATGTCGCATAGTCACTCCTGCTTCGGCTACTACCGGGCAGAGCCCGGGCTTGAAGCCTATAATCAGCCCCAATCCAGCAGCCAGGTCAGCTCACTTTCCGCTGGCAGTGCTCGCCACATCGCGCCGTCGGAGAACCGGTAGAACCAGATGCCATCAAGCTCCAGGACCCCCTCCTTGAGCTTGGACCATGCCAATATTCTGCCGTCCGGCGAGAACGCCGGGAAAAGGCCACGCAGGTCCGTGGGGTAGCCGAGGGCAGCCTCGCCGCTCGGGGTGATGAACCGCAACTCGCCGGTCTGGGTGTTGTACGCGATAGTACGCCCGTCGGGCGAGAGGTCCAAGGTGAGGGTCATGTTCCAAAGAGTCATTGGTTCGGTGATCGGCGTGACTACCCCGGTGGCCAGGTCGAAGTGCACGATCTGCCCGACATCTAGGTTGAACAGTTGGCCTATCACTCCGCTCTGATCCGGAAGCCAGCGCAAGTTGGCGATGCCCTGTTGTGGCGCACTTTCGGGTGCGACCCATCGACGTTCGGGCGCCGCTGTGCTGCCCAGCTCGATCGTGAACAGCGCAGAGCGGAAGACAGTCTCGTCGCCTGCAGCATAAATCAGCGTCTTACCGTTGGGAGCCAACCTTGCGGCAAAACCATTCACGTCATCTACCAACGTGGTGATTTCCCCAGACTCAAGATCCAGCTGACGGATACCACGAGATGGCTGCCCAACTCCGGTGCTGCCCCCGATCACCACGTTGGCGCCCTCGTCGAAAGCGGCCGAGACATAGTAGAAAGGTTCTCCGTCTCGCGACACCTCGCGTGCCTCGCCGGTTGCCAGGTCGACGACGTGAGCCGTCCCGACGGGATGGAACACCAGCAACTTCCCCGAGGGCAGGGCAGGCTCGGTCGGCCCGGTACCCGGATCAGAGCTGCAGGCCAGGAAGGCCAGGAAGGCCAGGACAGACAAACAGGTGATGAGTCTTCGCATGGTCATTCCTGCTCCGGGGGTGGGCAGCCCTCCACCGCATCGGTCCCGCCGCCTGATTCATCGTCCGCTCCAGCGAGGAGTGCTGGGTTGCCATCAGTGCACACCGGGATGTGCTGCTCCTGCCAGACTATCGGTGACGGCGTCAAGGCAACTTTGAACGTGAGCGTGTACGATCCCGTTCCTACGGGAAGTTGCACAGTCTGCCCGATCGTCATGAAAGTTGTATCCGGGTCAACAGTGGTCGTTCTACTGTCATCGACTTTCCAGAAGATGATCGAACCCGAGGTTCCGAGATGGGCAGTGAACGTGTGAGTACCTACCGTGATGATCGGCATTTCATCCGCCGTGACGATGAACTCCGGCGGAGGTGAGGTGACCGTGACGGTGGTCGAGACTCCCGCGTTCCGGAACGGATGTGCACGATGGTAGGAACTCGATTGGTGCGGCAAGGCGCGAATCGTCGCGGTGCCTGGCCCGACAGCCGTCACGATTCCTGCCGAGACTGTCGCGACGGCGCTGTTGGTGGTGCTCCAGGAATAGTTGCCACCACTGCCCGATACCGTGCCACCAGCATCGAGCTGCCACTCACCCGGCGACAGCGTGTCGACCTGGCCTGTCAGCATCTGCAGCGGCGCCCAGCCGTTGGCGCCGACCACAAACGGAGTGTTGAAGAAATTCCCGGGGTCGTAGCTCACCAGGCCGTAGCCGGCCAGGGCACCTTCGATCTCGTGAGCACAGATCGTGGAGTTGATCGAGCCATCGGAAGGCAGATTCATCACGCAATGCTCGGCCGCCGCCGTCGCGAAAATAGTCTTGTCCACACTGCCGCCAGTCCAGCCGACCGCGTGCCCGACTTCGTGAAGCAGCAGCGCAGGCAGCGGGCCGGTGTTGTCGAAGTTGTTGCATCCGGCGTCGGCATACACCGTCAGCACCCTGGTGGTGTTGTTCCAGGTGCCGCAGAACTCCGTGCCCTGGTGGGCACCCGTCACGGTGGCCTCGGCTTGGCTCAAGAATGCGGTGGTTTTGAACGTCGGCAGATCGCTGAACCCCGTGGCCGACAGCCTGTTCCTCCAGGCACTGACCGCAGTCCCCACCTCGTTAGCGAAATTTGCATTCTGCGGATAGAATTCGACCGTCGAGCTGCAGGCCCAGCCGTGCGTCGCAAAAAACTGCGTGAAGACTCCTTGCTGGCAGGTCATCGCGAATGCCGGCTCGGACAATCCCGTGCCATCGGGCCGCGTGGGTGTCGCGTCCGTGGGCGACTCGGCGCAGCCCAGCAGGAGCATCGCTGCCGCGAAGGCTATGCTACCAGGTGTAGCGGTGTGCGGTGTGCGGTGTGCGGTGTGCGGGCATCGGGGGTCCCCCAGGGTTAGGGTCTTGGACCCCAGGGTAGCTTTCGTCCCGGCCCGTGTCAAGGCTCTGCACCGGCACTCGCCTGCAATCCTGTTTGTCGCCTTCACGATTAGATAACGAAACCGCCCGACCTTGCGGTCGGGCGGTTCAATGTTTCCGATGACTTTTCGGCACGGGCGGGTTCATATCATCTATTACGGGCGGGTCGGTGACCCGCCCCTACTGATCCTTCGCACGCGACGAACGGGCGGGGCGTGCCCCGCCCCTACAGGTCGTCGTCCATTCCCACCAGCACCACCTCCGGCGTCTCCACCGGCTCCGGAGGCGGAGGCGGCTCATAGCCCTCCGGCGTCTCGATCTCGAGATCGACATACCGGTAGTGACCGGTACCCGCCGGGATCAGGTGACCGATGATGATGTTCTCCTTGAGGCCGATAAGGTCGTCCTTGGCCCCGCGGATCGCCGCATCGGTGAGGATGCGGGTGGTCTCCTGGAACGATGCCGCCGAGAAGAACGACCGCGTCGACAGCGACGCCTTGGTGATGCCGAGCAGCACCGGCTCCGCGGTCGCAGGAGTTCCCTTGCGACGCAACACCC
>CBFGRM010000085.1:0-7102 GCA_965651205.1 uncultured bacterium
CACCGTGGGCGCCGGAGTGGTGACCAAGATCCTGAAGTAGGGGCGAGGCACGCCTCGCCCGGAAAGGGGCGAGGCGACTCCCGCCCGAAAAGGGGCGAGGCGACTCCCGCCCGAAAAGGGGCGAGGCGACTCTCGCCCGAAGAATGATCGGCGGGGTCTCTGGCCCGACATCGATCGCAGCAACGGAGAGCCGGGAATGGCAGCAGATGAAGGCACAGTCGAACAGCCGGGCAAGGTCGCGATCGTTCGCGACTTCCTGGTCGACACGCGCGCGGAGATGGACAAGGTCAGTTGGCCCCCGAAGCCCGACCTGATCCAGTCCACCCGCGCGGTGATCATCGGTTCGCTCCTGCTCGGCGTGGCCATCGGCCTGGTCGACAAGCTGTTGCAGCTCATCCTGGTCGACGGCGTCGCCGCGTTGGCGCGGTGAGCCAGGTGATGACGGAGTATCGCTGGTACGCGATCCAGACCACGGCGGGCCACGAGAACAAGGTCCGCTCGCTGCTCGATCGCCGGATCCAGGACGACCCGCGCCCCGAGGGGCAGAAGCTGGTCGCGCAGGCGCTGGTCCCGACCCAGGAAGCGGTCGAGATCAAGAACGGCAAGAAGGTCACGGTCGAGCGCAAGCTCTTTCCTGGCTATGTGATCGTGCAGATGGGGATGAGCCAGGAGGCACAGCACCTCGTCAACTCGATCCAGGGCGTGATCAAGTTCGTGGGAACCGGTCGCGAGCCGATGGCGCTGCGCGAGGAAGAGGTCAACCGGCTGCTGGGGCGTGATGACGCCGAGGCAGATGCCGGTCCGAAGGAGGAAATCCCGTTCCTGGTCGGCCAGGCGGTGGAGATCATCGAGGGACCGTTCAGCGACTTCAACGGCACCGTCGAGGAGGTCATCGCCGACAAGGGCAAGGTCAAGGTGTCGGTGTCCCTGTTCGGCAGGCCGACCACGGTGGAGCTGGACTATTTGCAGTTGAGGGGACACTAAACGAGACGCGAGACGCGAGACGGGTTGTCGGTGTCCATCACGTCTCACGCGTCGCATCTCACGAGGGTTTCGGCCCTCTCCCGGCGACCGCCCCGGGTCAGGTGGCGGCAGGAGCCGTGATGATCGCGGTTCCGTCATTCGGCGCACCGCCTTGCCAGCGGTCGTCGTGAAAGGAGCGATATGGCAAAGAAGATCGTGGCTATGGTGAAGCTGCAGTGCCCCGCAGGAGCGGCGAATCCCGCGCCGCCGGTGGGCACTGCGCTCGGCCCTCACGGGGTCAACATCATGGAGTTCTGCAAGCAGTTCAACGCGCGGACGCAGGCGCAGGCCGGGATGGTGATTCCGGTGGTGGTGACGATCTTTGCCGATCGCACCTTCACCTTCATCACCAAGACGCCGCCGGCGCCCAACCTCCTGCTCAAGGAGGCCGGCATCGAGAAGGGGAGCGGCCAGCCGAATCGCAACAAGATCGGCAAGGTCACCTCGGCGCAGGTCCGCAAGATCGCTGAACTGAAGATGGCCGACCTCAATGCTGCTGATGTCGACTCGGCGATGCGGATGATCGCCGGCACGGCGCGTTCGATGGGGCTGGAGGTGATCGACTGATGAAGACCGTCGGCAAGAAGTACCGCGCTGCGGCTGCCAAGGTCGAGGCCGATCGGCTCTACGACACGCCCACGGCGGTCGAGCTGGTCAAGCAGACCTCCTATACGTCGTTCGACGGTTCGGTTGACGTGGCGGTGCGGCTCGGGGTGGATCCCCGGCACGCCGACCAGGTCGTTCGCGGCACCGTTGCCCTCCCGCACGGGACCGGCAAGAGCGTTCGGGTGCTGGTGGTGGCGCAGGGTGATCGCGCCAAGGAAGCCGAGGCCGCCGGTGCCGACTTCGTCGGCCTGGAGTACCTGCAGAAGCTCAAGGACGGCTGGCTCGAGTGCGACGTCATCGTCGCGACTCCTGACGTGATGGGCCAGCTCGGCGCCCTCGGCCGGGTGCTCGGCCCGCGCGGGTTGATGCCCAATCCCAAGGCCGGCACGGTCACGATGGACGTGGCCAAGGCGGTCCGCGAGATCAAGGCCGGCAAGATCGAGTTCCGGGTCGACAAGACCGGCAACGTGCACGTGCCGATCGGCAAGGTGTCGTTCGCGGCCAATCAGCTTGCCGAGAACCTCGCCGCCTTTATGGACACCATCGTCAAGGCCAAGCCCTCGGCGGCCAAGGGGACCTACATCCGGTCTGCGACGCTTTCGAGCACGATGGGCCCCGGAATCAAGCTCGACACGGCGGAGTACCGATGAGCAAGTCAAGCAAGAACACCCGACAGACGACGGTCGAGTCCCTGACCGAGCAGATCCAGGGTTCGCCGAACCTGTTCGTCACCGACTTCAGCGGCCTCAACGTGCTGAAGATGACCGAGTTCCGTCGCCGGCTCCGGGCGGCGGGCGCACGCTATGTGGTGGTAAAGAACACCCTGGCGCAGCGGGCCCTCGCGGCCAACCGCATCGCGGATCTCGACGGGCAACTGACCGGTTCCACCGGCTTCGTCTTCACGGGCGAGGATCCGATGGCGGCCGCCAAGGTGCTCGGCGACTTCGTCAAGGAGAACGAGCGTCCGGCGGTCAAGGGCGGCTGGCTCGACGGTCGTGCCGTGGAGCCCACCTACGTGAAGCGGCTGGGAGAGATCCCGCCCCGTGAAGTGCTGCTGGGACAGTTCGTCGGCGGCCTCAACGGCATCCTCTATCAGATGGTCGGCGCGCTCGAGGCGCTCCGCGAACAGCGTCAGGCCGAGCAGGCCTCGTAAGCAACCCGGAGAATACAGAAAATGGCTACTACACTCAGCAACGAAGAGATCCTCGACGCAATCGGCGGCAAGTCCGTGCTCGAGCTGGCCGACCTGATCGAGGCCTTCAAGGAAAAGTTCAACGTCTCCGTCGTCGCGGCTGCCGCGCCGGCTGGTGGCGGTGGCGCCGCGGCCGCGGTCGAGGAGCAGACGGAGTTCACCGTCGTCCTCAAGGCCGGTGGTGACAAGAAGATCAACGTCATCAAGGTCGTCCGCGAGATCACCTCGCTCGGACTCAAGGAAGCCAAGGACCTGGTCGACAGCGCGCCCAGCAACATCAAGGACGGCGTGTCCAAGGCCGAGGCCGAGGAGATGAAGAAGCGACTCGAGGAGCAGGGCGCCTCCGTCGAACTGAAGTGACCCGCGGAGCGGGCCATCCCTCGCCGGCAGCGTCCGCTGCCGGTGGGGGATCTCCCGCCCTGCGCACAGTCACTTTCAGTGAGACGAGATGACCCAGTTTCGCGAACTCGAATACCGAAATGCGACGACGCCCGCCCCCGCCCTCGGCGAGGGGTGGGGCGTCGCCGTGTTCTCTTGCCCCGGGAAGTAGCACTATGACAGCCACGCTGCCCGTCATTTCGTTTTCCAACGCCCAGGCCGGGATGAAGATGCCCGACCTGCTCGACATCCAGACCAAGGCATTCGAGTCCCTGCTGGTGCCCGATGACGTCGACGGGGATCGCCAGGATGTCTCGCTGGAGCGGGTCTTCCGCGACCTGTTCCCGATCGGTGACATCGGCGGCAAGTACTCGCTGGAGTTCGTCAGCTACGCGCTGGGCGAGCCCAAGTACACCGTCGAGGAGTGCATCGAGCGCGATATGACCTATGCCGCGCCGCTTAGGACCAAGCTCCGGCTCGACGTGTTCGAGGACGTCGACGGTCAGCGTCGCCTCAAGAACGCGATCGAGAAGGAAGTCTACCTCGGCGAGCTGCCGATGATGACGCCGCTGGGCACCTTCGTGATCAACGGCGCCGAGCGGGTGGTGGTGAGCCAGTTGCACCGCTCTCCGGGCGTGGTCTTCGAGGAGGACACCCACCCCAACGGGCAGCGGCTGTTCTCGTCGCGGATCATTCCGTTCCGCGGCTCGTGGGTGGAGTTCACGATCGACATCCACGACGTGATCTACGTCCACATCGACAAGAAGAAGAAGTTCCCGGCCACCGCGCTGCTGCGCGCCTTCGGGCACGGCGACAATGCCGACATCCTGCGGCTGTTCTTCGCCGAGAAGGATCTCGACGTGACCGGCCGTGCCGATTCACGCCAGGAGCGGCGCGAGATCGTCGGTGCGATGCTGGCCGCCGACGTGCCGAACCCCGAGGATCCAGAGGGTGATCCGCTGGCGCGCACCGGCGAGGAACTGACTGCCGACCGGCTGGCCGACCTGCGACACGTCGGCGTGTCGACCGTGCGGGTGTTCGCCGGTTACACCACGCTCGACCTGCGTGACGAGGAGCAGCCGGTTTCCAACCGCGATCGCAGCAATCACGTGCTGGCGTTCGCCGCGGCCGATCCTGAAACCGGTGAGGTGGTGGCCGACGCAGGTGCCGAGCTGACCGACAAGCTGCGCGCCAGGCTGGAGAAGGCAGGCGTCACCAAGGTCGAAGTGCTGCTGCCGGCTGGCCGGGGCGAGTCGCCGCTGATCCGCAACACGCTGGCCAAGGACCCGACCCACTCGGAGCAGGAGGCGCTCGAGCAGATCTACGCGCTGCTGCGGCCCGGTGACGCCCCCAATCTCGAGACCGCGCGTCAGCAGATCCAGAAGCTCTTCTTCAACCCGAAGCGCTACGATCTCGGCCGTGTCGGCCGCTACAAGATCAACCAGCGGCTCCGGCTCAAGGTCGACCCGAACCACACGGTGCTGACCGAGGAAGACTTCATCGCGATCGTCAGGTACCTGATCGACCTGCACGACGGCCGTGGCCACACCGACGACATCGACCACCTCGGCAACCGCCGGATCCGGTCGGTGGGCGAGCTCATCGCCAACCAGTTCTCGGTCGGCCTGTCGCGGATGGCGCGACTGGTCAAGGAGCGGATGAGCATCAACTCCGATCCGGAGAAGATCTCGCTCGACGACCTGGTCAACGCCCGCACCGTGAGCGCCGTGATCCAGGCGTTCTTCGGCAGCTCGCAGTTGTCACAGTTTATGGACCAGACCAACCCGCTCGCCGAGTTGACCAACAAGCGGCGACTCTCGGCGCTGGGCCCCGGCGGCCTGACCCGTGAGCGGGCCGGCTTCGAAGTGCGCGACGTGCACTACTCGCAGTACGGCCGGATGTGCCCGATCGAGACGCCGGAAGGCCCCAACATCGGCCTGATCACGTCGCTCTCGACCTATGCGCGCATCAACGAACTCGGCTTCATCGAGACGCCCTACCGCCTGGTCGAGAACGGCAAGGTGACCAACGAGATCGAGTGGCTGTCGGCCAGTGAGGAGGAGGACTTCGCGGTGGCGCAGGCCAACGCCCCCCTCAACCCTGACGGCAGCTTCGCCGAGCCGCTGGTGCTGACCCGCAAGGGAGACGACTATCCGCTGCTGCCGCCGGCGCGGATCGACTATATGGACGTGGCACCGGAGCAGCTCGTCTCGATCGCGGCGGCACTGATTCCGTTCCTCGAGCACGACGACGCCAACCGCGCGCTGATGGGCAGCAATATGCAGCGCCAGTCGGTGCCGCTGGTGTTCCCGCAGGCACCGCTGGTGGGCACCGGACTGGAGGCCACGGTGGCCTCCGACTCGGGTGCGGTGATCCTGGCGCGTCGCGCCGGCACGATCACCCGGGTCACCGCCGACGAGATCATCATCGACGCCGGACCCGCAGCCGCCGAGACAGGGCAGCCGCTGGGTCGCCTGGCCCGGATTGACCGATACCGGGTCAAGAAGTTCTGGCGCACCAACCAGGACACCGCGATCAACCAGCGCCCGCTGGTGCAGCAGGGCGACAAGGTGGTGGCCGGGCAGATCATCGCCGACGGCGCCGCCACCGAGGACGGCGAACTGGCGCTGGGCAGCAACGTGCTGGTGGCGTTTATGCCGTGGTACGGCCACAACTTCGAGGACGCGATCGTGCTTTCCGAGCGCCTGGTGCGCGAGGACGTGTACTCGTCGATTCACATCCAGGAGCTCGAACTCCACGTCCGCGACACCAAGCGCGGCCAGGAGGAGATCACTCGCGAGATTCCCAACGTTTCCGACGAGTCGTTGCTGGATCTCGACGAGCGGGGCATCGTGCGGATCGGTGCGGCGGTCAAGCCGGGCGACATCCTGGTCGGCAAGATCACGCCCAAGGGCGAGACCGAGCTGTCGCCCGAGGAGAAGCTGCTCACCGCGATCTTCGGCGAGAAGGCCAAGGACGTGAAGGATTCGTCGCTCAAGGTGCCGCCGGGAATGAAGGGCACCGTGATCGACGTGAAGATCTTCTCTCGCGTCGAGGGTCCGGTGGTGATCAAGGACCGTGGCGAGCGGATCGGTGAAGTGCGGCGTCGCGAGGGCGAGGAGAAGGCCCACATCACCCAGGCGATGCTCGACGAGCTGCACGACCTGCTCGAGGGCGAGGAAGTCGGCCTTATGCTGGTGGCCGGCACCGTCGACGAGTTGCGCGCGCCGGGAACCAGGCTCACCAAGACGGAGTTGAAGAAGCTCGACCTCACCGAGGTCGATCTCAAGACCTTGCGGGTGGCCGATGCCAAGGCCAACGAGCGGATCCGTGCCACTCTCGACGCAGCCGCGGCGGAGCGCGCCCGGGTCGAGGAGAAGGCCGAGGACCAGATCGACAAGATCCTGCAGCCCGACGAACTGCCGCCGGGCGTGATCCAGCTCGTCAAGGTGTACATCGCCGAGAAGCGCAAGGTGTCGGTGGGCGACAAGATGGCGGGTCGTCACGGCAACAAGGGCATCGTTGCCCGGGTGGTGCCCGAGGAGGATATGCCGTTCCTTCCCGACGGCACCCCGGTCGACATCGTGCTCAATCCGCTCGGCGTGCCGAGCCGGATGAACGTCGGCCAGATCCTCGAGACGCATCTCGGCTGGGCCTGCGCGGGCATGGGTCTCAAGATCGGCAAGATGGTCGAGGACTACAAGCAGAACGGCGACCTGAAGCCGCTCCGCAACGTCCTCGACGAGATCTATGGCGGCAACAACAAGAACGAGCCGGTCGCCGAGTACGACGACGAGGGCGTGGTGACGCTGGCCGACCAGCTGAGCCGCGGCGTGCCGATCGCCACCCCGGTGTTCGACGGCGCCCGCGAGCCCGACATCGTCGAGATGCTGAGCGAGGCGG
>CBFGRM010000086.1:0-7071 GCA_965651205.1 uncultured bacterium
GCGAGAAAGCGAGAAGGCGAGAAAGCGAGAAGGCGATCCAGCTCTCTCGCTCTCTCGCTCTCTCGCTTTCTCGCTTTCTACAGTCGGACCGCCACCCCGACCTTCAGGTTCCTGCCCATTTCGTCGGCATAGGCCTTGTAGCGACTCAGGAATCCGCGGTAGCGCACATCGAAAAGATTGTCTACCTGCACGTACCACTCGACGCCGGCCAGCTCCGCGCCCAGTCCCAGTCTTGCCAGTGTGTATCCGTCGGTCGGGATTTCCTCGGGGTCGAGCCGACCTTGCCTGGTGTTGTGTTCGACACCGAACTCGATCCACGGCTCGACGATCACCGATTGCAGTTCGGGCTCCAGCCGCAGCGCCGCCGAGAGCCGGAGAGGTGCGATCATCGGCAGCGGCTGGTCGGTGGTGCGGTTGATGCCCCAGGTGTAGTCGATGCCACCGCGCAGGTGTGCCGCGTCGGTGGCGTGCCATTCCAGCGATGCCTCGGCGCCGCGGAGCACTGCAAGACCCTGGCTGATCCGGAACACCTGCAGGCCCGACTCCGGATCGACCTCCGCGGTCGGATCAGGATGGATGTAGCCGTCGATACGGTTGTTGAACACGCCGATCTCGCCACGCAGCCGATCACCCTGTACTCGTATCGCCAGGTCGACATTGAACGAGCGTTCGGTGTCCAGGTCGGGATCGCCCACCTCGTATCGACGGGTTCCCTCGTGTACGCCGTTGGCGAACAACTCGAAAGCCGAAGGTGCCCGGAAGCCGCGGCCGAGATTGAGCACCAGCGCCGTGGTCTCGCCGAGCCGGTAGGATGCGCCTGCATTGCCGGTGATCGCGGTCCAGTCGCGCTCACCGGCGACCAGTTCAAGATCGGCCGCCGCTTCGTTGTCCAGCGTGCGTCGATCGACGCGAGCACCCACCGACAACTGGAGGCGCCCCAGGTCGACCTGCTCGAATCCGTAGGCAGCGATGTTGACGGTGTTGCTGGCCGGCACCAGCGTCTCCTCACCGGAGATATCCACCCTGGTGCGGAGCGCCTGCACGCCGACCACACCCGCCACCCGACTTGATGCCGCGTGGTGCAGGTGCAGGTCGGCGGTCAGGGTACCGGCGCGCAATCCGAGCTCCACTTCGTCGGCCGCATCGGCCTCTGCGGAGTGGAACTCCTCGCGGGCATTGCGTTCCCAGCCGATGTCAGCGACCAATCGCGACGAACCCAGCGACAGGTTGCCGCCCAGGTTGAGGCGATCGGTGACCACCCGCTGCATCGGCGTGGCACCGGGTTCTTCCTCGGGATCCTCGTGGATCTCCAGCCGCTCGTTGCGACGGGTCCAGTTGGCAGTGAGGGCACCCCAACCGGTGCGCCAGCCGGCGGCCAGGCCGGTGGACAGCATATCCAGTCCGCTGTTGGCGAGCTTGCCCGTCGGTGTGCCGACATCATCGCTGGTGCGGCCCGACAGCGTCGCACGCACGCCGAGTCCCCCGGTGGCACCCTCCAGCAGGAGCGCGCCGGACGGCATCGCACCGTTGCTGGCGTAGCCGCCGCTCAACCTGCCGCGCACGAACGGGTCGGTTCCGCTTGCGTCGGGAAGTTCGCGCGCCACCACGTTGATCACGCCACCCAGCGCGTCGGAACCGTACAGCACGCTGGCCGGTCCGCGAATCACCTCGATCCGCTCCGCTGCCGCGGTTTCGATGTTGGGGGCGTGCTCGTCGCCCCATTGCTGGCTCTCGGTGCGCTGGCCGTTGTCGAGCACCAGCACTCGATTGCCGCTCAGTCCGCGGATCACCGGCTTGGCTATGCCGTTGCCGGTGGACTGGCTGCGGACTCCGGGCTGACCGTCGAGCACTGCACCCAGTGAGGCAGCCTGGGCGCGATCAAGTTCGGCGCCCTGCAACACCGTGAGCGGTTGCGGTGACTCGAGCGCACTGGTGGCAATCGGCGTCGCGGTGGTCTGGATCGGCGCCAGTTCCACGATGGTCGGTTGCATCACCACGTCGAGTTCGACATCCGCCTCGTCGATGGTGACGCGGATGATCCGCGGCCTGAACCCGATCGATCGGAATGACACTCCCCAGGTCCCCTCGGGGACATCGCGCAATCGGTAGCGACCCTGGTGATCGGTGGTGGTGGACCGGTGCGCTTCCTCGATCACGACCAGTGCACCGACCAGGGGAGCGCCGGCGGGGTCGGTCACCCGGCCGGACAGCGCTCCTGCCGCGCCGACGCTGTCGGTGACCGGCGCGGATAGTATGGTTGCGAGCAACAGCAATGACATCGTACAGCCTCATCTGCGAAGGTGACCACGCCGAATCCGCACCCTTCCGGATGCATCGGCGTGAAACTGTCGGTCAGCAGGTCAGATGAAGCGGGGAGGTGCGCGGGCGCGACTGGCGCCATCGGATTCCTGCGAAGTGAAGCGGTACTGCGGTGCAACGGCCAGCGCCTCGGTGGGCAGCCGGCCGATGCGGGCGAACTCCGCGGCGGTTGCCGGTGCCTGCGGTGCCGCTGGTGATTCCAGCGGACATTCCTGCCGATGACAGTCGTTGCCGACGTCCTCGACGTGCACCTGGTGCGAGTTGTCCTCGTGATGGAACCACAGCGCGTCGACCATCGGCAACCCCGCACCGATCGCGAGGTACCACCCGACCAGGAGCAACGCAGTGGTTCGCCGCAGCATCACGCCGCTGCGTCCTGCTGTCGCGCCAGTCCGTCAGAAGGCGGTCCGTCCACCGGCAACAGGAACCAGAACGTGCTGCCCTTGCCGAAGATGGACTCCACGCCGATCTGGCCGCCGTGCATCTCCACGAACCGCTTGCACAGTGCCAGCCCCAGCCCGGTGCCCTGCGCCGCGCGGGTGGTCGACGAGTCGACCTGGGAAAACTCCTGGAACAACTTGGGCATATCCTCGGTGCGGATGCCGACGCCGCTGTCCGACACCGACACCCAGACCACCTCGCGCGCGATCAGCTTGGTGAACTCACCCTGGCGCGGCTGGAGTCGATCGGGCATCGGTGCCGCGGTGCGCACCGCTGATATGGATATCCTGCCGCCATCGCCGGTGAACTTCGATGCATTGGAGAGCAGGTTGAACAGCACCTGGCGCACCCGGGTGGTGTCGGCGAGAATGTCGAGATCGACGTCGGCTCCGACATCGACGACACACTCCTGGTGCTTGGCGGTGCGGAGGGACGCGGTGTCGGTCACCGCTGCCGTGACGGCGTCGCGCACGTCGCAGCGTTCCAGCGACAGGACCATCCTGCCGGCCTCGATCTTGGAAAGATCCAGCACCGAGTTGATCAGCCCCAGCAGGTGCCGGCCGTTGCGGAGGATCGCCTCCAGAAACTCCTTCTGCTGTTCGGCCAGCGGACCCAGCCCCTCGCTCAGCATCAGGTCGGAGAAGCCGATGATCGCGTTGAGTGGTGTCCGCAACTCGTGCGACATATTGGCGAGAAATTCGCTCTTGAGCTGGGTGGCGCGCTGCAGCTCGCGGTTCTTGGTGGCCAGCATCCGCTCGTTGCGGCGGAGTTCCTCGAGCACGGTGGTGCGGTCGAGGCCGAGCACCACCTGGTCGCCCAGCGACTGGAGCAGTTGCCGGTCGTGCACCGAGAAGGGCTGGCCGTCGCGACGGTTGTATGCGCAGACCGCACCCACGACCAGGCCGGCGGAGCGGAGCGGCACCATCGCCGCGGATGTGAGTCGACCGGTGAGCTGCTCGTGGGGATGGTTGCGCGGATCGGCCTCCATCTCGTCGACCAGCACGGCCTCGTCGTGGACGATGGCGTAACCGACCAAGGACTCCTCGATCGGTACCAGCGCACCGACCGCAGGGGTGAGCGGTCCGGAGCCGGCGACCATCCGCGCGAAGCGTCCCTCTTCGACCACCAGCATAATGGCGCCGCCCTCTGCCTCCAGCAGGTCGGCAGCGGCTTCGGCCACCTGACTGTTGAGGGCCGCGAGGTCGGTGCCGGCCAGCAGGGTCGCGGCGAGCTCGCGCAGCCGCTCGAGTTCGCGGTTGCGGCGCGCGGCACCGTCCAGGGCCCGCGCCAGCGACTCCTGCTGCCTGGCGGCGGTGATGCGGCTCTGGCGCAGGGTCACCAGGGCCAGGGCGGAGGAAATGGCGGCCAGCGCCAGACCGAAGTCGCGGTGCCCGAGGGCAAGCAACGCCACCGCGAGCCAGCCCATCACCAGCGCCGCACTCACCAGGGCGCCGGTGCGCAGCAGACGACGATACCACTGACGCGAGGTTGACCGGCGGTCCAGCGGGCCACCGGTGATCGAATGGCTGGCAGTCATCAGGGGCGACTGTTTCAGGGGACCTCCTCGTCCTGCAAGTCCGCCGAGCAATCTAGCAACTCTGCCTCAGACTTTGTGATACACGACCCGGCCCGAGCGCTCGCCGTCATCGGCCTGGTACAGCTCGAAATCGGCAAAGAACCGCGGTGCCTCGCCCCGCAGCGTCTCCAGCAGTCTCACCGCCAGCCGGCGGATCTCGCGCTCGGCGCCCTCGCCCAGGCGCAGCTCGAGGAGGGTGCGCCAGGCGCGGATGTTGCCGCTCACGACGATCTTGGTCTCGGTGGCGTTGGGCAGCAGCGAGCGCGCCGCCTCGCGCGCCATCTTGCGGCGATGGACCCGATCCTCCACCCAGGAGTAGCGCTCCATCAGTCGTTCCACCGCACCGACATAAGCCGCCTGAGCCTGGCTCACCTGCACCTGCCAGGCCGACTCGAGATCCTCATCACCCTGAATCGCGGGTGGCACCACGAAGGCGGCCTCCGACTCGTCGACATACCGCTGAGACAGTTGCGAATAGCCGAACCCCGCCCGGTGACGCACCAGTTCGTGGGTGAGCGAGCGCGACACGCCCTCGATCAGCACCACATACACGGCGTGCTCGAACACCGAACCGTGTCCCTGTCGCAGGATGTTGCCGAGGTATTCCGCGGTGCTGCGGTTGGCAGGATTGCGCTGGCTCATATAGCAGAGCCGACCGGCGAACTCCGCCAGTCGCTCGCCATCGGTTCCCGGCTCGTGCCACTGCACCCCCAGATGCTCGGGTTCCAGGAACTGGGGCCGGGCGATCAGGGTTACCACAGGTTCGCGATAGAGCGTCAGCATCGAATGACCGGGTGGCGGATTTCGGTTGGCAAGTGGCGACCGGATGGCCGCGGCGAGACACCCCCAAGATAGCAGCCCACCGGGCTACGGCCAGCGACTCTCCTCCCAGCGGCGCTCCGCCTCGATCAGCCGCAGCTCCTCGGCGATCCCGTCCGGCAGCGGCACGGCCTCATCGCCGACCTTGAGCGATCCGAACGGGTCGCTGCCGTCGTCGAGGATGACACCCGGATTGAACAGCCCCTCGGGGTCGAACGCCCGCTTGATCGCGCTGAAACAGGCGATCGCCTCGGGCCCCAGTCGCGCCTCCAGGGTGGCGGCACGCAGCCGACCGGTGCCGTGTTCGCCGCTGGCGGTTCCGCCGAGACGGAGCAGGGCGGCGTTGACGTCGGCGAAGATGCGTCGCACCCGCTCAAGCCAGTCGTCGCGGTTCAGGTCGGGCAGCAGGTTGACGTGAACGTGTCCGTCACCGGCGTGCCCGAACATCACCGCATCCACGGCCTGGGCCCGGCACGCGGCATCGACGGCATCGAGGTATGCACCCAGTTGTACCGATGGCACGCAGCCGTCCTCGATCACCTGCAACGAGCGCCTGCCGTCGCGGATCGCGGCGAGGATCGGAGAGGCGGCGTGACGGATCGACCACAGTTCGCCGATCTCCGCCGGGTCGCGACCGATTCGTTGATCGATCGCCAGCCCCGCCACCGCGTCGATCGCCGCCGCCACCCGCCGGTCGAGATCGGTCGTGTTGCCGGCTTCGATATCGACCAACAGCAACGCGGCGACATTCTGCCACGGCGGTGACCCGTGATCGTGGTCCAGGCGGTGAGCCACCAGCCGCAGGAACGACTGGTCGAGCAGTTCGATCGTCGTCGGCCTGGCCGGCTCGAGTGCGGCAATCGCGGCGGGAAGCGCGTGCCTGCTGTCGAGCGCGATCCGGAGTGCGGCGCGATGCGGCGGAATCGGCTCCAGTCGCAGAGTCGCGCCGGTGATCACGCCCAGCGTGCCCTCCGAGCCGACCACCAGGTCGAGCAGGTGTTCACTGTTCCACCAGCGGTCGAGCGCGTAGCCCGCGCTGTTCTTGCGCGTGGTCGGCCAGCGTGCCGCGACTGCATCGCGATTCGCGGCCAGCAATGGTCTTGCATCACGCTCGAAGCGGCGCACCACCGGATGATCCGGGTCGGGACGGCTGTTGCGGTTGAGGGTGAGCGGACCGTCCGCCGTCATCAACTCCACACTTGTCACCCAATCATCCATAGCACCCAGACGATAGGAGCGCGGTCCTGCGGCGTTGGTCGAAATGGCACCGCCAACGGTCGCCCACGGCGCGCTCGAAGGATCGGGCCCGAGCCGCAATGAATGCTGCTCCGTCAAGCGTGCCACCTCGCCGAGTGAGACACCCGGTCTCACCCGGATGGTGCGCCTGGCCGGATCGATCACCGGTGCGGCGTCGCGATCGAGCGCCGTCAGGTCGAGCAGCAGACCGCTGCCGATGCTGCTGCCATCCATTGCGGAGCCGGCGCCGCGCGGAGTGATCGGCAGCGATTCGGCGCGGGCCCGGGCGATCGCCGCGGCGAGTTCGCGGGTGTCGCGGGGCCGCGCCACCGCGGCAGGTATCAGCCGCTGAATGCCACCGCCCTGCGAGTAGCGGGCCCGAGTCAGTGGGTCGGTGCGAATGAGCTGCATACCCAAAACAAAGGGGAGAAGGGAGAAGGGAGAAGGGAGAGGTGCCCTTGCAGGGAAACCTCTCCCTTCTCCCTTCTCCCTTCTCCCTTGATATAGATTGCACCCGATGGCCACTCACCGTGCGGAACTGATTCATATCGACGTCGATCGTCGACTCGGCCACGAGTGGGACGAGTGGGATGGCCAGCCGCTGCCCAATCGCGGCAATTTCTCGTCGCAGCCCGGGCTCTTCTTCCGCTGGGCCATCGTGGCGATGGCCGCGGCGCTGG
>CBFGRM010000087.1:0-6883 GCA_965651205.1 uncultured bacterium
ACCGCCGGGCCGAGACCCAGCGGTTGGTGGCGTCCAGCACCGCGAACACCGCCGCGTGCTCCTCGCTCTCGCGCACCTCGGCGCTGCCCACCAGCAGGGTCGAGTTCCGGCCCCCCACCGCGGCCACCCCCACCATCACCCAGTCCCGGCCAAACGCCTCCACCCGCTGCACCCCCTCCAGCGCCAGCGAATGACGCTCCAGCAACCGCTCGATCACCCGCACCGCCGCACGAGCCACCGCCTCACTCCGGTTGCGCGGCGTGTCGGGTGCCTCCTCGGTGGCAGTCTCGGTGGCCCCCTCGCAGCTCAGCGTCACCGTGGCATTGACCCAGCGCGATCGCTCCGCGCTGGTCACCACCACGTCCTCGAACAACACCGCTCGCTGGTTGGCCTGGCTCCGCACCGCCACCTGTTCCAGCGTCTTGAGCGGCTGCACCTCGGCGGTGTGCGCCACGCTGATCTTGCGGTGATCCACCCGCACACCCAGATGAGCCAGCAGCGCCGACTCGACGTTCCGAACCACCTGCTTGGGAGTCTGCGCGTTGGTGGCCAGGATGTGGATCTCGCTCACCTCGCCCAGCGGGGTGGTCACCACCCGGGCCGACAGCACCCCCTCCAGGGAGGTCAGCAGGTTCTCGGCCCGACGGGTCCCCCACGGATCGGGAGCGGATTCGCCGCTGCCGGGGCCCCGGCTGTCGGGATCGGAAAAGTGTGGTGATGCGGTCACGTTGGGTCCCTTTTGCATCGCCCGTCGGCGAAGAAAGTCGTTCATCAGTTCAGGCGATGGTGTTGCGGCCGGCGGCCTTGGCCAGGTACAGCGCCCGGTCGGCCCGCTCCAGGAGCGGCCCTTCGCCCGGTGCGGCCGGGTCGTACTCGGCCACCCCGATGCTCACGGTGATCTGGCCGTTGTGAAAGCCGAGCCGGTCGGAAGCCTGCTCCACCCGCTCGCGCACCGCATCGGCCACCCGGAGTGCGCCGGCCCGGTCGGTCCGGGTCAGCAACACCACGAACTCGTCGCCACCATAGCGGGCCGCGAGGTCGGTGTTGCGGATGGTGCGCCGGATCTCGTCGGCCACCGCCTGCAGCACCCCGTTGCCCCGCTCGTGCCCGTAACGGTCGTTCAGTTCCTTGAGCCGGTCGAGGTCGATGAACAGCACCGCGAACGACTCACCACTGCGGCGGCTCCGCTCGGCCTCGTGCGTCAGCCGCTGCTGCAACGCCCGGTAACTCGCCAGCCCGGTCAGCGCGTCGGTGCTGGCATCGCGCGACGCATCGTCGGCCCGCCGGGCCAGCCACGGCACGCACTGCTTGAGCGACGCCCGACCCAGTGCCGCCGCCTGGGCAAAGCGGTGGCAGGTCTGGTAACCACAGGCCCGGCAGTCCCACGGCTTGCCGTTGGGACCGGTGCCGATCGCCGAGAGGATCGCCTCCACCGCCGCCGGCTCCGCCTGCTGCCGCAACATCCCGAACGGGAAGGTGGCCCCAACCTCCACCGGCGACGGGTCCGGCACCACCGGGGTCCGGCTCCGGGTCGGCTCGTACTGCGCCAGCAACGCCCGCCGCAGGTGGAGCTGCTCCCGGGGGCCAGCCACAGGATGCGCCGCCGAGCCGTGGTGCGACAGGATGTCGACGAACCCCAAGTCGACCCGGTCGTGCCCCACCGCGGTGGCCAGTGCCGGCAAACCCTCGAGGCCGCGGATGGTCAGGATCCGCCGACCGTCCGACGACCCGGCCACCACCATCTCCAGCGGCAGGCCACCGGCCACCGAGGCGTGCCGCCGGGTCTCCGCCGGCACCCTGGAGAAGGTCCGCGGCATCTGCTCGGGCCGCACCTCACGCAGGGCAAAGAGACGCGCCAGGTCGGCAAAGGTCATCGCCGCGTCGAGCTCGTCCACCTGCCCCGGAGCACCGGTGCCCACATACACCACCGGCAGCCCGGACCCCAGCAGGTGACGCAGGAAACGCGCCTCCGCCACGCAGGGATGGGTCACCGGCGCCAGATAGGGGATCAGCTCGGGGTGATGGGCCACGATCGCCGCCACCACCACCGGGTCGGTGCTGCGGATCAGGGTGCCCCAGTCGCGGTCTTCCCACAACCTGAGGTATTCCTGCGCCACCAGCTCGTCGCCCACCACGCCACGGGAGACGTGGCGGAAACCGGCCTCGTAGCAGGCATTGACCAGTTGCTCGGGAGTTGCGGGATGGAACCAGGCCATCGCCTCGGGGGCCAGGATCAGGACCCCGTTGCCGGCCTCGGCGACCTCGACGGCGCGATCGACCGCACCCACCCCGGTGATGGCCAGATGGGGACAGGCGGGGATGCACTCGCCACAGCGGATGCAGTTGTCGTCGACGATCTCCACCACCCGGGCCTCGGGTGGCAGCGCAATGGCGTCGGTGGGACAGACCCGGACGCACGCCAGGCACGCGACACAGCGCGATGGATCGACGTGGAGTTGCAAACGGTATCCCGGGAGCAGGGAAACTGGCGTGCGAGATGCATCCAAGTTGGCTGCCGCGGCTAGAACTGTCAAGAGGTGATCGGCCCCAAAGGTGTGCCGCGCCACGACTTAGGCCAGATCGAACTCCTTGAGCTTGCGGTACAGCGTGCGCTCGCCGATGCCCAGCACCTGGGCGGCCCTGCGCCGGTTGCCGCCTTCCAGCTCCAGCACCGCGGCGATGGTGGCCCGCTCGACATCGGCCATCGTCATTCCCTCGCGCCAGACCACGGTGGCCGGTTCCTCCTCCACCTCGGCACCCACGGCGGGTATCGCGCTCACGGGGATCGCCAGCGTGGCCCCCTCGCCCACGTCGATCACCTCGACCCCGTGCGCCTGACCGCCGGACTCGCCACCGCCCTGCTCCAGTCGACGGCGCAGTTCCTCGACCTGCAACCGCAAGTCCATCAGCGTCCGCAGGATGAACTCGAACTCCGGGCCGCCCATCGATGCATTGCCGCGGTCGCCATCGGTCAGCCTGACCGGCAGCAACGAACCGCGCCTCTCCAGCACGTCGGCGGGGATGTCGTCGGCCCGGATCACGTCACCCGGCGCCAGCACCACCATCGACTCGATCAGGTTGCGCAACTGGCGCACGTTGCCGGGCCACGGCGCCTCGACCAGCAGTTCCATCGCCTCGGCGGAGATGCCGGGAAACGGCCGATCGTGCTGCTCGGCGAACTCGCGCACGAAGCGCCGCACCAGTTGCGGAATGTCCTCGCGCCGTTCGCGCAGCGGCGGCAGGTAGATGTGCAGCACGTCGAGCCGGTAGTACAGGTCGTCGCGGAACTCACCCCGTGCCACCTGCTCGCGCAGCGCCCGGTTGGTGGCGGTGACCACCCGCACGTCGACCTTGATCGGTGCCACACCGCCAACCCGGAAGAAGCTGCGCGTCTCCAGCACTCGCAGCAGCTTGACCTGCACGCTGGCAGGGATCTCGCCGATCTCGTCGAGGAAGATCGTACCGCCATCGGCCAGCTCGAAGCGTCCCAGCCGTCGCTCCGCCGCGCCGGTGAAGGCGCCCTTCTCGTGGCCGAACAGCTCGCTCTCCAGCAGCGACTCGGGCAGTGCCGCGCAGTTGACGGCGATGAACGGCCGACCCCGCCTGGGCGACAGGTCGTGGATCGCCCTCGCCACCAATTCCTTGCCGGTGCCGCTCTCGCCCTCGATCAGCACCGTGCTCGACACCGGAGCCATCTGCTCGATCTTGACCAGCACTTCCTGCAGTGCAGCGCTGTCGCCGGCGATGCCGGTGCGACGCTGCAAGGCGCGCCGTTCCATCAGCCGTTCCACCGACGCGGCGAGTTCGTCGCTGGCGATCGGTTTGGTGATCACCTCGGTGACGCCGAGACGGACGACCCGCTCGGTGTGCTCGGTGTCGGTGGGTTCGAGCAGGGCCAGCACCGCGACCTCGAGCTCGCGGGCGCGCTCCGCCAGTGCGCGAGTGGCCGGTTCGTGGATGGCGCCGGAGAGCACCAGTACCAGCGGATGTTCGCGCTGCAGCGCGTGGCGCCCCTCGTCGGCAGTGTTGACGAGCGCGGCGCTGATCCCGCCCGATTCCAGCGCCTTGTCGAGCGGCACCGCGGTTTCGAGATCGGCGAGTGTGATGACGACCTTGGCAGACATCTAGTGCTCCGTGTCGCCGGCCAGCAGCCGGACGGCGTGATCGACCAGGGGATCCAGCACGGCGAGTCCGTCGCGGACCGCGCCGACCGAACCGGGAAGATTGACTATAAGAGTGGCACCCCGGCTGCCGGCGAGGCCTCGCCCCAGTGCCGCAGTGGCGGTGTGCTCGCGGCCGGCGGCGCGGATCGCCTCGGCGATCCCGGGCGCCTCCCGCTGGAGGATTGCCCGGGTCGCCTCCGGGGTGACGTCCCGGGGACCGAGACCGGTACCACCGGTGGTGATGATCAATTCTGCGACACTGTCGTCACTCCAGCGGGCCAGAGTTGCCGCGATGTGCAGTGACTCGTCGGGCACCACCTCGCGGGCCGTCAGCAGGTCGCCGCGATCCTTCACCCAGGCGGCGATCAGCTCGCCCGACTGGTCGGCACGGGAGCCGGCGGCGACGCCGTCGGAGATGGTGAGGATGGCGGTATTCACGGTGATGGCCTCCGGTGGGTTCCAGACGGGCGGGCGTGCCCCGCCCTTGCGGGCATCGTTGCGTTCTCGGGACGGGCGGGGCGTGCCCCGCCCTTGCGGGCATCGTTGCGTTCTCGGGACGGGCGGGGCGTGCCCCGCCCCTACTCGAATGGCATCCTCGCAACCACCCCATCCCAGTGTCTGCCTCCGTGGCTGATCCTGATCGCGGTGCCCGGCGTGTCGCTGCCGAGCGGGACGGCGGTCTGACCAATGATGCCGAAGCGTGGCGAGACGCCGATGGAGCGGATCCGATCGACCGGCAGGCCGCCGGTGTGCACCCGTGCGCCTTCAGGTGGCGCGCTGTCGCCCTCCAACCGGAATCCCACTCGGCGGCGCAGTGCGCCGGTGCGGCGGCGTTCCGCATAGGCCACTTCGCCTGGAAAGCGGGTGCCCTTGTTCTCTGCCACCAGGTGTACCAGGTCGGCCTCGACCGGGGTGTCGTCGCCATCGATCTCGACGCCGAGGCGGGCGATGCCGCGTTCGAGCCGGGTGATCTGCCAGGCGTCGTCGCTCACCAGCGGCACGCCGAGCCGGGCCAGTGCGTCGCCCAGGGTGGGGAGGTCGCGGCCGCGGCAATAGAGATCGAGTCCGTCGGCTCCGTCGTCGGTGGTGCGGGCCGCGAAGCAGTCGACGGCATCGAGTCGGGCCCGGGTGACCAGGCCGGCGCTGGCCGGCACTGGCGACAGTCGGAGGGTGAGTTGTGCGATCGTGCGGGGGCCGCGCACCGCGATCACGGCCACGTCGTCGCTGATGTCACGCAGTCGCACGTTGCCCCGCTTGTGTTCGACCACGTGTCGCCAGGCCGCGGCGCGCGCGGCACCATCGACCAGCAGCATCACCGTCTCGTTGAGGCGATGGATGGTCACTCGGGCCAGGATGGTCGCGTCGTCGCGCAGCAGCAGCGAGTGCGCGAACTGGCCGGGCCTGAGCACCGACAGGTCGGCGGTGGCGACGCGATTGACGAATGCAGCGGCGTCGGGTCCCGACACCTCGAACTGTCCCAGGGCGGTGGTGGTCCACGCAGCGGCAGCGGTGGTGAGCGCGATGTAGTCGTCGGATGCAGTCACGACAGCAACCAGGTCATCAGGGCCTTCTGGACGTGCAGGCGGTTTTCCGCTTCGTCGAACACTCGCGACTGCGGGCCTTCGAGCACTTCATCGGTGATCTCCTCGCCGCGGTGTGCCGGCAGGCAGTGCAGCACGATTGCATCGCGCGCAGCCAGCGCCATCAGGTCGCTGTCGACACGATAACCGCCGAACGCGAGTCGGCGTTGTTCTGCCTGCGCCTCGTGTCCCATCGACGCCCACACGTCGGTGGTCACCACCTGCGCGCCGGCGGCGGCCTCGTTGCGATCCTGGGTGAGCAGCACGGTGGTGCGTGCGCGCGCGTGCTCGAGGATGCGCGGGTCGGGAAGGTAGCCGTCGGGACAGGCCAGTCGGAGTTCGAAGCCCAGAAGTGCGGCCGCCTCGAGCCAACTGTTGGCCATATTGTTGCCGTCGCCGATCCAGCACACCACCGGCGCGGTGACGCTGCCGAACTCCTGGTGGATGGTGAGCAGGTCGGCGAGCACCTGGCAGGGATGCAGCAGGTCGGTGAGTCCGTTGATCACCGGCACGCTGGCGTAGCGCGCCAGTTCCTCGACATCGGCGTGGGCGTGAGTGCGGATCATCAGCCCGTCGACGAAGCGCGACATCACCCGGGCGGTATCGCGAAGCGGTTCGCCTCGACCGAGCTGGATGTCGTCGGAGGAGAGGAACAGCGGCTGGCCGCCGAGTTGGTGGACGCCCACCTCGAACGAGACCCGGGTGCGGGTGGAACTCTTGGAGAAGATCAGGCCGACGGCCCGGCCCGCAAGCGGCTTGTCGTGGTACAGCCCGGCGCGCATTCGTTCTGCCAGCGCGAGCAGGTCGAGCAGTTCGGCGCGGGAGATGTCCTGAAACGATAGAAAGTCGCGCTTGGGTGTCACGAGCCATCCTGGGAGCGGGTCGGCCAGAATGGCAGAATCTAATCGGAGGTGGTGGGTTGCGGGTTTGGGGGTGAGGGTTTGGAGGTGAGGGTTTGGGTTGCGGGTTTGGGGCCAAGTGCTGAAGCACTTGCTCGGCACCAACGCAGGCTGAAGCCTGAACACTCGCCGGGACTCTCGGGGCTTTCAGCCCCGGGCTGTGCCGAGCAGGTGCTTCAGCACCTGACCAACGCAGGCTGAAGCCTGAACACTCGCCGGGACTCTCGGGGCTTTCAGCCCC
>CBFGRM010000088.1:0-6694 GCA_965651205.1 uncultured bacterium
GGGCACTGCATCCCGAGCCACTGCTGATCGGCGCGTGTCAGCCTGAGGCATTCTGCCCGCACCAGCACGCCGGTATTGGACTCCACCTGTCGGAGCCGACTGGCAAGCGAGTCAACGCGCGCGTCCATTACCGCAGCCTCGACCTCGATCTGCGCCATCCGCGCCGGGTGCTCCGCTGCCATCGACTCGACGGGGCCGAGCAGCGAGTAGCGATAGATTGCGGTGCCGCCACCAGCGCCGAGCAGCACCAGCAGCGCACCCTTGAGGAACAGGGGGTGAGACAGGATGGTTGCTAGCGCTGCGCGATCAGGCACCGACTGGCTCCAGGCGTGAACGCCCCAAGCTGGTCAAGCCGTGCCGTGGGGGGTATCGTCCCTAGGGACTACGACACGCCACTGTCCGTGTCGTCTGGCGGGATGACGATCTCGAGCATCGCGGACCGCCACGCACAGTCGAGATCACCGAGGGCCACCACCTGCGCGAGTCCGATCAACCCGCGCCGCCGGGTGACATAGTCGGGGTACCAGGACAGGTCGACCGTGACCCACGATCCGGCCCGCAGTCCGTGGGTGTGTGACCGCATCACCGGGACCGAAATGGCCGGAGCGCCGAATGCGTAGCGTGGCCGCAGGTAGGTGGACCTGAGATTGGCAAGTATCGCCCCCAGTTCCTGCGTCGGGTCACCGCCGATGGGATTGGCGTCGCTGTCGCCGATCGCCCGGAACGCCTCGCCCTTGATCTCCAGCACCTGCCTGCCGTAGCGCGAGACAGAAAGCGGCTCCTCCCACTCGATTACAATCTCCCGGTCAGCCAGTCCGTCGCCGGTTTTCGCGTGCGACACGTTGGTGGGTCGATAGTCCCGCTGGTATACGAACCGCACCACGTTGACGATTCTGGTGCCGCTGTCCCAGTCAGGTGTTGGCTCGGTGATCCCGTCGTGAATGGCCGTGAGACCCACGAAACTCTGCGGTGGCACGTGACTCATCGGCGATATCCGCCCGTCGTCGTCGAGTGCCGGTGTCCAGCCAGTCGGGGCGTAGATGTGCTTCTCCAGCCAGTCTCGGGCATCGTCGATCACGGCGGTCAGTCTCATCCGCACCACGTCGGTCATCTGGAGCAGCGCGTCCTCGTCGTACCGGATGCCGGTGGGGACCACCTCGCCAGCCTCCGACCGGGCCGAGTACAGGCCCGAGTAGACGTTGCGCGCGAACTCCCCGGCAGTAACGCCCTCGACGTACACCGGCAGGTCGGTGCTTGGTGGTCCCCGATAGACCAGGATCAGCTCAATGTCGGCATTCGGTGCCGGCAGGTACTGCTCGGCTGAGATGGGCAGGTAGAGCCGGTGGCTGAACGCGATCGCGGTGACCTCGCGGTGAGTCTCACCCGAGGGGTTGGGCCACGACTGGTGTGTCAACAGATTGACCTGGGCAAAATCGAGGGATGGTGTTGCTTGCGATCGGCCCTGTAGCTGCAGATCACCGCCCTCAATGGCATTCCATTCTGTGTCGCCCTGGTGTCGCCAGTAGAGCATCAGGTTCGGGAATCGGGTCACGTAGTCCTGATAGGTGATTCCACCCGACTCGAACGGCTCACCAATCGGCTCAACAATGCCGTCGCCTGCCTGTGCGACGGCCCGCCCAAGCTTGCGGAGGGCGATGTCATTGCCCGGCGTGCTGGTGAGATCGACAACCCGAGTCGTGAAAATGTCCAGTCCACCGCCGAAGCCCGGCAGTCCGGGCGTGGACACCCGGCCCATCAGCGGTTGCGCGGGATCAACGAGGTAGGTGCCTGAGTCCGGGTCATAGCCGTAACCACCCCACACTGCGTCGGGCAGCAGGGTCTTCACCCCCTCGGGGTCGAATGGCAGGCCCGGAGCGACGGGCACGATACCGCCGCCGCCCTTGAAGATCTGGACCTTGCGCTCGATCTCGCGCGTGTCGCGGACCTCGAACTCGAACGAGGAGTAGTCGACTGCCATCCGCACGTTGCCGATAGGCCCATCGGCAATGGTGACCCAGCCCAGCTCCTCGCTGATGAACCGCCGGAGCCGACCACGCCGCCCGGCGAGGTCACCGAAACCGGCGCGCCCGAGGCGGGCAGTGAGCCATCCACTGTCCTGATCGCCTGCCGTGGTTGCCGGATCCACGACCGCCAGTTGGACCGCTCCGATGGTTGCGGCGCCAGAGGCTGGGTCTATCTCCTGCTCGGCATACCGATCCGGGTTGACGAGGTACGGCCTCGGGTGACTGGCGGCACTGCCGACACTCCACGCTATCGAGATGCGGTCATCCTCGTACACGTCGAGGACCAGGGCGCACGGTTCCGCCGGGGTGAAATAGAGCCAATCCAGAAGCGCATCATCCCAGAGATGGGTCGACGCGAATTCGGCCTCCAGCGCGATCAGCCGACCACGGGAGACGACGGTGCCGTGGTGGAACTCGAGCACGCCCTGGTCGAGTGCCTGGCCTGTGCCACCGAGTGGGACGGGATCGTAGTAGAAGGCCACATCGCGCACAGGCAGCTCGCGCACCTGCGGCGTGGTCCCGATCACGGTGCCGAACGTCTCGAATCCGGTGCCCGCCTCTCCGCCGTCAGGCCACATCAGACCATCCCCAGAACGTCGAGACTTACGGGCAGCGGGGTGACCAGACCTGAGTCGTCAGGGAACTGGACCGGGAAACGTGTGCTGATCCAGTCGAATGTCTTCACGCTCACGGAGGACCCGCCACCGGAGTTGATGTTGTCGCCGATCACGGTGCCGATGTACAGCCCATCATCGTCCGCGAAGTGGAAGTCCTGCCAGCCGCGTACCCGCCAGGCATAGCGCTTGAAGTGGGTGGGGAACGGATAGGACGGTTCGAAGTTCCGTGACCCGCCGACGAACCAGTAGCCGGGAGTCTCGCCCACCGGCGGGTCGCCGCATACGAACGGACGAGGATCCGGGCCCGCTGACACGTCGGTTTCGCGGATACCCTCCATCAGCCCGTGCGCCGAGAACGCCACGAGCCGGTCAGTGACCGCCAGCAACAAGTCGCGATCGCAATTGATGTCGATGTCCACGTTTGACGGCTCTGAGTAGACGGCGGCAGGGATGATCACATAGCGCCAGGGCGAGTAACAAGTCTGATCGGCCACCACCTTTCGGCACCGCGCCCGAAATGCCACAAGGGAGCAGGACCCGCCACCGTGGTCGATGGAGAACGTGAAATCGTTGTGGCCGCCAGCGGTATAGCCTGATCCGCCGCCGTCACTCGACTGCTCTTGCTGGTCGAACACCGCCACACCCGAGGTGGGATAGGTCGCCGACGCACCCACCTCGATGGCGTCGCAGGCATCCTGCACTGTCACCCTGAGAACGAAGTCGCTGGTGTCGGCGGGCGAGGCCATCCAGACAGCGGCGGAACCCAGACCTCGCATCACGTCATTGCCCGGCTCGGTCCAGTTGGTAAATATCGGTCGTCGCAGCAGGGAGTCCTGCAGTGGCAGGGAGTCCACCCGTTCGGCCACGTATCGCCCCGTGGAGGGCACGCGTCGCACGGCTCGCACCGACACCCTGCGATCGGTGGTCCGGAATGCCCGCTGCAGGTACCGCTGCGATGAGTCTGCCAGCACCGTGGTGTTGGGGGTGGCGTAGTGCTCATCATCGACCCGGCGGGTCATCCCCGCACCCGGCTCCATTGCGAACAGTTGCACGTGAACATCGGGGGGACAGGTGTTCGGGCCACCCGATGGCGGCACATAGTCGTTCACGATCCGTGGCGTGCGGCCCGGGTAGCCGCTCCACCATATCTGGCCTACAGGCTCCGACTCGCCGACCGGGATACGCGGATCGAACCAGTAGACCCAGACCTGCGGGGCATCGCCGTCGCCGGTCGGGCGTTCGGCGCAGAGGGCGACACGTCCCTCGCCGTCGAATGCCGCATCCAACTCCACTATCTCGGCCTCACCGGTCGCCGTCGTCAGGAGTTCCTCGTCGCTCCATCCGCCGGTGACCTGCCGCTGCACGAACACCTGATTCCCCTCAGCCCGGAATCGCCACAACTGGGCCTCAAGTCCCTGTGACAGATCCTCAACGGCGACCGGGCCGGTGGTGGTGCATATCCGAGGGTCGGGGATCACCGCATCAGGGCGCCGATCCGTGACGGCGCGAAGGGTGCCGTGCGATTCCGTCTCGAAGTGCGCGCGATACTCTCGTACGCCGCCCTCGGGTGGTGGTGCGGGCGGTTCCTCGACGAGGAACGCGGCCAGCACCGCCACATACTGCCGGGTCGATGTGACGAGGGTACCGTTCCACGTCTCGGTGTCAGAGACGAGCTTCCTGTACTGACCCCAATGCGACGTGTTGTTGGCATTGTTGCCGCCGTTGACGACGAATTTGCCTCGGTCTGTCGTGAACGATGAGTCGAGTCCTACCGTGGTCTGGCCCTCGCCGTGCGCTGCAGCCCCAATCCAGGTCGCATCAGAAAACCCGGGCAGCGTCAGGATGACAGCCCACGGTCTCGGGCTGCTGCCAGAGGTCAGTTCTCCCGCACCAGACCACCCCAGCAGGGTGACAATGTTCCCGGGATCCTCCGCGTCATACTCCTCGACGCTGATTGCGCCGCCACCAGTGCCGTCTGCGAACGTGACCGTGATGGTGGTCGAGGCTGGCAAGGCCACGCTCAATCGGGTCCACCACATCGACACGGTGACACCTTCGTGCGAACTCTCGGTGATCTGTGGCTGGCTCCATTCGCCGACCCTCTCCCAGGACAGCCCGGTCGAGTCGGCTAGCGTGTGCCTTGCCGTCTCACCGGTCTCTGCACTCGGGTTCTCCGAGGAGCACCGTACCAGCACGACTGCGCCAGCCGGTATTTCCGCCGTCGTCGCGACCGTGCGAGTGGTGGCGGTCGATGGGCTGCCGTTGCCGAACACCCCTCGGTTGCCAACGTGACTCAGGTGCGGCACCGGTTACGCCTCCACGTGATACGGGGTCCACGGCACCACCGCGCCGACACCGCGCAGGGTGACGGTCACAGTGAACATCCTTGGGTATGCGGCGTCCCGTGCCGGGGCCACCCGATCACCGGCGTGCGGGCTGTGCCAGTAGCAGAGGAACGACGTGCCAATGTCGTCGGCGTCCGGATACCAAGTCACCTGCTGCGACGACTGCCCCCATTGCACGAGGTTGAGAAATGCCGCCCACTCGGTCTCGAGAACTCGCAGGGGCACCTCTATCAGTGCGTCACGACGCACGACGTAGGATGCCGGCACCCCGCCGGCGGAGATCCGGAATCCGCCGACCGTCTCGTCGCTCGGCGACCATTCCTGTGCCGACAACTCGGTTGTCCAACTGGATGTTCCGAAGTCGAACCGCGACCGTCTCACCATCACGCTGCGCTCCTTCTGTGGATACGGATGGTCGCGTTCTCGCCCTGGCGCTCCACCGCCTGCGACAGCGCGCCGCGCACCACCGCCTGTACCCTGTAGTCCTCGGGTGCCAGCGGATCGAGGTAGATGTGCACCTCCGGCCCCGCCCTCTCCGTTGACGACCCCGCCCCCGGGTTGGCAATGGCGCTGCCCGCGCTCCCTGCGGTGCGCGACCCGGCACCACCACTGCCACCTGCGGCAGCGAGCACGCCCCACCGCGCTGCAGCGAGGCCGTGCTGGACCGCCGCCGCCGCAAAGTTCTTTGATGCACCCACCTGACCCAGTGCCAGCGCACCGAGGGCCTTGGCCCCGTTCTCGATTGCAGCGGCAAGGTTCTCCTTGACCTTCGCCTTTGCCAGTTGCACGATGCCCTGAAATCCGCCCTGTGCCCACGCCTGTGCGAGGTCGTGGAACAGCGTGCCAGCCCCCTCGACTTCCTCGCGGAGCAGGTCCATTCCGTCCAGCCACGGGCTGGTGAACTGGTTGGCCGCGTCATAGGACTGCCCGAGCAGGTCGGCCATTGCCTGGCCGAATGCCGAGGTGGCATCGATGCCCATCCTCGACATTTCCGTCAGGATGTACATCTCACGGTTGTAGTTGTGCAGCTCGGCGTTTGTCTCCCGCTGCACTTGTATCGCACCCACCGCGACGGCACGCCGAATTTCATCGAGCCGTGCCTGCTGCTGCGCCAACGCCTCCTGCTCGGCCCACTGGCGCTGCTGACGGTCCCACGCATCGTCGTTCAGCGCCCGTTCGGCCTCGGCCCGGTTCTGCTCGGCCTGCACCATCTGGTCGATTGCGGACTGCTCGGCCTGTCGCTCCCGCACCAGTGCCGCCACGGCGGCGGCCTGTTCGGTCGTGAGGTCGCGCACCGCCGCGCGGATCTCCCGCTCGGCCTCCAGTGACCGCTGGAGGTCCGCCACGGCTGCGGCATCGCCGGTCCGGTAGGCTGCACTGAGCCGCCTGAGGTCGTCGATCTCCTGCGCTATCCCGTCGCGTCGCTCCTCGAACCGCTCCCGCTGACGGCGGGCGCGATCATCCTCGACCTTGATGACCTCCTGCGTCTCGTCGGCCTCCGTCCTGAGGGCGCTGGCGAGTCGCTCCCCCCGGAGCTTGGCAATCTCGACGCCGCGCGCCCGGGTGAGGGCCAGCTCCTTCTCGGTGGCCACGATCTCGTCCAGCACTTCCTGCTCGCGCTTCGAGGCCGGAAGCGGCAGGCCGGACCGACCGAAACGCACCTCGGGTTCCCGTGACCGCAGATCCTCGAGTCGTTGGCCCAACTCAA
>CBFGRM010000089.1:0-6681 GCA_965651205.1 uncultured bacterium
CGCGACTCGCGACTCCTCCTCGAGATCAAGCCCACTGACAACCGCGCTCCCCGTGCCGCCGTCGATCACCAGAAGGCCACCGTCGTTGCGCGCCGCTACCGTGACCGGACGGATCAGCTCACCGGGCCCGCCACCGCAGGTCTGGTTGAGAGGCGAGCGGGATCCGTCGAGCGATACTATCCAGACGTGGCAGTCAGCAAGGTCGACCAGTGCGATCCGGAACGAATCGATGAATGCTGCCTGCACGACACGGGAAAAGTCCGGCGGCAGGTCGACTGTATCGGTGGGTATCAGGCTCCCCACCGACACCGCGGTTTCGACCTCAGGCGGCTCACCCCACCAGAGCTCCTCGTCGAGCTCAGGTGCACAGGCGGCTGTCGCCGCCGGGCCAGGCAACCCAGCACGGCAGTCGGAACGCGATTCCCGAGGATCGTGGTCACGGGGTTACAAGGATCTCCCAACAGGCACCCTCGCAGAGCGTGGTGGTGCATTCATTGGCCCCCTGGGTAGATCCCGATGGGGATTATGGCCGTCCAGCAAATGATGCTGGAAGGTCTCACAAGAGCCAAGGGGTGCAATATCCCAAACACAGGACCACCGCGGGGTGGAGAGAAGGTGCCCAGATCCGGTTTCCCACACTTTCCCACGTCGCTACTTAACATAATACATCTTATACGTCATCCCGAGATCGCCATAATCCTGCCGGCATCTCCAACCCGTAACCACCATTGCAACAACAACTTCCAGATTCAGTCAACACGGGTCAACAGCCCGGCCAAGCCAAGATCGCCCCGGCTGCCGTCAACCCGACACCCGGCCGAACACCCGGCCCGGACATCCGGCTCGGCGAACGTCTGGTTGTCCCAGACGTTCTCACCCCGCGCCAGGCTACCTGATGTATCACTTGAGCTATCTCCGGCGCGGTATCGCCAACCTTACCGGATACAAGAAGACCCGGAGCCGAGGCCCCGGGTCGCCGGTCGGTGGTGTGCTGGCCGGCCGCGATTCAGGCCGGTGCCACCGTCAGCTCCAGCAGCCGCACTTCGGCCTCACTTCGAGCTGCCGTCTCGCCGTACTTGTCGACGATCTCCTGATAGATGGCTGCCGCGGCCGTGCTGTCGCCCGCCAACACCGTCGCCCTGCCGGCGTCGAGCAGCAAGGTGGCCTTGAGATAGGTCACCGACTCCAGGTCCGAGGCCTTCCGGTAGGCCGCTGCGGCCTCGGCGTAGCGGCCGGTGTTCTCCAGCGCGGTGGCCAGCAGCGAGTTGGCTGGTCCGCGGAAGCGGTCCGGCGGATTGCTGGCGATGAACTCCTCCAGCGACGAGATCGCCAGTTCGGACTGGCCGGCTATCAACCGCGACTGGGCGATGCCGAGGTTGGCCTCATAGCCGGCGTCGGTGCCGGCGTAGGTGGTGGCCACCTGCTGGAACTGCTGGACAGCCGTGCCGAGGTCGCCCGTCTGGGCCACATTGCGGGCAGACTCCAGAGCCCGCGACGCGAACGCCTCCTTGCGCTTGCCGGCGGTCATCAGGAACCAGGTGGCGGCGGCAATCAGCAGGATACCGATCCCCACCCCTGCCAGGATCTTGATCCGCTGCGGGGTGAGGAACGACGATTCGCCATCGAGGGCAACGGTGCTGGTCGGGCTGGGCTGGCTTGAAGTCATTGTCCTGAGGGATGAATGTGGAACTGGGCAACCCTGAAAGATGCCCGATTTTCCCCCAATGCGCCAGAGGCAGCCGGGAGAGACTGCCTCCAAGGCACTGCGGGGAGGCGGCCAGCAGCCGACTCCCCGCCCCACTTCGTCCTGCTTGAGCTCAGGGCTTGCGCGGCAGCAGCCCGTCGCGCTGGGCGGCCTGCCAGGCAAACGCCGCCAGCACCGCCGAGTTCCATTTCATATCCTCGGGCTGGATCCGCTCGTAGACGTCCATATTGGTGTGGTGGGTCCGGGTCCCGTACTCGATCGGGTCCTGGATGAACTGGAAGCCAGGCAGCCCGACACCATCGAACGACAGGTGGTCGGTCCCACCGGTGTTGGTGATGGTGAGCGTCTTCATCCCACCATCCTTGAACGGCCCCATCCAGGCGTCGAAGATCGGAGCGACGGCCGGATTGCTCTGCTGGAACACTCCACGGATCTTGCCGCCACCGTTGTCGACGTTGAAGTAGGCCTGGAACTTGGCGTGAGCCGCGGTCGGGTGAAGCCCGGTGGAGTCGCGGGTGGCCAGGTGCTTGGCGACGTATTCCCGCGAGCCGATCAGGCCCTGTTCCTCGCCGGTCCACAGGCCGATCCGGATGGTACGCCGAGGCTTGAGGTCGAGGGCGGTGAGAATCCGCATCGCCTCCAGCATAGTGGCTGAACCCGCGCCGTTGTCGGTGGCTCCGGTGCCCATATGCCAGGAGTCGAAGTGGGCACCGATCATCACCACCTCGTCCTTGACTGCCGGGTCGGTGCCGGGGATCTCGCCGATGATGTTGAACGAGTTGAGATTGTCGTCGTAGAAGCGGACCTGGGCGTCGATCTCGATGTTGACCGGAATGTTCCGGTCCAGCAGGCGCGAGATCCGGCCATAATGCTCGGCCGCGACCAGCACGGTGGGAACGGTCTCGGGCGCGTCGGCAGCACGAGAGGCGGTGTTGGCGGCCCGCAGGGTGCCGCCGTCACGGGTGCTGGGCACCAGCATTCCCAGGGCGCCCTCCTCAACCAGGAATTCGGCCCGGAGCTGGTTCATATTGGGTCCGCCGGGACGGCGGCCCGTCGGGAAGCGGCGCTGCCCCGCCTGCTGCTGAGCCTGGGTAGGCGGCTGCACCGCCGCCATTCCGGCCAGCGCCTCGTCGGTGAACCGGGTCGCAAGCGGGTCCCAGTAGGCGTTGATGGTGGGTGCCGGGGCGGTCATCACCCACTTGCCCCTGAGCTTGCCACGATTGGCCTCGAGGTCCGCCTCCGAATCGAGTGAGACCCGAACCACTTCGCCGCTGGCCAGGCCATCGGTGCCCGGCGACCACGCGGCCAGGTAGGCGATGAGCTGGAACGGATGCGGCGCGGTCATATTGGCGCTGAATCGCTCGGTGGTCCAGCCCCGGCCGAACGGCCCCCACCACTCGTAGTGGACATTCTCGACTCCCCACTTCTCGAGCGTGGCGATGGTCCAGTCACCGGCCGCCTTGGCAATCGGCGATCCGGTCAGTCGCGGACCGTGCACATCGGTGAGCCAGCTCATAATGTCCATCACCTGCGACCGCTCGAATGCCTCGGCCTTGATGCGCTCGATGGTGGCCACGTCGACCGGCTCCTGCGCGACAACGGGTGCCGCGAACGAGACAGCCAGCGACCCGAGGGCGGCCAGGCGTGCGAATGCTGGAATCCTCATCAGCTTGCTCCGGATGGGGTATCGGGGGGTCAACTAGCTGATACGAAACAGCAGACACCGAGGTTGGCGAACCGGCTGGTCTTGGGGCCGTGCCGCTGGCCCCGAGCGTGCGGAGGTGCGAGCGGATGGCGCCCGCGAAAACGGGCGCCGAGTGGTACGGCAGCCCCTACCCCTTGCGGAGATCGCCTCCGGTGGCGATCTTTTCCCCCAGCGAGTCACGCCGGGAAGCTCCGGCGCCAGCCCGAGCGGACCTGGACCTTCGTGTTCTGGGCCGCTTTTTGTTGGCTGGGGACCGCACCCACGCGGGGGCACCGCGGAACAGCGACGTATCGGTGAGGACCGGATTCTCCGGACTCCAACGAGCATCGCAGCATCAGGAGTTCGGAATGCGTACTACCGGCACCGTGAAGTGGTTCAACGACGCCAAGGGCTTCGGGTTCATCACCCCGGCCGACGGCCAGAAGGACTGCTTCGTCCACCACAGCGCCATCCAGGGCCAGGGCTTCAAGTCCCTGACCGAGGGCGAGAAGGTGGAGTTCGACGTCGTGCAGGGCCAGAAGGGTCCCGCCGCGGAGAACGTGGTTCGTCTCGGCGCCTAAGCGTCGAGTGAAACACACGACAGGGCCCGGGGCGAAAGCTCCGGGCCCTGCTCGTTTTCGGGTGTGCTTCACCGCCTCAGTATTCGCGAGCGACCCAGACGACGGGGAGTTCACTCCCGCGCTTGCCACCGTTCGATATGCGACCAACGACCTCCGCCCCCTCGATCCGCACAACCATAATGTCCGAACCAAAATCACCCGGAAGCGAGGAACCCCTTGCTGCAAGGAAGCGGCCGTCCGGAGAAACCGCGAAGTGCCCGGCCGTCTCGAACGGGATCCGTGCGAGGACTTCATCTCCAGAGCCATCAGAGTTGAAGCGGCGCAGGTAGCAGACCCGAGGTTCGTGGTACGGACACCAGGTCAGGAATAGCTCATCGGAAAATGAACGTCCGTAATAGACCAATCCGCTGACGGCCAGGTCCTCCAGCGATTTCAGCTCGGTCACCGCCCAATCCGGGGCTCGAAGATCGTACACCCAAGAATGTCTTGTTGGCTCGAGCGTGGCCCGGTAGTACGGCACCAGCAGGCGGTTGTTGTCGAGCCAGATGGGGGCCCGCGGTGAAACTCCGGCCTCCTCCGCACCGGGGATCACCCGCCGCGCACCGCTACCGTCGGACTCGGCGATCCAGGTCTCGCTGCCAAGGACAGGCCGCTGAAACGCTATCCAGCGGCCATCGGGTGAAACCGTGAGGCCCGTAATACCAGGTGAACCGCCGTACAGTATTGGCTCCGGTTTCCCACCATCGGGAACCGAGACCCGATACACCCAGTCGCGGCATTCCAGATACATCGTCTTGCCGTCCCGGGTCACGTCAAAGTTCCCCATCAACAGCCAGCGGGCTTCAGCCGGATCGCCAGAGCAATCACTCAGGTCGAGCGGCAACATCTTCTCGGACTGGCCGCCACTCAGGTATAGCGGAGTATCGTGGTTCAGGACCTGACCACTCAAGCCGGGATTTCGATGAAAGAATATCGTTCCGGCGAACGGAACAGGATTTGGGCTGGGATCAGTGGCCCCACAGGCCGCGCACAGCACCACCAGTGCGAGCAGAGTTGCCTTGTTCCCCGACATCAATCCGGATCCCCGCCACCGCCGGAACCGCCACAGCCACCGACCGCATCAGTGCCGGGTGGCGGTGAGCCGGGCTCCTCCCCGCTCCACCGCAGCGCCGAACCGCTCCCGGTGCAGACCGGGATGTCCTGCGAGTACTCCAGGCCGATGTGGAGGGCCCAATGTGGCCTGACTCTGAGGCCGATGGCATAGGACGCCCCGGCATCGATCATCAGGTCGAGTGTCGTCCAACCAGCGCGCCAGATGGTATCAGACACCGTCGGTGTGCGACTGTCGGTGACGATCCACCTCGTCGACACTGGCGATCCAGGAGCACCAACAACTCGACTGAAGAACGTGGTGACACCCGGATCACGGATTGGCATTGAATCCGACCAGATCGAATCGATCTTGAACACAGGTGGCGCCGGTGCCGTGACAGTCAGTGCTGCGGATACCCCCTCGGTCTCAAGTGGCTCCCACAACGCATAGCCATTGGGCGCAGTCGGACGGAATGTCACGTCGGCGCTACCGACCTGGTCGCCAACCAAGTAGGCTGTTCCGGGTGATCGGTGTGCGCGAGCGGTCGGCGAGATGTAGGCCGAATAGGTGCTCGGTCCTGCCGGCACCACGTCCGTGTATTGCGCGTGTGGCCCGACCGAGAGGTACGCTGCGGTGAACGCAACACTGTCGCCCAGTTCCACGGCCTGAATCGGAAGTGCGACATCGCTGTAGGTCAGGATCTTCGTACCCCAGTAATGAGCGGGCTGACCCAGTGAGACATCGCCTTCCCGGTAGAGCTGGAGCAACCCCTGCACATCGTGGTAACAAACCGCTGTGTTCAGCAGGCCTGGTGTGGGTGTGCGAAAGGTGGACATACAATGGTCCGAAACACCAGCTTCGCCATACTGCTCGACACCATCAACCCAACCGAGTACGGTCACAAGTTCGTGAGCCACGACCGTGGTGATGTCACCGTAGTACGAGGAAGCAGTTGGGCAGTCCACACTCCCCAGTGTGCGCACCACGATCTCGCCTGCCGGTTGCCCTCCACAGTACATCGTGCCGGAACCGTCGATTCGGACGATGATGTCGGCGTCGGTCGTGTCATTAACTGCCCAGGAGAACCTCGGAACCCCGTTGACTTTGGTAAGCAATTCATTCCACTTCGATAGCGCAGCACCGATCGCATCCAGATGCGCGTAATCGGTGCTTGACGTGCTCACTTTGATAACAGTGGTCGTGGGCCAACATAGCTTGAGGTAGAAAGTACTGGTATCCTCGCAAGACTCCGCCATCTGCGAGCTCAGCCTTGACGGCGTCCGCGCGGCAGGTCCGTCGCTCTCGGACGGCGTGACGCTCTGGCATCCAAGTACGAATATTGCCACCAGAAGGAAATGCCAGCCCACTCTCAACCAGCTACTGCTGTGTGTGCATCTACTGGTGTGTGTGTGTGTGTACGGTTCACGCGAATTCCTGAGCAAAGCCCACACGCACCATAACCTCTGCCAGGTCGGATTGCAAACACCTGCAATACAACACGCCGCCCGGGGCGAAAGCTCCGGGCCCTGTTCGTTTCTGCACACCCGTGTACTGGTTTGCGGTTCAGGTGGTATTCAGTTCGTAGCCCTCGCTCTTTGCCACCACGAGTGTCGTCAAC
>CBFGRM010000090.1:0-6647 GCA_965651205.1 uncultured bacterium
TCTCACGTCTCACGTCTCACGTCTCACGTCAAACCACGACATCGGCCACCGCGAACCGCAGCACCGTGACACCCAGGCAGGTGTTGAGAGTCATCCGTCGCGCCGGGTACCGACGTGCAGGGCGACGATGCCGCCCCAGAGTGTCCGCCAGGTGACCCCGGCGAAGCCGGCGGCGGTCATCCTCTGAGCCAGCTCGGGCGGGTCGGGAAAGGCCAGCACCGACGCTGGTAGCCAGTCGTATGCGCTCCTATGTTTCGACACGAACCGCCCGATCCGCGGCAGCACCTGACGGAAGTAGCCGAGGTAGGCGCTCCGCAGGGGTTGCCGACTCGGCGTGGTGAATTCGAGCACCACCAGGCGACCACCGGGCTTGATCACGCGCGCTGCTTCGCGCAAACCTGCATCGAGGTCCACCAGATTGCGCACCCCGAAGCCGACTATCGCCCCGTCGAACGCCGCCGTCGCAAACGGCAGCCTCAGCGCGTCGGCAGCAACCGGCTCGGCACGATCGGTCTTCCCCACCCCGAGCCGCAACATCGCCGGCACGAAATCGGCCGCCACGATCCGGCCCCGGAAGTCGGCTCGCCTGCCCAGCTCGGCAGCGAGATCCTGGGTGCCGGCGCAGAGATCCAGGAACATTCCCTCGGCCACCTCGGCATACCCGAGTGCATCGACTGCCCGGCGGCGCCAGCGACGGTCGACCCTCAGACTCAACACCCGGTTGAGCAGGTCGTAGCGCGGTGCGATGCTGGTGAACACCTCGCGCACATACTTCCGCTTGGCGTCGCCGCCATCCACCGGGAGGCCTGTCTCGGTGCGTGCCATCGGCCTCAAAGCTAACGACGGATCTCTTCGTCGAGCCATTCGGAGGCCGGCGTGAGCACGCCCACGCCGGTCGACTGGCGGATGCTCACCGACCAGGAGGTGGTTCGCCACGCGGTGATCGGCCGGGAGGCGGCCTATCGCGAGCTGATCCGCCGATATCAGCGACCGGTTTTCTCGTTGATCTTCCGAATGGTGCGCAACCGTGAACTGGCCGAGGATCTTGCCCAGGACACCTTCGTCAAGGTGCTCGGCGCGATCGAATCATATCGCCCGGAATACAAGTTCTCGAGCTGGATCTTCAAGATCGCCAACAACGCCGCGATAGATCACCTGCGGCGCCGCAGCCTGGACACGTTGTCGCTCGATGGCTCACCACACGCAGAGACCTCCGAGGCGATCGAGGCGACCACGCTCCAGATCAGCGACGGCGCCGAGTCGCCCCTCGACGAAGTCGCCAATCGCGAACTCGGCGGCAGCATCGAGGCGGCGATTGCACAACTGCGCCCGGAGTACCGGAGCTGCATTCTGCTCCGCCACGTCGAGGGCCGTCCGTACGAGGAGATCGCCGAGATCCTCGACCTGCCCCTAGGGACGGTAAAGACCTACATCCACCGGGCCCGGAACGAACTCCGGATCCTGCTCGCCGACACCCGCGATGAATGAAACCTTGGCTGCCGATTTCCGTAGGAGGCCAGTACGATGAAACCCCCGATCAACGGTCACCTGAGCGTCGATGAAGTCGACGAATTTCACGACAATCGCGCATCCGCTCGGGTCACGTCGCACATTGAGACTTGCAGCGACTGTCACGCGCTGCTGGTCGCCGATTCGCGACTGATCGCGTCACTGGTGGCGCTGCCCACCTGGGAGCCCAGCGTCAATTTTGCCGAGAGGGTGATGTCGCAGACTGCACCACGGGTGTCCGCAGCGGCACCCGTTGTCAGTGGCCCAACCTCGCGCGAGCGCTCAGCGCGCCGCCGGGTGCTGATCGGTGGCACTGCCGTGGCTGCCGTCATTGCCTTCGCGTTCGGCTGGGCGGTGATGAATCCCGGTCCGGCGCTGGGCCTGGTGGAGCCGGCCTGGCGCGACCTCACCGCCTCTCTCTGGGTCGCCGTGCAGGCGCTCGCTGCCAACGCCGCGGAGCAGCCGTGGTTCCAATCGGTGCGCGACGCACTCGCCACCCCGGCACGGGCACTGCCGCTGCTGGCCGCGGCAGCCGCGCTGTACACGGTGGCCCTGTTCGGTATGCGTCGACTGCTCACCCGGCCGGCGATCGATGCCAGTTGGTAACCGATCCTGCCTCCCGCTGACGCTCTGCCTGGCCCTGGCGGCACCGCTGGCGACTGTCCACGGCAGCCCGCTTCCCGAGCCCGGTGAACTGATCTCCTGGGTTCGCGATGCGGTTCCGCTACTGCACGACTCACCCGAACCGGGACCGCAAGCGGTGCAGCAGGCCGGACCCAACGGACCCAGGGTCGACCCCTCCCGACTCGACATTCCCGAGCGATTCGAACTCGAACTCCGCAACGCACTGGCCGATCCGATCCACGAGACCCGTCTCACGGTCGAGGGCGGCGTGGCCCGGATCGGTTCGTACACGCTGGGGACCACCGAACAACACGATGGGCACGTGGTGGTGCTCAAGGGCAACGCCGACATTCACGGCGAGCTGCTCGGCAACCTGGTCACCCTCGATGGCGACGTGATCCTGCATCCCGGTGCACGGGTGCGCGGCGACGTGCTGGCGATCGGTGGTCGGGTCCGCGATCCCGAGGGTGCGATCACTGGCAGCGTGCAGACGATCGAACCGTTCAGGGCACCGGTCGCCGCCACTGCCCTGCCCACCGTGTTGCTGCATCGGCTGGGCGGGCTCCTCGGGGTGTTCGCCACCCTGACCGTGCTTGGCTTCGGGCTGGTCACCTTCGGCAAGCCCAACCTGGAAATCGTTTCGGACACCGTGAGTCACTCGTTCGGCCGGGCGTTTCTCACCGGCGTGCTGGGACAGATCCTGGTGTTGCCGACCTTTGGAATGCTGGTGGTGGGCCTGATCCTGACGGTGGCTGGCGCCCTGCTGGTGCCGTTCGCGGTGGTGGTGTACGCGCTGCTCGCCGTGGTGGCCGCCCTCGGCGGCGTGATCGCGGTGGCGCACGCGATGGGCGAGACGATCACCCGTAGGCAGATGGCCCGCGGAGATTCGGTCTCGCCCAACTCTTATCGCTACGTTCTGCTCGGACTCGGCGCCATCGCGGCGAGCTGGCTGGCGTGGGTGGCCTTCGGATGGGTACCGGTGGCCGGCTCGATCATATTCCTCGCCGCAGCGATCGGGAGCTGGTTCGTTGCCACGGTCGGATTCGGCGCGGCGCTGTTGTCGCGCGGCGGCATTCGCGAGGAGTTCACCGGACGGCTGCTGCCGGCGGTGATGATGACCGACGAGTTTCTCTGGGCCACACCACAGATGGGTGTACCTGCAGTGAAGCGGCCGCCGCGAGACGAGGCGTGAGGATACACCTCGCTGCGGTCGTGATGCTGGCCACCGCCCTGACCACGCCGCTCGGCGCCCAGATGCTCCGCGACTATTCCGTCAACCGGCAGGTTGCCAGGGCGCAACCCCCGCTTCGGGCCTCGCTGGAATTCGGCGCCGGTCGGGTGCTGCTGCGCGGAGGCAGTCGGTCGGTGCTGTACGACGCGCGCTTTCGCTACGACGCCGACCGGTTCACTCCGGTGCATCAATACGATCAACGCACCGGTGCACTTCACCTGGGGCTGGAGTCGGTGGGACGGGTCGGACTCCGGGTCACCAATCGCGCCCAACTGGAGCAGGTGGCGCGCTTCGAGTTTTCTCCCGACGTGCCGCTGGAGCTGGAAGCCTCGCTGGGTGCCAGTGATGCCGTGCTGGAACTGGGCGGCCTCACCCTGGCGTCACTGGTGGTCCGCTCCGGAGCCACGCGCGGCACCATCGACGTTGCGGAGCCGACTCTCGGCAGTTGCCGTGAGGCGGTGTTCGTGGTGGGAGCCGCAGAACTGCTCGCGATGCAGTTTGCCAATGCCGGCTGTCGCACCATTCGCGTCGAGGGTGGCATCGGACGAGCGCTGCTCGACCTGAGCGGTACCTGGCGAACAGACGTGCATATCGAGGCCTCGCTGGCAATGGGCGCGCTCACGTTGCGGGTGCCCCGCGGTGTGGGCGTGCAGGTCACCGCGGAAAGGTTCCTGACCCGGCTCTCGATAGATGGACTGCAGCGCGAGGGTGATGCCTGGCGCACAGCGCGGTATGACAGCGCCGAGCACAAGATCACCCTGGCACTGTCTGCCAACATCGCCGACGTCGATATCGAATGGATTGACTGACGCGGCCGCGTCAGTCTTCGGTGTCGCCGCTGACCAGGTCTTCCAGCGTGTCTGACTCGCGCTCGTCACGCGACTCGCTCACCGGCAGCGGTCCCGGCTGAGTCGGCCCGCCGAGCAGCCAGCTCAGCCAGGGCGGTACCACGAAGGTGGTTCCTATCACCATCAGCATCAGCGCACCGAAGTATTCGGGCGTGAGCACTGCGGTGGCCAATCCCATCCGGGCGAAGATCAGGCCCACCTCGCCACGCGGCACCATCGCCACACCAACAACGGCGTGGCGTATTGGTGCCCAGAATGGCGCGTAGCCGGCCGCGAATTTACTGGCGATGCCCAGCACCAGAAGCGTGACCCCCAGCAACAGCGCATCGGGGTCCACCATAGCCCCCAAGCTCACCGAGGCACCCACCGACGCGAAGAACAGTGGCACGAAGAAGTGGCCCAGTTGCCCGGTGAACTCCTCGATCTCCTCGCGCTGCGGTGTGTGGTGCAGCGTCAACCCGGCGGCGAATGCACCGATGATCAATGCCGAACCAGCCAGGTCGGCCAGTGCTGCCATCAGCAGCGCAAACGCCAGCGCGAAGGTGCCGGTGGTACCACCCAGCGGGATCCTGTCGATCAGGGTGAAGATCCGCGGCGCAGCGACGCTGCCGATCGCCACCGCCAGCACCACGAACCCGATTGCCACTCCCGACGTGCGTGCCACCGAGGCGGTGGTGACGTCGCCGCCGGCAGCCATCGTGGCCACCACCGCCAGGATGATGAGACCAAGCACATCGTCGAGGACCGCGGCCCCGAGCACCGTCTGTCCCTCGCGCGAACGGAGCGCGCCGAGGTCGCCGAGCAGTCGCGCCGAGACGCCGATGCTGGTGGCAGTCATCGCGGCGCCACACACGATGGCAGGCATCGTCGGCACGCCGAGGAGCCTGGCGATTCCGTAGCCGGCGATGAACGGTAGTGCCACACCGGTGCCGCCCACGGCCACCGCACTCGGCCCTACCTTGATCAGCGACCTGAGATCGGTGTGCAGGCCGATCTGGAACAGCAGGATCACCACGCCGAATTCGGCGAGGAGATGGATGTAGGGATCGGTCGGGTTGACGAAGCCGAGCAGCGAGGGCCCGACGATTATGCCGGCGATCAGTTCGCCCAGCACCGCCGGCTGACCGATCCGGCTGACTAGAAAGCCACCGAGGCGGGCCGCACTCACCAGTGCGGCCAGCATCAGCAGGATAGAGGTGACCGAGGCGGCGTCCGTCCCGTGCATCAAGGCAAACTAATATGCCGAAGGCGCGATCGGCATCACTCCACAGTCGGCAGTGTCAGGCCGACTTCGGCAACGCGAGCCGCGATCCGGCCTGCGATCTCGGTGAGCATCACTGCGGCGGCGCTGTCGGGTGCCTCGACCACGATCGGCCGACCACGATCTGCGGCATCGGCAAGGCCGAGCTGCAGCGGCACCTGGCCCAGCAACGGAGTGCCGAGCTCGTTGGCGAGTCGCTCACCACCGCCTTCGCCGAACAGGTCGTGGCGCATTCCGGTGGTCGGGTCGAGAAAGCCGCTCATATTCTCCACCACGCCCAGCAGCGGCACGTTGACGCGATCGAACATTCTTGCGCCGCGCAGTGCATCTCCCACCGCCACTTCCTGGGGCGTGGTCACTATCACCGCGCCACTCACCATCACCTGCTGCACCAGCGACAGTTGGGCATCGCCGGTTCCCGGTGGCATATCGACCAGCAGGAAGTCGAGCTCGCCCCACGCCACGTCGTGCAGGAACTGATGCAGCACCTTGGTGATGATCGGACCGCGCCAGATCGCCGGCGCATCACGATCGACCAGGAAACCGATCGACATCAGCTTGACGCCATCGGCCTCGAGCGGGATGATCCGCTTGTCGGCGTCGACACCGGGACGTTCGAACACGCCCATCATCCGCGGCACGTCGGGGCCGTAGAAATCGGAGTCGATCAGGCCCACGCGATGCCCGCGCCTGGCCAGTGCGATCGCCACGTTGACCGACACGGTGGACTTGCCGACACCACCCTTGCCGGAGGAGATCGCGATCACCTTGTGGATGCCGGGCACCGCCATCGGGGTCGGGGCGGGCACGCCGGCCTGGGCGCTCTGCGGTGGCCCGTGCGTCGCGCCTGCAGGTCCGTCGGGATCGCGCACCGTGATCCGCGGATTTGGGAGACCGGCAGCCTGGAACGCCTGCCGCGCCTGGCGAACCAGGGTGGCCGGATCGGACTTGCGCAGGTGGAACACGAACACCGGCGCACCGGCGTCGATCCGGAGATCGTGAATCATTCCGGAAGCGAACAGCCCCTTGCCGGTGCCGGGATTGATCACCTCGTCGAGCGCGGCTCGGGCCGCGTGCATCATCTCGTCACTCATCAGACCGCCTCCACGTGGCGCACTTCGGGCACCGCCTCGCGCAGGCGGACTTCGATGCCGTGCCGCAGCGTGATCGACGC
>CBFGRM010000091.1:0-6359 GCA_965651205.1 uncultured bacterium
AAGCGCCGTTTCCCCTTCTCGCCTTCTCGCTTTCTCGCTCTCTCGCTTTCTCGCTCTTGTCAGTACGGCCTGAACCCCGGGCTTCCAAACCTTTCCATCGAGATCAGGTCGTACAGCGGGATGGCGTAGGCGATCAGCACCATCACCACCGCGATGACGAACCAGAATCCCAGCCGGTCCCAGATGCCGACCCGGAAGCCGCCTTCGGGCACGTGCAGGGGTTCCGCGTATTCGATTGTGCCCACCGGTTCGGTGGACCTGCTGGCGAAGGTCGCGATCATCACGCCCACGAATGCGAAGGCGGACACGAACAGGATCACGCCACCGATTGCCGACAGCACGGTGTGGATGCTCCAGAGCTGAGCCGGGATCGCACCGGCATAGGATGCGCTCATCACCCGGCGCGGCAATCCCTCGAGTCCGGCGATGTGGGTGGTGAACGAGAACAATGACATCCCGATGAACCACAGCAGCGGCTGGACCTGTGCCAGGCGCCTGAGTGCAAGCTTCTTGCCCGACAGCAGCGGTACCAGCCAGTACATCGCGCCCATAAACGTGAGCGCCGATGCCGAACCGACCGTCAGGTGGAAGTGCGCGAAGATCCACGCCGTGTTGTGCACCACCGAGTTGAGTGCGTAGGCGGCGTTGACCGCGCCACCGAAGCCGCCCACCAGGAACAGCAGCATCGCGAACAGGATTGCCGACACGGTGGGATTGCTCCACGGCAGCGTTCGGATCCAGCCGAACAGTCCCTTGCCGCCGCGCAGCCGGCCTGCGACTTCGAGCGATGCACAGATCGTGAAGGCCGTCACCAGCGACGGGAACGATATCGCCATCGTGAGGAAGGTGTGCAGCAGCTTCCAGGACGCCGGGATGCCGGGATCCTGGAACTGGTGATGGAATCCCACCGGGGTGGAGATGATCAGGAAGATGGCGAACACCATTCGCCCCAGTGGTTCGGAGAACAGCCTGCCACCGGCCAGCCGGGGCAGGATGGTGTACCACATCGTGTAGGCGGGCAGGACCCAGAAGTACACCAGCGGGTGGCCGAAGTACCAGAACAGTGACCGGGCCAGGATGGGGTCGACCGTTTCCTTGATGCCGAGCGACCACGGGATCAGGTGGAACAGCATCTCGATCGCCACGCCCGGCGTGCACAGCGCCCACAGCATCGCGTTCGCGGCGGTGGCGTGCATTGCCAGCGACACCGGCCGGTCACCGTTTCTCCTGCGGGCGATTCGCCAGGACTGGATCATCCGCCACACCCAGCCCCAGCTTCCTACGATCACCAGGGTGAGCCCGATGTAGTATGCCGGGTGTGCCTGCAGCGGCGGATAGAAGGTGTAGAGAACGCTGGCCTTGAAGGTCACGATCGACCACACGGTCATCGTGACACCGATGAGTGCGACCCAGAACGACAGCCAGGCCAGCTTCAGTCCTTCCAGGCGTCCGTTCTCGCGCTGAGCCATTGCATAGCCGAGCGCCATAATGAAGAAGGTGGTGAAGACCAGCGCCATCAACACGCCGTGTCCGGTCACCGACATATAGTACATTCGTGCGCTGCGGCCGGGCACTTCCACATCGGCGCGCGACAGTGCCTGCATCACCGCCATCGCGGCCGCCACGCCGAACGCGGTGATCGCCACGGCCAGGTGGGCGAAGATCAGCTTGCGTTCCGCCGGGTTCACCGGTTCCACGCTCCTGATATCATCCGGCATCAGTGGCCTCCCGAGTGGGGAGCGAACGGGTTGTCGACCGGGTCGGGCGCGTTGAACTGGTCGGCGGGTACCACGGTCATCGTGGTGGACATCTGGTGGTGTCCCACGCCGCAATACTCGTTGCAGGCGATCAGGTATTCACCCGGCCTGGGAATCGTGGTGGTGAACTGTGACACGTAGCCGGGCACCACCATCACCTGTGCATTGGTCCGGATCACCTGGTATCCGTGCACCACGTCGCGCGAGGTGAGGTGGAAGGTGATCGGCACTCCCGCCGGCACGGTGACGCGCTGGGGCAGGAAGGTGTACATCATCGACATCACCGTGAGGTGCAGGTTGCCGTCGCGGTCGGTCCAGACGCCCTGGGTGGCGAAGCGCGGATCGCTCATCGCCTGTGCGGGGTCGATCGTTTCGATGTGGCTGGGCGGGTGAATCTGGCGCGAGACCGCGGAGTACGCCGTGGCGGCGAAGAATGCGGCGAGCATCAGGCCGACGCCCCACATCCAGATCCGCTCGTACAGGTCGACATTCACGGCGTGATTCCCCCGCGTGCGAGGAAGATCAGCTTGTAGATGGCGAACCAGAGCACCACGAACACGATCGCGTACGTGCCGACGAACGCGAAGGTGCCGATCGGGTGCTTGGGCAGCCCTTCCGGCATATCCGACATCGTCCACCTCTCCTGGTGTTTGATGCGGCGCCGACAATGGTCGCCGCAACATCAACACTATCCCGGATCAGGTGTTTGCGCGAGTGTGCTGAGGCGACTGAATCAGTCGGGATTTGGGGATAACGGAACCATCCAGCGGCGGCCATCCAGCGGCGGCCCACTGGGCCGCCGACGATGATTTACGCCGATCAGTCGGCGGCCCAGTGGGCCGCCGTTGGACGCCCAGCCCACCCCGCCGTCAGATCCACGACATCGGTGAATCCCATCGACTCCAGCACCGAGGCGCCGATGGCCGAGCGCGTGCCGGCCTGGCAGTGGACCGCCATCGGTGTGTTGCGGTCGAGCGTGGCCAGCCGTTCCCGAATCTCTCCCAGCGGGTGGTGTACCGCACCGGGGATATGGCCGGCATCCCATTCGTTCTGCGCCCGCAGGTCGATCACCGTCCTGCCGCCTGCGATGAGCGACTCCGCCTCGCCGATGTCGCCAGTCGCTGCAGTGGCGAGTTGTTCCCGTTCCGCAACTTTCGCCAGCGTGTCGCTGCTGGCCCAGCCACTGACGTTGTCCAGTCCGATCGACGCCAGCGCGGTGCGGGCAGTCTCTGCCTGGGCATTGTCACCGGCGATCAGCATCACCGGCTTGTCGTAGTCGAGCAGCCAGCCGGCCCAGGTGGTGAACGCCTTGATCAACGGGATGTTGATCGAGCCGTGCAGGTGGCCTGCGCCGTATTGGTTCTTCGGTCGCACGTCGAGCAGTGCCGCAACACCGCGCTCCGCCAGCAACGCATCGGCGTCGACCGGTTCGCCCAGCGGTTCGCGTGCGCCGAGGATCGGTGCGCCCACCTTGTTGAGGTGCTTCATCATCGCGAAGTATCTCGGCGGGGCGGGCTGGCCTGCCAGCACCTCGCGCACGAACTCTGCTTCGTTGTCGACCGCGAACGCCCAGCCGGTGCGCCGCTCGTAGCCCAGCGTGGTCGAGGGTACCGCGCCGAGGGCCTTGCCGCAGGCCGAGCCAGCACCGTGGCCGGGCCAGATCTGGAGGTGGTCGGGCAGCGATTCGAGTCGCTTGAGGGACGCGAACAGTTGGCGCGCACCGACTTCCATCGTGCCGGCCACCTTGGCGGCCTTTTCGAGCAGGTCGGGCCGTCCCACGTCGCCCACGAACACGAAGTCACCGGTGAGCATCGCGACCGGTTCCTCCGAGCGGGCGGTGTCGGTGATCACGAACGAAATGTGTTCGGGGGTGTGCCCGGGAGTGTGCCAGACCTCGATCCGCACGCCGCCCATCGTGATCACGTCGCCGTCGTGCAGCAACCGGGCGTCGTCCCTCTCCGCGTAGCCGTACTGCCAGTCGGGTCCGCCTTCGCCCGAGAGCAACAGCCTTGCGCCGGTGGCGTGCGCCAGTTCGCGCGCGCCCGACACGAAGTCGGCGTGGATGTGGGTCTCGGTGACCAGGGTGATCCGCACTCCCTCCGCCCTTGCGGCCGCGATGATTTCGCTCACGTCGCGGGGCGGATCGATCACGATCGCCTCGCCGCTTCGCTGGCAGCCGATCAGGTATGCGGCCTGTGCCAGGCGGTCATCGTAGAAGCGTCGGACGAGCATTGCCCTGTCTCCCCGGGTGTGGTTTCGGTTGTGCCTGCAGTCAGTTCTGGATCAACTGCTCGAACACCATAAAGGTTCCCACCACCACCAGCAGCACGGCGAAGGCCCGGGTGAGGGTGCGGGCGGAGAAGCGCGGTGCCAGCCGGGTGCCGACCAGCATCCCGCCCAGCGCGGCCAGGGTGACCAGCGCGGTGAGGCTCCAGTCGAGGTCGACCCGACCCCACCAGCCAGCTCCCGCGGCCAGCGTGTTGAGTGCAATGATCGCCAGCGAGGTCGCGGTGGCCTCGGCCATCGGCATCGCCAGGAATCCGACCATCGCCGGTACCATCAGGAAGCCACCCCCGACGCCCACCAGCCCGGTGAGGACCCCCACCACGATCGCCGCCGGGATGACGGCACTGAGTCGTACCTCCGTACCACCGGTTGCCGGCGCTGCGGTGGGCGGGCGCATCGAACGGCGCCACATCACCACCGCGGCGGCCAGCATCACCGCCACGAACAGCAGCAGTCTGGGTCGGTCGGGGATGCCGCTGCCCAGGCGGGCGGCGGCGAACGCGGTGATCATCGCGGTGATGCCGAAGCTGGCGACGATCGCCAGCCGCAGTTCGCCGCGGCGCCAGCGCCCGTACGCTCCCACCGCTGCCGCCGCGCCCACGACCGGCAGCGACATCGGCACCGCCACTCCCGCCGGTAGTCCCATCGCGTACACCAGCACCGGCACGGCCAGGATCGAGCCGCCGCCGCCCAGCAGGCCCAGCGACAGGCCGACGGCAACGAAGCCGATCAGTCCCGGCAGCAAAGCGCCTCTTCGAGCAGTGCGGCGAGTCGCACGCCGCCCCTCAGCATCTGCTCACGGATGATCGGCTCCGCGTTGTCGGCATAGCGGTGCGTGACGAACAGCCACATCGGAAGCTCGGGATACACGTAGTCGCGCGACACGTCGTGCGACTCGAGCGCCCAGTCGGCGACGGTGCCGGCCGTGATTCCGGCGATGTCGCGAGTGCGCGCCTCGCGCTCCAGTTCGGTGACGAACTCCTGCTCGCTGGTGCCGTAGGATTCCAGCAGCCGCGAGTCCCACAGCGAGTGCAGGTTGGTGCGGCGCCCCTTGAACCAGACCGTCACATCGTTGCCGCCGCGATCACCGCGGTCGCCGGCGTGCAGCGGCTGGTGCAGGTCGCCCACGAAATGCACCACCCACTTGAGCGCCTCCGCGCGCTCGGAGCGGGACCGGCTGCGATCGGCCAGGATCGCCAACTGCTCTTCAGTCGCGCTGATCACGCAGCCCGGTCGACAGTGGCGCTCGGGTCGGTACACCGAATCGATCACCGGGATGTTGACGTAGTGCCAGGGCGATGTCTCGGGCCGACTGGACCGGATCTCGTCGGCCCAGGTGCTCACCTCCGCCAGCGACGACTCGCCGAGCAGGTAGCGGACCTGGTTGCGGGTGGCTGGGGTGAGCCGACCGGCGGCGATTCGGGCCACCACCCGGTGGCCGACCCGGCCCCAGCGGGCGGCCTCGACGGAGGCGATCGGCGGTGGCGCCAGGTGTGGCGTGATGGCAAGCGCGAGAGTCAGCAGCATCGGCCCTTCCGGAAAGTGTGCGGTGCGCGCCGGGATCGCCCACATTGTAGCAGCAGGACCGCGTTCCCGCTCGCCGGTGTGGCCGCCGACCGGGCTCTGGCGTCACCATCGCGTCTCGGAACATCAACCGGAGTTCCACCTGAAATCACGCTTGACCCCGTTCCTGCTGATGATGTTGCCGTTGCTGCCGATCGGCGCGCAAGCGGGCACGCTGCCACCGTCGCGAATCAGCAACGAGGGCGTGTTCCGCGCCGACAGCGCGGTCGACGCGGTGTTTCTCTCGCGCACCAGGCTGGTGGACACCGTCGACATAGGTGATTTCACGGCGCACCTGCTGGCTCGATTGGGCGTGCCGCCGTTCGCCGACTCGCTCCAGTTCGAGGTCACCGCCGACTCGCTCAGGGCCCGGGTGTCGGGCCGCCTGGTGGACTTCCCACCCGAGGCGCGCATCGACCTCAACCCGATCTTCTTCTTCGTCGACTCGCTGACGCCGTTCACCGCGGAAGTGTCGTTGGTGGATCGCTCGCACGGGGTGATGCGGTTCCGGCTGGAGCGGGTGCTGGTGGGTGGCTTCCCGGTGCCCGAACTGCTGCTGCTGCCTGCGCTGCGCGAATACGATCGTCGCTACCCGGTGCTCGCCAACGGCGGTCGCGACCTGCTGGTGGCGATGCCGCCCGAGGCCACGGTCAAACTGGTGCGCAACGGCATCGAATTGCGGATGCCGCTGTAGGGGCGGGGCACGCCCCGCCCGTGGTGGTGGTGAAACGATGGCCGTAGGGGCGGGGCACG
>CBFGRM010000092.1:0-6137 GCA_965651205.1 uncultured bacterium
CGGCGCGACGCCCTGGCAGGGGGCGACCAGGACGACCGCATCAACCAGCAAGTGTCCGTCCACCACACTGCGCCATCGTCAACCGGCGTCAAAGGCGCTGCCAGCGCCGCTTGCAGCCCGACAGTCCGATCAACCTGTCCGACCACACCGTAGCAGATCCTCACCACCACTGCTGAATTGCACCGACACCATACCCTGCTACAGCCAGGACAGCGACGCAATTACTGTTGTACGGATCCCGACAATGCCACTACTAGTCACACTCGGCCGTTTCGAACTCATCGAGCCCGACAGCGGCACGCCGCTCATCCCGGCCGGCAAGCCCCTGGCGCTGCTCGCCTGGCTGGCGTTGGGCGATCAGCAGCAAGTGAGCCGCGACCACGCGGCACAACTGCTCTGGGATACCCTGCCGCTCGACCGGGCCCGCCACTCGCTCCGTCAGGCGGTGCTGGTGCTGCGCAGGGTGCTGGGCGAGGACGCACTGGTCACGTCGCGCACCACCCTGCGACTGGCGACGCCGGTCGATTCCGATCACAACCAGTTCCTGGTTGCATTGCACCAGGGCGATCACGCCACCGCGCTGCGACTCTATCGCGGCGACTTCCTCACCGACGTGTCGATCCCGGGCGGCACCGCCTTCGACAACTGGGCCTCGCAGCAACGCGCCCGGTTGCAGGAGGCGTGCATCGCCGCCGCCACCACTCGTTTCGGCCTGCTGATCAGTCAGGACCAGGGCAGCGACGCCCTCTCCCTGGCCCTCGGCCTCCGCGAACAGCAACCCCGCGAGCAGGCGGCCTGGCGACTGGTGATCGAAGCCCACCTGCATCTCGACAACCTCGCCGCCGTGCGACAGGAATCGGCCGAGCTGGAGCGATGGCTGACCGCCACCGGCACGACGCCCGACGCCGCGACCCGTGCGCTGCTGTCGCGCCTGAGCGGCAGCGTGCCGGCCGAAGACTCCAAGTCCCGACTCGATGATCCCGCACTGGTGGGCCGGGACGCCGAGTTTTCGATGCTGGTGGCTGCCTGGCGGCGAGTGCGCCCCGGCAACGCCGAGCTGGTTCACGTCACCGGCGAAGCGGGCATCGGCAAGTCCCGCCTGCTGACCGCGATTGCCGATCGGCTGGTCGCCTTCGGCGCCAACGTCGCCCGGATCCGCATCACCCCGGGTGGCCGCGAACTGCAGCGCGTCGCACTGGCCTCCACCGTCGACACCATCGCCCGACTCAACGGCGCCAAGGGAATCGACCCCACTTCCGCCGAGGCGCTGGTCAGCCTGGTGCCGGCGCTGGAACAGGTGTTCAGCGCCAGCCGTCGTGCGGTCGGGCCGCCCGGTTCACACTGGCTGGTTGCGGCCTGCGTCGACCTGCTCGGTGCCCTGTCCTCCGATGCGCCGTTCGCACTCATCATCGACGACCTGCACTGGGCCGATCCCGAGTCGCTCGACATTCTTGGTGCGGCCATCGCCCGTTGCAGCGACCAACCGTTGCTGGTGGTCACCAGTAGTCGCCACGACAGCCCGCTCCCGGGAACCCTGCCAGGCATACTGCCACTGGCGCCGCTCACCATACCTGCGGTGGCCGAGCTGCTGACGTCGCTGGGCGACGGCGACGAACCACGTCTCGACGAACTGGCTGCCATCCTGCACCAGTCGAGCAACGGCAATCCGCTGCTGGTGATCGAGGCGCTGCGCAGTCTGCTGGCTGCCGGTGCGGTGTCACTGTCAGCCAATACCTGGCAGGTCGGTTCCGACGATGCGATCCGCTCGGTGATCGGTCGCGAGGTGCCGCTGCTGCAACGAATCCGCCGTCTCGGCGCGACCGAGGAGCAAGTGCTCACCACGCTGGCCGTGTCGGGACATCCACTGTCCGAGTCGGTTCTGCTGCAAGTCGAGCCCGCGGCGGGTCCGGCCCTCGCCGCCCTGGAACTCGCCGGGCTGGCGACACTTGGCCCCCACGGCTGGGAAGTGTCCCACGATCGTTTCGCCGAGCGGCTGCTGGACCAGTTGTCGGCCACGGATATTGCGACCAGGCGAAGCGCACTGGCAGCCGCGATGCTTCGAGGCGAGGTGGGCCCTGCCGAACTGGTGGTCGCCCTCTCGCACGCAGGCGCCGGCGGAGGTCGACACCTGCTGCAACAGGTGGCCACCCGCTGGATCGCCTGGCATCGCCAGAGCGGCGTCCGCACCCCCACCCGAACGCTGCTGGAACAACTCGCTGTCGCCAGCGGCGATCGCTTCCTGCTGCCGCAACTTCGCTCGGCGATGCCGTTGAGCTCGCGGTTGTCGTTCAGACTGGGGGCCGTCGCTGCAGTTGCCCTGATGATCGCGATACCGATTGCATCCTGGCGTCGATCGATCCCCGATTACTCGCTGCGGCTGGAGCAGGAACCGTCGATCGACTGGATGGAGAGCGAACTGGCCGGTGCGCGTCGCTTTGTCGCGCCGATCTCACTGGCGGCATACGGTCCCGACGGCAGCAACGCCACCGACGCCCGCGACACACTCACCCTGCGCGTGATCGGGCCCAGCAGGGCAAGGTTGAGCGGCGACACCGTGGTGGTGATGCAGGATGGCAGGGCGACGTTCAGCGACGTGCTGGTCCACCCCGAGGGCGAGGACTCGGTGACTCTTGCCGTGTTCCATCCGAGAGCGGGTCGGATCATTTCGCGCCGACTCGCCGCCAATGCCAATTACGGTGCGGCGCTGCACCTGCTCAGCGGCACCCTGAACGGTCAGGAAATCGATCCGTCCGATCCGCGCGTGGTCGTAGCGGCCTCCGACACCATCAGCGGTCGACTGCGGTTCAACTACCGGTCCGACTGGAAGCACGCGGTGGTGATCTTCTGCGGTCTGCGGACCTGGCTGCCACGCGACGAGGGCGTGCACGAGTTCGAATCGATCCAGACGCCGATGGCCAATGGCAAGCTCGATCGCCCCATCGCCATTCCCGCGCCTGCGGAGCCGGGCGAGTACACGTTGATATTCGCCTTCCGCGCCGAGCGGAATTGCCCGCTACTGGCGAGCTTCACCAACTGGACACTCGACAAGCCGAACTGGGACGACGGCCCCGACCTGGCCCATCTGACCGACCAGCAACTGGAACTTGCCAGACGACAGGGATTCCTCGACCTGCCGCTTCACCAACGCGACCTGCCCGTCGCCCAGATGCCCTACGCCGTCCAGTCGATCACCGTGGTGGTTCGGTAGGTTCCTGCCCCCGCGACCCACCGCACGCTGTATATTCCGGACTCGATCACATCGTCAGGAGATTCGTGCCAACCGACCCGCACGACTGTGCCAAGTGCGGTACCCCGCTGCCGGCGGGAGCCCACTTCTGCCTCAACTGCGGCACGCCCACTCCCACCGAGCCGGGAGTACCCGAGCGCACGATGCCCACGGGTGCCTTCGAGGTGAACAGGGTCCGCAGCGCGCTCGCCGAGCACTACCGCATCGAGCGGGTCCTGGGCGAGGGCGGAATGGCCACGGTGTACCTGGCGGAGGACCTCAAGCACAACCGCAAGGTGGCGGTCAAGGTGATGCGCCCGGAGCTGGCGGCAACGCTCGGCGCCGAGCGCTTCCTGCGCGAAGTGGAGATCGCCGCCAGACTGACCCACCCGCACATCCTGCCGGTGCACGACTCCGGTTCCGCCGACGGCGTGCTGTACTACGTGATGCCGCTGGTGGAGGGAGAATCGCTCACCAGCAGGATTGCCCGCGAACGACAACTGCCGGTGGAGGAATCGCTCCGCCTGGCGCGCGAGGTCGCCGAGGCGCTGGCCTATGCCCACAAGCGCGGCATCGTCCATCGTGACATCAAGCCGGCCAACATCCTGCTGCACGAGGGACACGCGCTGGTCGCCGATTTCGGCATCGCCCGCGCGGCCGACGACGCGGTTGCCCTCACCAAGTCGGGGCTGGCCATCGGCACGCCACAGTATATGAGTCCCGAACAGGCGGCCGGCGAACCCAACATCGACGGCCGCACCGACATCTACGCCCTGGGTTGCGTGCTGTACGAGATGCTGACCGGCGAGCCGCCGTTCACGGGCCCCACGGCGCAGGCGATCATCACCCGCAGCATCACCGAGGAGCCGCGCCCGATCAGCCGTACCCGGGCAGTGATCCCGCCGGCAGTCGACAGCGCCGTGCTCAAGGCGCTGGCAAAGTCGGCGGCCGATCGCTGGAACTCCGCCAGCGACTTTGCCGACGCCCTCGCGTCGGCCGACCGGAGCGGATTCATCGGCGCAGCAGCACCGGGGAACGGTTCACGTTCATTGTTCTCGCGCTGGAAACTGGTTGCCGCAGCGGCCGCGCTGGCGGTGGTCGTCGGCATCGCGGGTGCCAGGCTGCTCGGCAGCAACGCCGCCCCGGCAGCCGGCGAGGTGCGCAGCGTCGCCGTGCTGCCATTCGACAACCTGGGGTCCAGCGAGGATGCCTATTTCGCCGACGGTATCGTCGACGAGCTGCGCAACCGGCTGGCACGACTCGATCGTTTCACCGTGATCTCGTCTGCCAGTGCCGATGATTATCGCGACAGTGACAAGGAACCCACCGAGATCGCGCGCGAACTCCGCGTCGACCAGGTACTGATGGGGTCCGTGCGCTGGGCCACCGGCAGCGACGGCAAGCGCCAGTTCCGCGTCAACGCCGAGCTGGTGGACGGCAACACCGGCAACGTCACCTGGCGCGACTCGTTTGACGGCGACCTGTCGGACCCATTCGCGGTGCAGGGGCAGATCGCGACCCGGGTGGCCAGCGCACTCGGCACGGTGCTCGGCGAACAACAGGTGCAGAACCTGGCAGGCAGGCCGACCACCAACGCCGAGGCCTACAACGCCTATCTCCAGGGCAGGGGGATCACCGACAACACGGCCGCTTCAGCCCGGCTCGCTGCCACCAACTATGAACGGGCAGTGGCCCTCGACTCGACATTTGCGCAGGCGTGGGCCGCGCTGGCCAATGCCTTGACATTGGCCTACGCCAACGGAAATCGTGACCAGACGCTGGCCGTTCGCGCCAGCTTTGCGCTCGACAAGGCGATGGCCCTCGCACCCGACTCGGCGTTCACGCACATCGCTGCGTCGACCTACTGGGTGGGCGTCAGGGGTGACGAGACACAGGCGCTGAGCTTTGCGGACCACGCACTGGAGCTCGAACCCAGGAACATCAACGCGCTGACCCGTTCCGCCCTGCTTGCGCTCGGTGCGGGCGACAACCGGAAGACGCTTGATCGACTCCAGTTGGCTCGCGATATCGATCCGCGGTCGGCACTGGTGCTCACCACGATGATCCGCGCCCAGGTCTACCTGGGTCGCACCAGGGAGGCCGTGGCCACTGCCGATGAATTGATGGCACTCAGGCCGGTCAACCTCGCTGATGTCCAATGGGCGGCGACGGCCTATGTGGCCAACGGCGACTTGCCCGGTGCAAGGCGGGTCGTGGAGCAGTCCCTCGCCTGGCAGCCCGAATCCGAGCTGGTGGCATACTTTGCGGGATACCAGGAGATGGCGTTCGTGCTGGATCAACGGCAACTGGAGCTGCTCTACCGTCTCAGGCCGGCATCATTCGACCACGACATCGCGTGGTGGGGACAGGCGCTGTCGGTCGCGGCACAGCAGCAGGGCGATATGGAAAAGGCACGGGCGTATGCCGACTCGTCGCTCGAGGTTGCCTTCCAGCAGATCAGTTCGTCGGCGAATGATCCACAACTCCGGATTCTCAACGCTGGATCGTTGGCGATCCTCGGTCGCCGCGCCGACGCGATCCGCGAGGCGGACCTGGCGCTGGCAGACACCGTGGGGCGCAGCACCGATGACATTTCATATGTGCTGCATCAGTACGTGCGCACGATGATGACGCTGGGTGACCAGGATCGTGCGCTCGATGTGCTGGAGGACCTGGCCGAGAATCGCCAGTACATTATGCAGCCGGGTTGGCTGCGAACCGACCCTACCTTCCGTCCACTCGCCGGCAATCCGCGCTTCGAACGGCTTGCCAACCGCGGGATCGGGTCGCCGGTGGACTGACCTCAGTTCCCTTCGAGACTGCTCAGCTCCCGGATTCGTGCCCGGGCTTCATTGACAACCGGTTGCAGTTCCACGTCGGCGTCCTGCCACTGATCAACCAACGCCTGCAG
>CBFGRM010000093.1:0-6108 GCA_965651205.1 uncultured bacterium
GGAAAATATCGTCGGTGCGCGATTGGTGGTGTAGGGGCCGGGCACGCCCGGCCCGCCCAGCCCCTGCGTTCAGCCCCGCCCGATCCTGCCCAGATGCGTATCACCGAATCCCGACGAGTATTTGAGTCCGTAGCCCAGCGTGCGATCGAAACCGATGTGTGCCAGCCAGATGATTGCGACGGTGTTAGCCAATGGCGTTGCGGTCAGTGTGCCTGCGCCGAGCAGCATCAGTGGCGCGATGTACGAGTGGACGATGTTATAGATCACAGCACCCATTCGTGGTCCGGCCAGGTATCCGGCAAAGGAGATGTCCGGCGCCAGAAAGAACAGCGCGAACCATCCCCAGCCGACACCGGTCCGTGAGTAGAACAGCAGCGCCAAGGCCAGGACGGCCAGACCTTCCAGGCGGAGGGTGGTGCGGACGTTTCCCGAGACCATACTGTCGCTCACCCCACCTGAGTCGAAATCCACCACGTGTTGCCGCCGGGATCCATCACGCCGCCGCGCCTGTCGGGGTCGCCCTTCTGCACCGGCTCCTGCACCGACGTTCCTCCCGCCGCCAGCGCGCGTGCGTACGCGGCGTCGACATCGGGCACATACACGTGCAGCCAGGTGATGATGGCCGGATACGTCTCGGTGGCCTCGGAGAGCATCACGATCGAGTCGTCGATCCTGAGCTCGAGATGAGCGATCCGGCCGTCGGGCGTGTCCATCCGGCGGTGTTCAGTGGCGCCGAAGGTGGCCTTGAGGAATGCCACCACCCGGGCGGCGTTATCGGTCATCAGATAGACCGAGACGCTGGGATAGTCGGCGGGCTTCCAGGAAGCAGTCATCGGAGTGTCCGGGCCGTGGGTGGGTGAGGAAGGAAGGTAGTCGGGGGGTCAAACCTCCGCCCCGAACACGAGTCGCCGATGGATGGCCAGTGCTGCCATCACTCCGTCGGCACAGGCGAAGGTCACGGTGTGTCCCTGCCGGGTGATGTCGCCGGCCGCGAAGACTCCGGCGACGCTGGTCGCCTTCATCGCGTCCACCGTGACGATCGGTCCTGACTGTGCTGCTTCGATTGCGCAACCGAGTTGCTCTGCGAGGTCGCTGCTCAGGCGGTGTGTCGGCCCGATGAACAGCGCGTCCAGCGGATGTTCGCGTCCGTCGTCGAGCTGCACTGCCGACAGTCGAGTGCCTTCGCCGAGCAACGCATTTACCGCTGCCGGTTCGATGACCACGCCGCGCTCGACGAGTTTGCGTTCGGCCTCGGCTTCGATCTCGCCGCCGTTGAGGAAGAACGTGGTTGGTCCCCACTCGGGGATCAGGTTGGCTTGGTGGAGCGATGCAGGCGACAGGTTCAGCACGCCGAGACGTTGCCCGCTGAATTCGTAGCCGTGGCAGTACGGGCAGTGGATCACCGACTTGCCCCAGCGTTCTGCCGTGCCGGGCAGATCCGGCAGGATGTCCGTGATGCCATAGGCGAGCAGCAGCGTCGATCCGGTGACGACGTCACCGTTGGCCAGCGTGACGCGGAAGCCGTCGTCGTCGCGAGTCGCTCGAACTGCAGCCTGCTCGATGAATGTGATGGTTGGATACGCGGCGACCTGAGTGCGCATTGTTGCCAGCATCGTGAGCGGGTCGGCGCCGTCCTGGGCGAAGAATCCGTGCGACGCCGTGGCGAAGCGGTTGCGCGGTGCACCGGTGTCGAGAACCAGCACCGAGCGGCGGCCGCGGCCGAGGTAGATCGCAGCCGACAGGCCGGCGAAACTGCCGCCTGCGATGATGGTGTCGTAGCGATGTGGGGTGGGAGCGGAACTGGTCATTGACGCGTGCCTCCTGGAGGGAACGACATCCACAACGCGCGGAGGTCAGGGCGGGTTCCGGGATGGGCGAGTGCGCCGGCAATAGTACACATCGGTTGCGCTTCTCTTCAGTCCACCACCAGCAGTCGGACGAATCCCGCCAGACGCTCCGCCTCCACCGAGCTGAGATCGTCGGGCAGGTTCGATATCGTCACCACCACACCGGGCCGAAGCGGCAACGAGGTCTCATAGCCGCCCTGAGTCGGCGCCTGATGGGATGATCCACTTGAACCCGCAACCACGGATGCCGGTGACTCGCCTGCAGGAGAGCGGGACGGCTTTGCCTTCTTCGCTGCCGATCGGGTTGCCCTGGTCTTCACCGAGAAATTCGCCGGGTCCGCCTTCCACTTCAGGAAGTGGTGGACGGCTCGCTGCATCCTGCGGCCGTACTCCTTGAGCGAGGAAGGGCTGAATTCCCGTGCCCGCTTGGTCTCGAACCGCTTGATCGTCGCCGGCAGGTCGAGTTCCCGAAGGTCCTGCCGCTCACGCTCGTCCAGCACCTCGGCGACGCTCCGGGTGGCGACGCCCAGGGCCTGCGCCGTGGCCGCCGGCATCAGACCGCGGTCCGCGGCGTGGGTCAGGAAGTCCAGCAGGTCGTCCACTGAGTGCCCTGTTGCCATTTTGTCCTCCAAAATGCTACATTGACCACTGGAGGTCAATATAGTGTTTTTTGACGATATCGCAACCCTAATATTCCCCCGATCGCTTCGCCAGACGGTTGAACGAGACTTGGCCCGTTTCCCTGTGGTGGCGGTGATGGGGACCCGGCAGGTGGGCAAGAGCACCCTGTGCCAGGCGATCGCCGAGCGGCGCGGGATGGCCTCCCGGACACTGGACGATCAGGATGTCCTGCAGCAGGCCCGCCAGGATCCTGCCGGACTGCTCGCCGATCTGGGTACCGACGGGGCATATATCGACGAGGTCCAGCGGGCCCCCGGCCTTTTCCTCGCCATCAAGGCGGTGGTGGACCGAGATGGGCGCAACGGGCAGTACCTGCTGACCGGGTCGGCTCAGCCCGCGATCAGTGCGGGTGTCGGCGACTCGCTACTCGGCAGGGCACGGTACCGGAAGCTTCGGCCTCTCACTCTCAGCGAGCTGCGGCTCGACGAGGAACATCCCGGCTGGACTTTCCTGTTCGGCAGCGATGAGACCGCCGTGCTGAAGGTGTTGGCGGAACGGGCAGCGGCGAGCGGTGCGCTGGATTGGCGCGAGATGGTGACGGTGGGTGGGTTTCCACGCGTCGTAGCAGCGGAGCCCGATGCGCGCCGCGACGTGGTGGATGGATATCTCGAAGTGCTGGTGCACCGGGACATCCGTGAAGTGCTTGAGATCGGGTCGCCGGCGCAATTCGAACAGTTCCTGCGACTGCTCGCCTCACGCACCGGGCAGCAGCTCAACTTCCACGGTATGGCCGGTGATCTCGGCATCGCAGCCACCACGCTCCGTCGATGGTTCGATGCACTGGAGCGAAGTTATCTGGTGGACCGGATCCCCGCCTTCTCGCGCAACGCCAGCCAGAAGGTGATCAAGTCCGCCAAGTCATTCCTGGTGGATTCCGCCCTGGCACTGGCTGCGGCCGGCGAGCAGGAGCCGACCGGTTTTCATCTGGAGAATTTTGTCGCCAACGATTTGCTGGTGTGGCAGAGCCTGGCGTCGGGCAGAACCGTCTACCATTGGCGTGCGGCTCAGCAAGAGGTGGACTTTGTCGCTGAAGAAGGAAAGCGGTTGTTGCCGGTCGAGGTGAAGGGCACCCCACGGGTCACCGCCTCCGACGCTCGACATCTGCGGCGGTTCAAGGAACTGCACCCCGGGGCGGTGCGTGGCCTGTTGTTGAGCGGTGACCCAGAAATCCGGGTACTCGCGCCGGGCGTGATTGCCGCGCCGTGGTGGGGGGTGGTGTAGTCGGTTGCGGCCTGGACGACGAATTCGTCAACCCCTCAGCGAGCCTGGCCCGAAATTCGGCTGGGATCCGCGAGGACTTCGCGTTCATCCGGTGCCCAGAACCCTGCTCATCTCGTCGGCAAGCGCCTGAAACCCGACCCCCGCTCCGGCCAGGCCCTTGAGGGTCGACAGCGTGATGGAATGCTGACTTCTCGTCCGAGCATCGAGAACGCTGGTGGGCACAGCCCAGAAATGCCATTGATCCAGGTCCAGCGGGTCGACTGTGGCCTTGTCGGTATGAGTCAGCAACGCGAACACGTACACGTCTGCCTGGCGCCGCGAGTCAGTGCTCAATGCATTGGTGGTGGCGTCCCATTCGCGTGTCTTGGGAGTCCGAAAGGAGATCGACGACAGTCGGTCCTGATGCCAGCTCTGCAGGAATGCGGCGCTCTTCACCTCTACCTTGATGCCATCGGGAGTCACCAGGTCGTACGCGGCCCATTCGTCGCGCACCCCGCTGGTATCCACACCAAGTGCCTGAGCCACGACATACTCAGCCAAGCGGCCCCGGGTAACGTTGCTCACCAGATCCGACACGCTCCACGCCCAGAAATCGAGCAGCGACCAAGGCTTCGCCTCGCCACCGGCGTGAAAACTTTCCTGCCCGGCCCGTCTGGTTGCATTGATCCTGCCGAGCCCAGGGTATTGCATTGTGGTCTCCTTGCGGAGTCCGTACCGCCTGATTTTCGCAACCTGATCAGCCAGATGTCGAGCGAAGGGATGCTGAGTACTGATTACCCGCTCGATGGTGTCTAGAAGGTCACCCAGATCTGCCAATCGTGTCGGCACTTCAGCACTAAGTGTGGCTAGCCTTGACTCCCCACCCTGCGCCTGCAGTTCATCGCGAAGATCAGCAGGCAACGCATCAATCATCGCCGTGAAGCTCGGCACAAGCGTACTACCGGGTTCCACAGGACTGTGCAGCCAGGATTCGGCACGGTCAACTATCCGGCCGGTACTGAACGGCGCCAGGAGCACGTGATGCACGCGCTTGAGGCCCATCTGTTGTCGGAGTGCCTCGCCGAGCAGGAGGTATCTGCAGTGCTGGAGCGGTGCATATCGGGCCGTGGCCTTGCCGCCTCGAACTTTCATCTCGATTGTCACTGCTGTATCGTCGCCGAGAAGGACCAGATCAGGCTGCCCGAAACGCTTGTCACTGCGCTTGCCGCCGATCGGATTCTGGCCTGCGACCACATTCAGCGACGGAAGGGCGTCTCCTGCTCCGACCAACAACTGGGCGAGCTCAGCTGGCAAGCCCGGCCCCAAGAGCCCGAACACCATCCTCACTCTGGCGTTCAGCGTTGATTCTGCTCGCTGCCAGTTGTCAACTAATGAGTCGAAATCGGCACCGGGTATACGTGCCAGTCGTGCTTCGAGCAGTGCGGTGATCGGATCGCTATTGCCGAGCAGTTCTGAGGCCGGCATTGCTTCGTAGCGTTGCTGGTCGGTGTCGTGCAGGTGCCGTGGTGAATGCCCTCTGAGCCCGGCGAAGTGGGACGACTTGAAGTAGAGCTCGTGAACCAGTGCCTGCAGGGCAGCGCGGATGGTGCGGATGGCAGCAGCCTCGGGTGTGCCTCCCCTTTCGATCAAGCTGGCGATCACCGACTCGAAGGCGTTCACGGTGTACCCCGGGAAGTGGCATCCAGATCAGTCAAGTACTCCGACCCCGCCCCGACCGCCGTCACCAGCAGCCGGTCCCGGGCACGGGTACAGGCCACGTACAACAATTGCCGCTCGGTGTTGTAGACCTCCTCGAGGTCGGAATCGTCGGTGACCCCCTCGATTCGGCTCTGCAGTGGCAACACCTCCTCGTCACAGCAGGCGACCACTACGGCCCGGAACTCGAGTCCCTTGGCGAGGTGCATCGGCATAAGGACCACCTTTCCCGGCTCAGGATCGACACCGGGCTGCGGAGCCGTCGGCTCGAGGCCCGCGGCCTTGACGGCGTTCCGGGCGCGTACGACCTGACCGGATGAACGGACGAAGACGCCGATTTCCTCCGGAGCCACCCCATCCCCGATCCGTGCCTCGATCCACTCCCCGATCGCGGCGACCTCCTCGGCCTCGGTCGGGAAGAGCCGAATCTCGGGCTCCGGCCCATTGAACACCGAGACCGCATTTCGGCGTGACTCGACGTTGCCGTCGACGTCCTGCATCTCGGGATCGAGGAGCCGATCGGCTTGGGCGCGGATCTGGTGCGAGGTGCGGTAGTTGATCCGCAGGGTGTGCGAGCGGCCCCGGACGTCCACACCCAGAGACTTCCACGAGAACGGCGTCTGGAAGATCCGCTGGCCGAGGTCGCCGGCGAAGAAGAGACCGT
>CBFGRM010000094.1:0-5893 GCA_965651205.1 uncultured bacterium
TCAGCCCCGGTCTTTGCCGAGCCAGCGCTTCAGCGCTTGGCAGTCTGTCCTTGACAGAAGGATAATTGTGGTCTAGATTGTCCTTGACGCAATGACAAATCTCCAAGCCCTTCTGTCGCAACGCATTACGGACGCGCTCACGGCCCCGCTTGATGCCGGCACCCGGCGAGATGCCAGGGTTCCGCCTCATCAGGGCAAGGCAGTGGCGGTGGTGGGGGTGCGTCGGGCTGGGAAGACGACCTTCCTGCGCCAACAGCTGCTGGCGCGCCTGGAACAGGGGCAGCCCCGAGAAGGACTGCTGCTGATCTCATTGGAGGACGATCGCCTTGCAGGAATGGAAGTCGGCGATCTGGACTGGATGCTGGAGGAGGTCTTCCGCCGCAATCCCGCCTTGCGCTCGCAGGGCGGGCTGACACTCTGCCTGGACGAAGTCCAGGTGGTGCCCGGGTGGGAGCGGTTTGTCCGGCGCGTGCTGGATACGGAAAAAGTTGAGATCCTCCTTTCGGGATCCTCGGCCAAGTTGCTGAGCCGGGAGGTGAGCACGTCGTTGCGCGGACGAGGTGTCGAGGTGTTGATGCACCCATTCTCGTTCCGCGAGGCGCTGCGTCATCTGGACGAGGAACCGGTCGGGGAAGAATGGAGCAGCCGGCGACGCTCGCTGCTGGATGCGGCGCTGCGACGATACGTGTCGGTCGGTGGGTTTCCCGAGGCACAGGAGCTTGAGGATTTCGATCGAGTATCCCTGCTCCGGGGGTATGTGGATATGATGACGCTTCGCGATGTCATCGACCGCCACGCGGTGAGCAATCCCGTGGCGCTGCGTTGGTTGCAGCGCGAATTGCTGGGCACGCCGGGAGGGATGTTCAGCATCAGCAAATTGTCGAATGTGATGAAGTCAGAGGGAATCGCTGTCGGCAAGGACACTCTGCACGATTACCTGGCGCACTTCGAGGATGCCTTTCTGTTCCGCACCGTGTGGATGCATTCCACCTCCGAGCGGCAACGGATGGTCAACCCGCGCAAGGTGTATCCGGTGGACCCGGGGTTGATCCCTGTCTATGAGCGCAGCGGACGATCCCAGATCGGTCGAGCGCTGGAAACGGTGGTGATGTTGGAGTTGGAGCGGCGCGGTTACGACGTCAGCTATGTCCGCACCAGAGGAGGTTTGGAGGTGGACTTCCTCGCCACGCACCCGGCACGGAAACCACTGCTGATCCAGGTGGCAGCAGACACCGGGGCAGCAGAGACTCTCGAAAGGGAAATGCGCGGACTCCAAGCGGGAATACAGGAACATCCGCAGGCGACGCCGTTGCTGATCACGCTGGATGCAAGTGCCCCACAGGCAGAGTTGCCCAGAGGGTCGCGGTGGATACCGGCGAGTGAGTGGCTGATCGAGCCCGAAGGTGCTGAAGCACCTGCTCGGCACTGACGCAGGCTGAAAGCCAGCCGGTCCCGGGCGATGATCCGACCCGTGCACGGAACAACGGGGCTTTCAGCCCCGGTCTTTGCCGAGCAAGGGCTTCAGCCCTTGGACCAGCGCACCCGCAGGAACCCGATCGTCGTCGCATCGGTGGCCTCGTACACAACGCCGAGGTCGCCGTTCTGGAGTTGTTGTACAACCGAGTACGCTGCGTGACCGCTGGCGATCACATCCGCCATCTGAAATGTCCTGCCACCATCCTCGCTCAACCACAGTGACAGATTGGTGCGTCCCGGTCCGCTCGGCCCGGTGAACGCCAACCGACCGTCGCGCAGACGAATCACCGACGCATCCACCGGTGTGATGGTGATGTCGCCCGCAGTCGGTGCACTCCACGTGGCACCACCATCGCTCGACCACCAGCGCCAGCGATGGGTGCCACTGTTCTGCCGGGCTTCCATCAACAGTCGACCATCGGCAAGTTCCGCAACTTCCGGTTCGTTGGCTGCTGCGCCTCCGGTGATCCCGCCGAGCTGCCAGGTGCGGCCGTGATCATCGGAAAAAAATGTGAACGGCTCGCCACCTTCGCTCGGCCCATCCGCACTGCGCGAGCCGAAGCGTCGTGCCGGAATAACCAGTCGTCCGTTGCGAGCGGTGTCCTGTTGTCGATCCAATTGAATGCCACCGCCCGGACCAACCGCGGCACTGCGCCACCAGATGCCGTCGTCGGTGTGCACCGGCTTCGGCAGCAGTTGCGGCTCACCCCAGGTTAGGCCGTCATCGTGCGACGGAATCACCCAAACGGTCTGGATGGTGCTGCGATCGTCGGGGTCGTTGCCGGGAGTGTTGCAGTCACGGTTGGAGCCGCAGCGATCGGGGAAACGATCGTAGGCCAGCCACACCGTGCCGGTGATGCGATCAACCACCGGCGTCGGATTGGCAAAGTCGAATGCGCTGTCGGCGAGAATTGTCGCGGGCGCACTCCAGGTGACACCGCCGTCGCTGCTCCGACTCAGCAACATCGAAATCGGATGTTCCGCCCCAGGATCGGCAGCACCGATTCGCCCTTCTGCAAACAGGAGCAGCGTGCCGTCGTTGGTCTCCGCGAACCCGGGGATCCGCACGTTGGGAACGGGGCTGCCGGGCTGCGTGCTCACCAGCGCGTCGGTGGTCACGATCGGCGCCAGCGGCGCGGCCTGGAGCAGGATGGCGAGGGGCAGGAACATCTATGATGATAGCAGGGGCTCGCCGGTGGGGACATCGTCAGGTGCTGAAGCACCCGCTCGGCACTGACGCAGGCTGAAAGCCTGCCAGCTCCGATGAATGATCTGCACCGTGCACGGAACAGCGGGGCTTTGAGCCCCGGCCCTTGCCGAGCAAGCGCTTCAGCGCTTGACCCGACGTCAGATCCGCGCAGCAATCACCGCGCTCGGCCAGATCCCCCAGCCGACAGCGCGTTCCCACCACTGATCCGATCGCCGCAATTCGATGTGAATCCGCCGGAGCTGCACGCCGACTGTCGGCACCTCCCAGGGCGTGAGCGTGCCGGCGCTGGTGCGACGCAGTTCCACGGCATCCGCCAGTGCCTGCCATTGGCGCTGATAGCCTTGCGCCGCCGCCGCTGCATCAGCGACCAGCACCGGTTCCGCATCGACGCCACGGGCGCGCTCCCACACAGGCAGCATCCACAGCAGCATCCCGGCGGTGCCGGGCACCCGCGCTTCCATATTCCGCACCAGCCCGTCGTAATGCGCACAGATGTTCGTGATGTCCTGGCTGCGCACTATCTCCCACGCGTTCGCGAACATTTCCGCGAGATGTTCGCCGCTGTTGGTTGCCGCGTAGGTGTCGGCATCCGGAGCCGGCACGACATCGATCAGTGCGGCGACCAGTTCGGGGTGGGCAGCATTGAGCAGATGCGCGCGCTCGTGCATCTCGACAATCTCACCGCGCGAGGCGGCGCCAGCCGACGACCGATCCAGCGCCGCCGCGGCGGTGATCACGATCCGCGAATGTTCGGTCAGCGCGACGCCGTCGTTGCCGTCCAGCGACGGCACCACCTGGAGGCCGCCGACACCGGCCGGCAGGATCCTGTCGACCAGCGGGTCGCGCCGGTCCAGAAAGTCGATCCTGGCGGCGATCGAGATGCTGTCGGCCGTCTCGTAGCCCACACCCTGCCGGGCCAGCGGTGGGCTGGGCAGCGCCACCAGCAGCGCCAGAGCAGTCAGGTTGAGAACCGCCACCACCAGAATCAGTCGGCGGAGCAGCCCTTTCACGATGGTACCGAGCATACTTTATGATACCACCGTGATGGTCCGCAGGGGCGGGGCACGCCCCGGCCGTGTTGGATGATCGCGATGGCATCTGCGCTGTGCCTGCCCGCCCACTACAACACGGACCTATCGATGACCCGACTGCTGCTGCTGTTCCTGTTGGCTGTTCCCACCGCGATTACCGCGCAGGACAGGTCTGCCGAGGTGGCCGACTCGTTGGCCCGCGATTACGTCGCACGCGGCGAGGCGCCGAGCGTGGCGGTGGCGTTGGTCCGCGGTGCAGACACGGTGCTGTTCACCGCTCACGGATCGGCGGATCTGGAGCACGACGTCGCGGCCACCACCGCATCGGTGTACCGGATCGGTTCGGTGACGAAACAGTTCACCGCAGTGGCGGTGATGCAACTGATGGAGCAGGGCAAGCTCACACTCGACGACAGCATTGCGACTCACATCGATTCGTTGCCGGCGGCTTGGCGCGGTGTGACGGTTCGCCAGCTCCTCAATCACACCTCCGGCATTCCCAGCTACACCGACCTGGGTTCGGAATGGCAGAGCCGTTGGGGCGAGTCGATGCGTCCCGCTCAACTGCTGGAGCTCACCGCCGACCGGCCGATGGACTTCGCTCCCGGCAGCGACTGGAAGTACGACAACACCGGCTACGTGCTGCTCGGCATGCTGGTCGAGAAGCTGGCTGGCCGTTCGTGGGGCAGCGACCTGACGGCACGACTCACCAAGCCGCTCGGAATGACCGACACTCGCAACTGTCTCGGCGTTGCAGTCGTCCCCCACCGGGTGCGCGGTTACGAGAAGCTCGGCAACGGCTGGATCAACACGCCCTATCTGTCGATGACTCAACCCTACGCGGCCGGCGCGATGTGCTCCAGCATCGGCGATATGGTCCGCTGGAACCGGGCCCTGCACACCGGTCAACTGCTCTCCGCCGAATCGTATGCGATGATGATCACGCCGACTGGCGCCGCAACGGAGTCGCAGTACGGTTTTGCGCTGGTGGTCGACTCGGTGGCCGGTCACGCGATGATCACCCACGGTGGTGGCATCAATGGTTTTCTCACCGCCAATGCGTGGATACCTGGTGCACAACTGTCGGTAACCGTGCTCACCAACGCCGGCAGCGGAGATCCGGCGACGCTGCTCCGGAACCTGGTTCTGGCAGCACTGGGCGCACCACTGAGTGTGGCCGAACTGGCGATGCCGCTCGACCAGGAGTCGCGCTCGCTTTACATCGGTGAGTATCAGTTGACGATCGGTGGTGCGGCGCGCAAGTTCACGATAGCTGCAGCCGACAACGGCATCACCGGTCAGCTTCAAGGGCAGGGTCCGATCCCGCTGGTCCACCTCGGCGATCACACCTTCGGCGCCGAGTTCGACCCGTCGCTGCGGTTGACCTTCACCATCGAGGATGGTCGAGCCACCAAAGTGGTTCTGCGACAGCGGGGCGCGCGGTTCGAGGGGCAGCGAGCGCGCTGAGGGTGGACGCAGGACGGGGTGGGTAATCCCCCGGATCTCCCCGGTGGTGCCGGTGTTCTAGTTTTCCGGCCCATTCATCGCCGAGGACGATCGTGTCAATTTGCCGTTCCATCTCGCTGCTCGCGGCCGTCGCGATTGTTGCCGCCCCGCTGTCTGGCCAGGGCGAGGTTCGTGAATTCACCGTCGACGCAACATCCGACGCCGAGTTCGCGCTGGTCGACCTGGGCACCGGCACGGTGCTGCCGGCCGGCACTGCCGATTCGGTATCGGGTTGGCAGCTCGGCGTCCAGCGCTACACGCTGCGGCTGGCTCCCGGGGTGAAGGCCAAGTTGTTGATCGACAACACGCTGCTGGTTGAAGCCAATCCGATGGCCGTGTCGCCAGTCGAGGCGCGGCAGCGATTCGACGCCGTCGGTGCAGCCGACATTCCGGCTGATGAAATGTTCACGTCGAGCTTGCCGGCCAGCGTGTCAGTCGACGACTCGCCACCGTTCGTGTACGGCATCGATCCCGGTCAACCGCACGCGGTGCTGCCCACCCACAACATCTACCTGATCCGCGACGGTGACGCGGTGTACAAGGTGCAGTTCCTGTCGTACTACCAGCCGGTCACCGGAGCCGCGAGGTTCATCACGGTGCGCGTCGCGACGGTGCGGCCGTAGCGGAGGGTTGCGCTCGCGGCTAGCGGCTCGCGGCTCGCGGGTAAACC
>CBFGRM010000095.1:0-5804 GCA_965651205.1 uncultured bacterium
CCGTTCTGGGCCGAGCCGCGCACGCTGTAGCCGGCGACACCCTCCAGCGCCGCGAAACGGGGCACCACGATATCCTCGGTGATCCTGGTCAGCGCACCCGGCGTGTAGGGGCCGGTGACGTTGATCTCGAGCAGCGGCGATTCGGCAAGATCCTCGGGTACGTACTGCGACACCCGCAGCGACTGGCGCGGTTGTCGCGGCAACTCGCTGCGAAGTGCCTCCATCTGTTCGAGGATTGCGAGCCGGGCGAAGCCGGCGTCGACACCGGGGTCGAGTTCGACCGTTACGCTGGCGTTGCCTTCCGACGAGGTGGAGCTGAGCTTGCGCACACCGCGGACACCCTGGATGGCGGCTTCGATCGGCGAGGTGACGAAGGTCTCCACCAACTCCGGCGAAGCACCGGTCCAGCTCGCACCCACCGAGATCCGCGGCGTGTCGACGCGGGTCTTGGTGGCCAGTGGCAGTCTGGTGAACGACACTCCACCGGCGATCAGCAAGCCGACCGCCAGCGCCCACGTCACTGCCGGTCGGCCGGCCGCCCAGCGGATCATCCTGCCGCCCGCGCCCTGCGCTCCTTGCGGCGCTCGACAACTGCGTATGCCGTGGGCAGCAGGAAGAACGTCACCAGGATCGCGGTGATCGCGCCGCCGATCACCGTGGCGGCCAGCGGCTGGTAGAGTTCACCGCCGCTGCCCCAGCCAAACGCCAGCGGCAGCACGCCGGTGATGGTGGTGAGCATCGTCATCGAGATGGCGCGCAGCCGCTGCGCACCACCCAGCTTGATCGCCTCGTCGATGTCGTGACCCTGTTCGCGGAATCGCTGGATGGCGTCGAGCTTGACCACCGCCTCATTGTCGGCCATTCCGATCATCACCACGATGCCGATCAGTGACACCGCGTTGATCGACTGGCCGGTGAGCCACAGCGCCACGATGCCTCCCACCGCTGCCAGCGGCACCGTGGTCATCACCAGCAGCGGGGTCGAGAACGATGCGAACTCGCCGGCCAGCACCAGGAACACCAGTGCCACCGCCAGCAGCCCCACCAGGGTGAGTTGCGAGGTGGTGCGCTGTTGCTCCTCGTCCGCGCCCGACACCAGCCAGCGCACCCCGGGCACGCTGAACGTCATCTCGTTCATCGCCTCGTGGACCCGGGCCGACGCCTTGCTTGTGCCACCATCCTCCACCACCGCTTCGACCACGTGCACCGGTCGCTGGTTGACCCGCACCACTTCGATCGGCGCCCGTCGCTCGTTGACAGTCACCAGTTGCGAAACCGGAATTCCGTCGATCGGGGTGGCCAGTGCGGTGGTGAGATCCTCGTTGGCGCTGCCGGCATAGCGGACCTGGATCGGCGTGCGCCGATCGGTCTCGCGCAGTTCGCTCGCCTCCACTCCGCCCAGGGCGCCCTTGAGTGCGTTGATCACCTCCTGCGGCTGCAGGCCGTGCTGGGCGATCCGTTCCCGTTCCAGGCCGAGCTCCACGATCGGCTGGGATGCCGCGAATGCGTCGCGCACGTCGGCAAGGCCGGGAATCTCGCGCAGTGCGGCGCGGACCTGGTCGGCGGCGATGTCGCCGTCACTGGTCTTCACTGCCGACACTTCGACCCGCACCGTGCGTCCCTCGCGACCGATCAGCGAGCCGAACTCGGACTGGCCCGCGAGGTCGAACGACAGCGTTCCGGCGTCAACCAGGTCGGGCACTGCGCTGCGCAGTTGTTCGGCGAAGCCCGCGGCACCGAGTCGATCGGGAACCGGGATCACGAACACGGCGGTACCGGGCGAACCCGGTTCGGAACCAGAGAGGACTTCCTCGTCGGTGGCGTAGCCGATGCGAACGTAGGTTCCTTCGGAACCGAGCTCTTCGGCGGCGGCCTCGAGCCGGGCGGCCTGTCGTGCGGTTTCCTCGATTGCCGTTCCGGGCGGCAAGCGGAGCTCGGCCACGACGGTGCCCTCGTCGACCTGGGGCAACACTTCGCGTGGCAGGCTGCGGATCAGCAGCACGGTGGCCAGCGTGGTCACGATCGCGATCGCGAACACGGTGCGCGGCCTGGCCAGCGACCAGGCCATTCCCCGTTCGTAGAGGTGGGTGAGCTGCCTGCCAACGGCACGCAGCTTCGCAACAGGCGACACGTGGGACGCGGGACCGGAATCCGTATCTTCGGTCCCCGGTCTCGCGTCTCGCGTCTCGCGTGTCACCTTCTGCGCCTCGCGCTTCTCGTCCCGCTTCGTTCCCCAGGTCAGCAGCACAGGCATCACGGTGAGTGCCAGAATCAGCGAAGCGCCGACCGACACCACCACCGAGATCGACAGGTCGCGGAACAGCGCCGCGGCCAGTCCCTGCACGAACACGATCGGACCGAACACAAGCAGCGTCGTCAGCGTGCCTGCAATCAGCGGCCCGCTCACTTCGTCGGTACCGGCGAGTGCGGCGTCGTGGCGGGACATTCCCTCCTCACGCCTTCGCGAACTCGCCTCGGCGACCACGATTGCGTTGTCGATCAGCAGGCCCACCGCCAGGGCCAGGCCGCCCAGCGAGAGGATGTTGATGGTGACATCAAGGGCCTGCATCAGGGTGAGTCCCACCAGCACCGACAGCGGCAGGATGGCGGCGATCGCCACCGAAGTTCGCCAGTCGGACAGGAAGACCAGGATCAGCAGGATCGACAGCGCGCCGCCGACCAGGATCTCCTGACCCAGGTTGCTGAGTGCATCCTCTACGAATCGAGCCTGTGCGGCGACCACCTTGATGGTGACATCGGGAAACTCCTGCCGCAGCAGGTCGAGAGTCTCCTCCAGGTCGCGGGTGACGCTGACGGTGTTGGAACCGGCGTCCTTGTACACCACCAATCCCACCGCTGCTTCACCGTCGAGTTGCACGATGGTGCGAGGATCAGCGGATGCAGGGGTGACTGTGGCGATGTCGGCCAGCCTGAGTCCGCGTCCCGCGGGTCCGATCGGCACGCCGTACAGCTCGTTGGGATCCTTGATTTCGGTGAGGGTGCGCACCGAAAAGCGGAACTGGCCCCGCTTGATGGTGCCGCCCTGTGCGGTGGCGTTGGCCGCCTCGATCGCGGTGCTCACTTCGTCGGGTGTGATCCCCAGCGAGCGCGACTTGACCGGGTCGATGTCCACCCTGATCTCGTCGTCGGGATCGCCTACAACCGCAACACTCGCCACGCCGGCAAGCTGCTCCAGGCGACGCTTGTGAACGTCGAGTGCGGTGCGCGCAATCGAGCGCAGGTCACCCGGTCCGGTGAGTCCCAGCACCGCAATCGGGCGTTCGCCCGGATCCGACGTGAGCAGCGTGGGCCGCTCCGCGCCGTCGGGCAGCGACGCACGCGCGTTGTCGAGATTCTCGCGCACCGTGAGCACCGTCCTGGCCATATCGGTGCCCCAGTTGAAACGCAGCGTGGTGGTTGCCTCGCCGCTGCGGGCGACTGAACGCACCTCGAGCAGACCGGGTGTGTTGCCGACTGCGTTTTCGATCGGTTCCGACACGAAGCGCGACACCTCTTCGGGTGCCGCGCCAGGGTAGATGGTGCGGATGGTCAGCACCGGCAGGGTCACGTCGGGCAGCAGTGACACCGGCATCCTGCCCAGTGACACCGCGCCGAGCAGCACCAGCGCCAGCGTCGCGGCGATGGTCGCGACCGGACGGCGGAGCGCCGTCGATGCGAGTGACATCGGCGGCTACTGCTCGGACTCTCGAGTGGCCACCAACCGCACCGGTGCCTGGTGCACCAGCGTCAGGTGGCCCTCCACCAGCACCACGTCGCCGGGTTCAAGCGGGATCAGGCCGCTGGTGGAATCCGGCAGCACCTCGGTCTGACGCTCGTTGCTGCGTCCGGCGTTGATGTACACCCAGTCGGCACGACCATCCTTCACCACCCAGACCAGCGGTCGACCATCGCGCTCGATCACGGCGCGCTTGGGGACGATGATCCGGTCGTCGAGTCGGCTCGCCTCCAGGCGCACGTCGGCATACATCCCGGGTCGCAGCTTGCCGTCGCCACGGATCCTCACGATGGCGGTGCCGGCCTTGCCGACCGAATCGACGATGGGCAGCACCGCCGCAATCCTGCCGGTGATGGTCCGACCAGGTTGCGCGGCGACCATAACCTGGGCGTCGCCGCCCCGCGCCAGCAGCGGGATGTCGTGCTCCATCACCTTGGCCTCGACATACAAATTGGTGATGTCGACCACCTCGGCGACTTCCTCGCCGCTGCTGATCCGCTCACCCGCCGCAACCTCGATCCGCTCGATCACGCCGCCGAATGGTGCGCGGATCTCGGCGCGCTCCAGGTTGAGCTTGGCCTCGCGCACGTCGACCTCCGCGGTTTCCAGGCCGGAGGAGGCGCGTGCGAAGGCGCGGCGGGCTTCGCTGGGTGGCTGGCCACTCACCGCGGAGTCAGGTTCGATCTCGGTGCGGTAGCGCACCTGGGCGTTGCGAAGCCCGGCCTCGGCGCGCGCCAACGCCAACTCCAGCGGTTTGGTGTCGAGTCGTACCAGCACCTGTCCCCGGCTCACCGCATCGCCCGGTCGGACCAGCACTTCCGCCACCGTGCCCTGGGCCTCTGCCTTGACCACCGAGCGGGCATCGGTGCGCAGTGTGCCGGTGGCTGCCACGCTCAGGACCAGGTCGCCCTTGATCACCGGTTCGCCCACCACCGGCAGTTCGAGTGACGACGTGGCGGCATCGAGCGCTGCCTGCGGTGTGGGATCCTCGGCGCCGTCGGCGGCGCTATCGTCCCCACAACCCGCCAGAGCGGTGGCGACCAGGAGCAGTCCGAGAACTCGGACAGGGGGCATTGGGGACCTCGATGATCGGTTCAGGGAAATCGGGATTCCAACCTCAGGAGATGCCTGACGGCGGGTCCGCGACGCAGGTCACGACGTGAAAATGGTTCAGATTGTGTCATTCCCGAGCGATGGAGCCCGACAATCGAGGGCACCACATCAGGGAAGGTAACGAAAAACCGGCAGTCGGTTGCGATTATCGCAGCCGCCACCGGCCGAACACCGGGCGGTGATCGGAGGCCACCGAGTCGGGGATCACCTCGATGCCATCAAGTGCCCAGCGGTTGCCCCGGTTGACGAAGATGAAGTCGATCTCGCGGTCGGGAGCGTTGGCAGGGAAGGTGTTCGATTCATCGACCGGCTTGGTCACCGGCTGGATCAGATCGTCGAAGACCTTCAGGGTGCGGGAACCGGGCTGGTCGTTGAAGTCGCCGAGCAGCACCCAGGGGCGGTCCAGCGTGTCGAGCACGGTGCTCAGGTGGCGTGCCTGACGGACCCGGGCGGCATCGTTGCCGACCCAGTCGAAATGGACGTTGATGGCCGTGAGCAGCTCGCCGCTGGGCAACTCCACCACGACCGCCAGTGCCACCCGGGGCTCCTCGCCGGCCGGCAGCGGAATGGACCGCGACGAGATGATGGGATGGCGCGAGAGAATCGCCATCCCGTAACGACCGCCGTCGTAGTCCATAAAGGCACCGAAGGCGTGGTTCATTTGGAGGATTCCAGCCAGCAGGGCAGCCTGATCGGTGCCGCCGGAGCGGCCCACCATCGAGTCGACTTCCTGGAGGCCGATGATGTCGGCATCGAGCTGGTCGAGCACTGCCGCAGTGCGGCTCAGCGACAGCCTGCCATCCATACCCACGCCGTGACGGATGTTGTAGCTGGCCACCCGAACCGGGGTGCCGGGTCGGCTGCCCAGATTGGCGATGGCGCTGCAGCCGGCGAGGGCGAGCCCCAGAACGGCAAGCAGGGAGAGGCGGAGGGTTGGAGGCATCACAATATTATA
>CBFGRM010000096.1:0-5758 GCA_965651205.1 uncultured bacterium
CGTCTCACGTCTCACGTCTCGCCTAGTTCTTCGCATCCTTCCAGTTGTCCCCGACGCCCACGTCAACCACCAACGGCACGCGCAGCTCGGCGGCCGCTTCCATATGCTGCCTGACCAGCCTCACCGTTGCATCGACCTGGTCGGCAGGCGCCTCCACCACCAGTTCGTCGTGCACCTGAAGCAGCAGCCTTGAATCCAGGCCGGCCTCCGGCAGCGCCCGATGCACCGCGATCATCGCCCGCTTGATCAGGTCGGCGGCGGAGCCCTGCAGCGGGGTGTTCTGTGCGGTGCGCTCTGCGAACGACCGCAGGTTGAAGTTCTTGTCTCGGATCTCGGGGATGAACCGCCGCCTGCCGAACAACGTCTCCACGTAGCCCTGCTCCCGGGCAATCTCCACCTGACGATCCAGCCAGGTGCGAACGCCCGCGAAGCGGCTGAAGTAGTCGCTGATGAACGCCTTGGCTTCGTCCTGGGTGATCCCGAGCTGGTTGGACAGTGCGAACGGACCCTGGCCGTAGATGGTGCCGAAGTTGATCGTCTTGGCCCGCGAGCGCATCTCGCTGGTCACGTCGTCCAGGTCGACACCGAAGATGATTGCCGCGGTCTGGCGATGGATGTCGCCGCCGCTGTTGAACGCCCTGACGAATGCCGGATCTCCGGAGAAGTGAGCCAGCAGTCGCAGTTCGATCTGCGAATAGTCGGCCACCACGAACTTCCAGCCGGTACTGGGGACGAAGCCGCGACGGATCTCCTCGCCGCGACGAGTGCGGATCGGGATGTTCTGCAGGTTGGGATCGCTCGACGCCAGTCGGCCGGTGGACGCACCCACCTGGTTGAACGAGGTGTGAATCCGTCCGGTGGTGCGGTTGACGCGGGTCGGCAGCACATCGACATAGGTGCTCTTGAGCTTCTGCAGCTCGCGGTACTGGAGGATCAGTTGCGGCAGCTCGTGCCCCTGCTCCGCCAGCGTCTCCAGCACGGCGGCGTCGGTGCTGGGTCCGGTCCTGGTGCGACGGATGACCGGCAGTTGCAGCTTTTCGAACAGCACCGCCGCGAGCTGGCGCGGCGAATTGAGGTTGAGCCCCTCGACGCCGGCAACGTCGTGGATCCGGCCCTCGAGCACCCCGAGGTCGCGACTCAGCTCCTTGTCGAGCCGGGCAAAGTGAGCCTGGTCGATCGCGATGCCGGTCCACTCCATATCGACCAGCACCGACACCAGCGGCATCTCCAGGTCATTCAGCAGCAGTTGCAGCGAGCCCACCTCGAGTTCGGGGGCGAACTGCTCGCGCAACATCAGCACCGTGGCAGCATCGTCGCCGCAGTACGCCGCGGCACGCTCCACCGGCACCTCGGCGAACGGGATCTGCTGCCTGCCCCTGCCGACCAGGTCGGTGAACTGCGACATCCGCTTGCCCAGCAGTTCGAGCGACAGGGCGTCGATGCCGTGTGAGCGGCGCGCCGGATCGATCACGTACGACGCCAGCAGCGAGTCGTAGCGGAGTCCGCGCACCTCGATGTCGGCACGCCTGAGCACCTGGATGTCGTACTTGCCGTGATGCGCGGCGAGTGGCACCGCGGGATCCTCGAGCAGGTTGCGGATCGGCGCCATCGCATCCGAATCGATCGGCGGCAGGTTGGCCGGCTGCGGTGGTGGTGTGTCGCCGTGCAGCAGGTCCGCCGAAGGAGCGCGATGACCAAACGGCAGGTACCAGACCTCACTGGACGAGATCGCAAAGGACATCCCGATCAGCTCGGCGTCGTGCGGCTCTAGCGACGAGGTCTCGGTGTCGAACGCGACCAGATCCGCCGAGCGGAGCAGCTTGGCCAGTGACGGAATCTCCGCCGGGTCGCTCACGATCCTCACTTCGAGCGGATCGGCTTCGTTGGCGGCGGTGTCGGCCTCGGCGGCCGCTGAGGTCGCATCGATCCGCGGCAACAGTGAATGGAATTCCAGCTCGCCGAATACGCGCGCCAGCCTGGGGGCGTCGGGTTGCTGCACCGCGAACGCCTCGGGTGTGAACTCCACCGGCACGTCGGTGAGGATGGTCACCAGCTTCTTCGATAGGATCGCGTCGTCGGCATAGTTCTGCAGTGCCTCGCGGGCGCGCTTCTGCGGGATGTCGGCGGCGTGGGCGATCAGCGTCTCGACGTCGGGATACTGGCCGAGGAGCTGCACGGCCCCCTTCTCGCCGATGCCGCGCACGCCGGGGACATTGTCGGAGCTGTCGCCCACCAGTGCCAGCCAGTCGGTCACCTGGCCGGGGCCCACGCCGAGGCGCTGGTGGGCGTTGGACTCGTCGACCCAGACCTCGTCGACGCCGGCCGGTCCGCCGCGACCCGGATTGAGCAGCGCCACGCCGGGTCGGATCAACTGATAGAAGTCCTTGTCGCCGGAGACGATGACGCTCTGCAGCCCTGCGGCGGCGCCCTTTAGCGCGAGGGTGCCGATCACGTCGTCGGCCTCGTAGCCGTCCACCGCCACCAGCGGGATCCTGAATCCCGCCAGCAACTCGCTGATTCGTTCGACCGCGGTGTCGAAGTCGGCCTGCAGCTCGTCGTCGAGCTTCTCGCGGGTCGACTTGTACTCCGGGTAGGCCGCGGTCCGGAACGAATCGCCGGCGTCGTTGACCCAGACGATGTAGTCCGGCTGGTACTTCTCGCGCAGCCGGAGCAGGAAGTTGGTGACGCCCCACGCGGCACTGGTGTTCTCGCCGCGACCGGTGCGCAGCGGCCTGGTGATCAGCGCGAAGAACGCCCGGTAGATCAGGGCGTAGCCGTCGAGCAGGAAGAAGCGCTTCACGCGCTAGTCTTGTTGCACCCGCGAACGAACCTGCTCGAACGCGGTCCTCGAATCGGGACCCAGCCGGAAGCGCCCGAAGCCCGAGTTGTCCTGGAAGATCAGCACCAGCCGGTGGTCATAGTATGCCCAGCGCACGAATCGGCCGCGCTGGGTGGGTGAGGCATCGAACACCTCGTCCGGCGGGCCCAGCGTCACGAACACCTCGGCGCGATCGGTGCGCCAGCCGGGGATTCCCTCGTCGCGGAAGAGCTGATTGGCGTGCGCCAGCCGGGCGAAGTAGCTGTCGAGCGCCTCGTTCTCCGGTGTCGCCCGGTTGGGATCGGTGGACTCGAAGAACTCGCGCCACATCTCGGGGCGACTGGCGGCATCGGCAGAGCGCATCCGGCCGACCTTGTTGTCCTCGCCAAAGTAGCGCAGCAGGGTGAGCAGGTCGTCGAAATTGGTGACCAGCCAGTTGCCGCTGAACGAAACGATACCCGACACCTGTCGGGCTGCGGCACCGGTGTCGACGACCACCTGCAACTGACCCAGCGGGGCCGAGTCCGGCGCGACCCTGATCACCTGCGACTCGATCTCGCGTTCGCCGGTGAACGGCACCAGGGTGCGGAGCACCACCGAGTCGGCGCCGTCGCGCACCTCCACCGGCACCTGCGCAGGACCCCGGAAACCGACCCCTTCCAGGTAGATCTCCAGCGTGTCGCCGCCATAAGCGATCGAGCCGCGCGGGTTGAGCACAATGCCCACCGAGTCGCTGCGGGCGCCGCGGCCGCGGACCTCATAGACCAGGATCGGGGCGGTGACTGTGCCGGGTCCGAACCCCTCGACCGTCACCGAGTCACTGGCCACGCCGTACAGGTTGCTGTTGCGGTCGGCCAGCCGGACCGACAGCACGTATTCTCCCGGTGGCGCCATCAATTCCTGCTGCAGCAGCAGCGATTCGTCGCTCCGCTGCGACTCCTGCAGGGTGGCGACCCGGAGCACGGCCTCGCGGCTGGCGGAGATCGGCGCCGCCCCCGAGCGGGTCAGGGTATACTCGACCCGGTAGCGGGCCTGGTACAGGTCGCCATCGCGCTCGAAGGAGAGGGCGCGGTTGGCCACCGACACCCCGACCAGTACCCGAGTGGCGCCTGCGGGACCAGGTAGCTGGGCCGACACCGCCACGAACGGCACCCCGGCCGGCGAGACCAGGCGGCCCAGTTGGCGGTAGAGGCGATCGGGGTTGAAGAGCTGGAGCAGCGACTCCTCGGGGGTGGTCGCGGTGCCGTCGCCGACGCGTTGCCACGAGGTACAACCCGCGCTGGCAAGGGCGATCAGGCCGGCGGCCACGACGCTGCGGTAGTGGAGTGAGGTCATCCTCGATAATACGTCGGAACGCGCCGATGCGCTCCGGCTTGCCGTAATGCCCGGACGGGCGATACCTTTGCGAGCTTCCATGGCACAAGATCCTCTAGTTGGTCGCACTATCGCGGGCTACAGCATCAAGAAGGCTGTCGGCGAGGGCGGCACTGCACAGGTCTATCAGGCCGAGCACCCCGAGCGCGGCGTTGTCGCCCTCAAGGTGTTGCGCCCCCGGCTTGCTCAGGATCCGGTGGCGATCAAGCGGTTCCTGCGCGAGGCCGAGTTCGGGGCCCGCGTCGTCCACCCGAATGTGGTGCGGACCTTCGATTTCGGCGAGTCCGACGGGGTCTACTTCCTCGCCCTGGAATGGGCCAGCGGCGAACCGCTGGAACTTTTCCTCGCTCGCTCCGGCAGGCTGAAGCCGTCGGTGGTCGGCAAGATCATCGAGCAGATCGGTGCCGCGCTGGTCGAGGCCCACGGCCAGGGAATCATCCACCGCGACCTCAAGCCCGCCAACATTATGTACGACCCCGTCGAGCAGCAGGCCCACCTGCTTGACTTCGGCATCGCCCGCGACGCCGAGATCGGCGCCGAGGATCGGCTGACGAAGGCCGGGTTCTTTGTGGGGACGCTCCAGTATGTCGCGCCAGAGACACTTTCGGGCGAACTGGTGGGCGAGCAGGCCGACGTCTACTCGCTGGCGGTGATCGCGTACCAACTGCTCACCGAGGTCACCCCGTTCCCGGGCAAGAATCCCCGCGAGCTGTTCCAGCAACTCCTCACCGAGGAGCCGACGCCGCTCAATTCGGCGGTCAAGGGACTGCGCTTTTCATCCCGGCTTGAGGAAGTGGTGATGAAGGGCTTGCAGCGCGACCTCGCCAAGCGCTGGAAGACGGTCTCCGAGTTCACCGTCGCCTTCTGCGAGGCGGCGCTGGACGAACCCGAGAAGAAGGGCTTCTTCTCGTCGTTGTTCAAGCGCTGAGCGCCGTGTCGGACGATCGCAGCGCCCTGATCGCGCTCCTTGACCAGCGCTCGGTGCGTCGCGGCGACTTCGTGCTCGCCAGCGGACAGCGCAGCTCCTACTATGTCGATTGCAGGCCCACCACGATGTCGGCTGTCGGCCAGCGGGTGATCGGACGCCTGGGACTGGCGGCGATCCGCAGCGCCGATTGGCAGCCCGATGCAGTGGGTGGTCTCACGATGGGTGCCGATCCGGTGGCCTATGCCATTGCCTCCGCAAGCGGTGAAGAACGGGAGAAGGGGGAAGGGAGAAGGGAGATCGACGCCTTCTCGGTGCGGAAATCTGCCAAGGACCACGGCACCGGACGACGAATCGAAGGCAACTTCACCGCCGGCAGCCGGGTGGTGGTCATCGAGGACGTGATCACCTCGGGTGGCTCCGCCATCTCGGCGATCGAGGCGGTGCGCGCCGAAGGAGGCGAAGTGATCGGCGTCCTGGCAGTGCTCGATCGCGAGGCCGGTGGCCGGGCGAAGATCGAGGCGAGCGGGGTGCCGGTGGTGACGCTGGTTACCGCCAGCGAGCTGGCATTGTGACGTTGGGCGTGAGACGTGAGACGTGAGACGTGAGACGTGAGAGGTGAGACGTGAGAGGTGAGACGT
>CBFGRM010000097.1:0-5653 GCA_965651205.1 uncultured bacterium
AGAAGGCGAGAGAGCGAAGCCGCTTTCTCGCTTTCTCGCCTTCTCGCTTTCTCGCCTTCTCGCTTTCTCGCTTTTGAGCGCCCCGCTCCTCGCGCAGGCTCCTGCTGTCGACCACGTGCAGGTGGTGCGTCACTCGGTGTTCGACACCGACGAGGCGTCGCTGTGGCCGCTCCGACTGGTCAACGCGCTGCACATCACCACCTTGCCATATGTCATCCGGCGCGAGCTGCTGTTCGAGTCGGGGCAGCCGTGGGATTCCGCCCGGGTGGCGGAGTCGGAACGCAACCTTCGTTCGCTGGGTGTGTTCCGCGCGGTGCGGATCGACAGCGTCACCACCGACAGCGGACTGGTGGCGCGGGTCACCACTCGCGACGGCTGGAGCACCCGGCCGGACTTCCGCTTCAGGAGCACGGGTGGCGAGCTCGACTACACCCTGGCTCTTATCGAGGACAACCTCCTCGGCACCGCCACCCAGGCGTCGATCCTGTATCGCAACCAGCCCGATCGCAGCAGCACCACCTTCGGGTTCCGGCAGCGGCGGCTGATCGGTGGCCGCATCGGCGTCAACGCGCGCTACGATGACCGCAGCGACGGCCAGCGGGGTGCACTGGCGATCGGCCAGCCGTTCTTCACGCTGGCAAGCCGGACGATGGTCAACCTGTTCGTCGAGGCGCGGGATGAGCGGGTGCTTGAATGGAACGAGGGCCGGGCGGAGCCGGTGGATTCGCTGTTCCGCGACTACGCCACGTTGCGACTCGATATCGGTCGGGCGATCCGGGCCAGCACCGGCGGCTACCTGCGTGCCGGACTGGCGGCCCAGTTGCGGCGTGACGACTACGATCATCCGCTCTCCGATCGGTTCGGTACCGGTGGCACCACCGCCGCGATCGGTGGCTGGATCGAGCATCGCAGCGCGCGATTCGTGCGCACCGCCGGTTACAACGCGCTCACCCAGGAAGAGGACATCGACCTGAGCACGGTGGTGCGGCTGGGGGCTTGGCTGGCACCGTCGGCGTTCGGCTACCATCGCGGCGGGATCGGACCGGAACTGTTCGCACAGACCGGCTCCGGCAATCAGTCCGGTTTCGTGCGCGCCAGTGCCGCTGCCCAAGGACTGTTCGGCAGCGGCGCCGAGCTGGACTCGGGGAGCGTCCGACTGGCGGCCACCGCGGCGTGGCTGCCGTCGCCAAGGCATATGGCGGTGCTGCACGCCTCGGGTGGCCTGATCCGGCGACCGCTGCCGGGATCCGAGTTCGATCTCGGGCTGGGTGCCGGACCGCGCGGCTTCCGGCAGCACGCCTTCACCGGCGACCGGATGTACTTCGTGAGCGGCGAATATCGCTACGGGCTGGCACCCGATTTCCTCAAGGTGGTCGACGTGGGGATCGCAGCATTTGCCGACCTGGGCGGTGCGTGGTGGCACGGTGACGACCCCCGCTCGGGGTGGGACGCGGGGATCGGCCTGCGCCTGGGCACCTCGCGTTCGCCCGATGTCGAGGCCAACCGGATCGACCTGGTGTATCGCTCGGGGAATTCGCGACAGCCCGCCGGCTGGCTGCTGGTGGTGGCCAAGGGATTCGCGTTCTCGGGGGACCTGCGCGGCGACCGCTGAACGGTCGGCCGTGTATTATTGAGGCCCCCGGTTCCCGAGTCAGGAACGCAAGTGATTCGTCGGTTGATAGTGCTGACACTCGTTGCTGTCGTGGCTGCGTGCACGCCCGACCCCGCCGTGCTCTCCCCGTCCGGATACAGTGGCCTGGAACTCGACACTCCGGTGGCGATGCCCGATCTGACGCTGATCGACTACGACGGCAAGCCGTTCAACCTGCGCGACGAAACCAGCGGCAAGGTGGCACTGCTGTTCTTCGGCTTCACCAACTGCCCGGACATCTGCCCGGTCCACCTGGCCAACATCGCGGCGGTGCTCACCAAGTTGCCGGACGAGGTTCGGCGCGAGGTGCGGGTGCTGTTCGTCACCACCGATCCGGCCCGTGACACCCTGCCGAGACTGCGCCAGTGGGTCAGGCAGTTTGATCCGGAGTTCGTGGGACTCACCGGACCCGATTCGCTGATCGTCGCTGCCGAACGGGCTCTGGGTATCGCACCGGCCGTGATCGACAGCGGTGCGGGGCCCGATTACCTGGTGCAGCACTCCAGCGCGGTGATCGCGTTCACTCGCGACGGGATGGCACGGGTCCACTATCCGTTCGGGACCCGGCAGCGCGACTGGGGACGCGACCTGCCCAGGCTGGTGGAGCAGGGTGAATAGCGGCCTGCAGTGGTGGTGCGCGGCCACCGGGCTGCCGTGGAACTGGCAGTGGCAGTGGTACCCCGGTGTGCACCTGTTCCTGATCGCGGTCGCGGCGGGCTGGTACCTGCTGGGACGCCGTCATCAGTGGCAACGTCGGCCGTGGGGATGGTTCGCCCTGGCGTGGTTCGCGATGCTGGCCGTGCTCGACTGGCCGATCGGCAAGCTGGGCGCCGGCTATCTCGCCTCGGTGCACACGCTGCAGTTCCTGCTGCTGACGCTGCTGGTGGGTCCTGCGCTGTTGCGCTCGATTCCGGCCGACGGCTGGCGGCGACTCGCGCCTCCGGGCTCGCTGTTCCGGCGGGTGCTGGCCACGATGGCCAGGCCGCTGCCGGCGCTGCTGGTGTACAACTCGGTGGTGGTGGCCACCCATTTCCCGCTGGTCGTCGACACGCTGATGGAAACTCAGCTCGGCTCCGCCGTGATCGACATCGCCTGGCTGGTGGCCGGGATGGTCCTGTGGTGGCCGATTGCGGCCCCGGCAGAGGATCGCCGGATGCGGATGTTCGGCAAGATGGGCTACCTCTTCGGTGCCACCATCATCCCCACCATACCGGCGATGATGATGGTGTTCAGCAAGTGGCCGCTGTACGAACTGTACGAGCTGGCGCCCAGGGTATGGGTGTCGTTCAGCGCCAACGAGGATCTTCAACTCGCCGGACTGGGGATGAAACTGTTCGGCGACCTGCCGCTGTGGATCGCGGCGGCGGTGATCTTCTTCACCGAATCGAAGGAAGTGGAGGTGGCCACTGATGGCTGAAGTGCTGGTACGATTGTCGTCCAGCGACGGCAGCGCGTCGGAAGCAGTCGGACAGCTCACCGTGCTCACATCGACGGAGCGCGGCATCCGGGTGGCAGTGGTGTTGCTGATAGCCATCGTGCTTGCGGCTATGCTGATCCCGATCCCGATCATCCACCTGGTGGGTATTCCGGTGGCGATGATCGTCGGCATCGGGGTGGCGGTCCGGCAGGGTCGGGCGGTGGCCCGGCTGGCGCCGATGCGGCTCGACTGCCCGCGCTGCGGTGAACCCAATACCCTGGGCGGCGGCCTGGGGTACCGCTCCGCCACCGGCCCGATCTCGCGGCCGTGCGAGAACTGCCGGCGGGAATTGGAGCTGCGGTTCGTCTCCACTAGGTAGGTTTCAGACATCTGCTTCCGGGGGTTGCTGTGGCTGCATCCGGGCGACGCGCTGAGATCCTGTCGGGCCGGTGGGCAATCATCGGCCTGTTCGTGCTTGCCGCAATCGCTGCACTGCGGCTGGGCAGCTCGCTGGTGCTGCCGATAGTGTGGTCGGCCCTGCTGGCGCTGTTGCTGGCACCACCGGTCAACTGGCTGGTCAAGCGCCGGCTGCCGGCGGTGCTGGCTGCCGCGCTGGTGATGCTGGCGCTGGTGGGTGCAGCCGGCACTGCGGCAACCCTGCTGGCGGGTCCGGCAGCCACCTGGCTCGAACGCGCCCCCAACACGCTCAAGCAGGCGGAGCGCAAGCTGCGACGGATCTCCAAGCCGATCGAGCAACTGCAACAGACCGCGGAGCAGGTCGAATCGGTGGCGCAGGGGAGCAACGGCCAGGGTCGCAACCAGGCGACAACCGCGCCGGCCGGCGGATTGTTCGCCACCCTGTCGGGCACCACCATCGCGCTGGCCGGTTCGTTGGTGACGGTGCTGTTCCTGTCGTTCTTCCTGTTGTCGATGGGGCCGCGCTTCCGCGAGAAACTCAAGTCGATCCTGCCGGCCACTCAGCACGACGAGGTGATCGATGCGATCGGCGAGATGCAGCAGCAGATGTCGCGCTACCTGTCGCTGTCGACGGCGATCAACGTCGGGGTGGGCCTGCTCACCTGGGGGGCGATGTATCTGCTGGGGATGCCCAATCCGGCGCTTTGGGGCGGTGTGGCCGCAGTTCTCAACTTCATTCCCTATCTCGGCGCACTGGTCACGATCGCGGTGATCTTCCTGGCGGGCCTGGTGTCATTCGACACCACCGGGCCGGCATTCGCGGCGGCGGGTGCATTCCTGGTGATCAACATCATCGAGGCCAACATCATCACGCCACTGCTGATGGGTCGCCGGCTGCCGCTCAATCCGGTTGCGATCTTCGGCGGGCTGCTGTTCTGGGGCTGGCTGTGGGGGATCACCGGTGCCATCCTCGCGGTGCCGCTGATGGCCTGTGCCAAGGTGATGGCGGATCGGGTGCCGCAACTCAATGCAGTGGGCGAGATGCTGGGACCGTGACCGGCCCGGGGGTTCGGCCATCACTGCTGCAATCTCCAATTGAAAGGCGTGTCCTTGAACAACCTGCGCAGGCTTGAACGGTTGTCGGTCGAGATCATCGACGAACCCGACGCGCTGGCACTGGCGGTGGCGGAGCGGATCGCCGAGGTGATCAGGCAGAAGGCGCGGCTGGGGCAGCGCGCGGTGCTGGGACTGGCCACCGGTTCGACACCGGTGGGTGTCTACCGCGAACTGGTGCGGATGCACGTGGAGCAGGGTCTCTCGTTCGCCAACGTGGACACCTTCAACCTCGACGAGTACTGGCCGATCGAGCCGGACTCGATTCATTCGTTCCGTCGCTTTATGGCCGAGCACCTGTTCGACCTGGTCGACCTGGACCCGGCGCGGTGTCACTTGCCGCGAGGCGACCTGCCGCGCGAGGCACTGGCCGCGGAGTGTGCCCGCTACGAGGGAATGATTCGCGAGGCGGGCGGGATCGACATCCAGATCCTCGGCATCGGCAAGACCGGTCACATCGGTTTCAACGAACCGGGTTCGAGCGTGGACTCGCGCACCCGCCTGGTGACCCTCGACACGGTGACACGTCGCGACGCCGCCGCCGACTTCTTCGGCGAGCAGAACGTGCCGAGACACGCGATCACGATGGGCGTTGCAACCATCCTCGAGGGCAGGCAGTTGTTGCTGCTGGCCACCGGCGAGCACAAGGCGGCGATCCTGCATCGTGCGGTGGAGGGTGGCATCGATCCGGCGATCGCGGCGACGTTCCTGCAGCATCACGCTGCGGTGACGGTTTACGCCGATGCTGCCGCGGCCGCCGAGCTGACCAGGGTTGCCACGCCGTGGCTGCTGGACGAGGTGGAGTGGACCGACGAGCTCGAACTGCAGGCGGTGGTGTGGCTGTCGCAGGTGGCCGGCAAGGCGATCCTCAAGCTCACCGAGCAGGATTATGTCGAGCATCACCTGTCGCCGTTGCTGACCAGGCACGGCGAGGCCGGTGTCATCAACGGGTTGATATTCAACCGGTTGGGGTCGCGGATCCGGGGGCGATCGCGCCTGCCCAGGAACCGGACCGTGGTGTGTTTCTCGCCGCATCCCGACGACGACGTGATCAG
>CBFGRM010000098.1:0-5652 GCA_965651205.1 uncultured bacterium
CGCGCTTCGGGGCCGGGGGCCCGGTGGACCTGGCCGCCAAGGCCATCGCAGTGGGCCTGGTGACCAATACCCTGTTCAAGCTGGTGCTGGCCCTCGGTGGCACACCTACCTACCGTCGTTACGCCGCAGGGGGGCTCGGGCTTATGGTGGTGGCCACGGCCGCCGGGTGGCTGGTCGCCGGTTGACCCGGCAGAGGGTCCGGCTTGCCACCGGTAGACGTGGCTGGCTATATTCCGGGGCTAGTATAGAACGAGAATCGCCACGCAGCAGTCTCAGACCGCAGGCAGGACAGAGGATGATCGACAAGCAGCCCATCATCGAGAAGCATCGCGCTCACGGCACCGACACCGGTTCCGCCAAGGTCCAGGTGGCCTTGCTCACTGAGCGGATCAACTCGCTCACCGACCACTTCAAGGCGCACGCGAAGGATCACCACTCGCGGCGCGGCCTGCTCAAGATGGTCGGGACCAGGCGGCGGCTCCTGAAGTACATCCGGAGCAACGATCTCGACGGCTACCGTGCCCTCATCGCCGAACTCGGCCTGCGCAACTGAGCCCGATTGATGCTGCCGGGCGCCCCACACGAGCACCGTGGGGCGCCTTTCGCTTTCCGGGTGCTCACCCTATGAAGGAATGACAGTGCATCGCATCGAAACGGAGTTCGCAGGTCGTCCGCTGGTCATCGAGACCGGGCGCCTTGCAAAGCAGGCCGCAGGCAGCGTCCTGGTGCAGTTCGGCGAGACCGTCGTGCACGCCGCAGTCACGGTCTCTCCCAATGTCACCCACCTGCCGTTCTTCCCGCTGACGGTCGAGTACCGCGAGAAGCAGTACGCCGCCGGCAAGATCCCGGGCGGGTTCCTCAAGCGCGAGGGACGACCCAGCGACGACGAGATCCTGTGTGCCCGGATCATCGACCGGTCGATCAGGCCGCTGTTCCCCGAGGGCTTCCGGCACGAGACTCAGGTGTTCGTCACCGTGCTTTCGACCGACCAGGAGAATGAGTCCGACGTGCTGGGTGTGTTCGCCGCCTCGGCGGCCCTCGCCATCTCGAACATCCCCTGGAACGGTCCGATCGCGGCGGCGCGCGTGGGCAAGGTCGATGGCAACTGGATTCTCGACCCGACTTTCCAGCAGCTCGAGTTCTCGACGCTCGATCTGGTGGTGGCCGGCCTGGCCGACTCGATAATGATGGTGGAGGGTGGCGCACTCGAGGTCTCCGAGGCCGAAGTCCTGGAGGCGCTCAAGGTCGCCCAGATGGGCATCAAGGAGCAGGTCGCGCTGATCGAGCAAATGGTCAAGAAGGTCGGCAAGGAGAAGATGAGCTTCGAGGTGCCGCCGGTCGATGACGTGCTGGTTGCCGCCGTCCGCAAACTGGCCGAGAAGGATATGGCCAAGGCGATGAGCGGGAAGGACAAGGCCGGTCGTGCTGCCGGTGTCGCCGGCATCCGCAGTTCGGTGCAGGCCGCACTGGCCGAGGATTATCCCGAGGGCATCAAGGCGATCGCGACCGAGCTGGAAGAGATCGAGTACCGCACGATGCGCTCGCAGATCCTCGACAAGGGTGAGCGGATCGACGGTCGCGACCTCGACACCGTCCGTCCGATCGAGGTTGCTGTCGGACTGCTGCCCCGGGTTCACGGCTCGGCGCTGTTCCAGCGCGGCGAGACCCAGGCACTGGTGGCTGCGACGCTCGGCACCGCCGATGATGAACAGCGAATCGACTCGATCGAGGTGCCCGGCGAGAGCACCAAGTCGTTTATGCTGCACTACAACTTCCCGCCGTATTCCACCGGCGAGGTTCGTCCGATCCGTGGCACGTCGCGCCGCGAGATCGGGCACGGTGCGCTCGCTGAGCGCGCGCTGCATCCGCTGCTTCCCGCGATGAGCGACTTCCCCTACACGATCCGGATCGTGTCGGAGATCCTCGAGTCCAACGGTTCGTCGTCGATGGCGACGGTGTGCGGTGGTTCGCTGGCCCTGATGGATGCGGGTGTGCCGATCAAGGCACCGTGCGCCGGCGTGGCGATGGGGCTGATCAAGGAAGGCAAGAAGGTCGCGGTTCTCACCGACATCCTGGGAACCGAGGATCACCTCGGTGATATGGACTTCAAGGTCGCCGGCACCGAGGCCGGCATCACCTCGATCCAGATGGACATCAAGATCGCCGGAATCTCGCTTGCGATAATGACCGAGGCGCTGGAGAAGGCCAGGAAGGGTCGCCTTCACATCCTCGGCGAGATGAACAAGGCCCTGTCCACTCATCGTGCCGAGATGTCTCCGTGGGCACCGCGGATCTTCACCGTGCAGATCAAGCCCGACAAGATCGGCGACGTGATCGGGCCCAAGGGCAAGACGATCCGGGGCATCCAGGACGCATCGGGTGCCAAGGTCAACATCGACGACAGCGGCCTGATCACCATCGCGGCGGTTGGCAGCGAGGCCGGCAACAAGGCGCGCGAGATGGTGATGGCGATCGTGGCCGAGCCCGAGGTGGGCAAGGTGTACGAGGGTCCCGTCAAGAGTGTCACGGCGTTCGGTGCGTTCGTCGAGATCCTGCCCGGCGTCGAGGGACTGCTGCACATTTCCGAACTCGATCACAAGCGCGTCGAGAAGACCGAAGACGTGGTCAAGAAGGGTGAAATCGTCCAGGTCAAGTTGCTCGAGGTGGACGAGCGGGGCCGGATGCGGCTGTCGCGGAAGGCGCTGCTGCCCAAGCCGGAGTGACGGCGACCAGCGTGCACACCACGCAACTTGGGCCGGCGCTGTACCGGTCCGACTGTGCCAACGGACTCGTGGTCCTGACCGAACACCTCCCCGGTGTTCGGTCGGCCGCGGTGGGTGTGTGGGTGCGGACCGCCAGTGGTCACGAGACGCCGGCAGTGCTGGGTGTCTCCCACCTGCTGGAGCATATGGTGTTCAAGGGAACCGGGCGACGCACCGCGCGCGAGATCGCGCTGTCGCTCGAGTCCCGGGGCGGTTCCCTCGACGCCTGGACCTCGCGCGACAACACCAATTACACAGCACACGTACTGGACCAGGACCTGCCCCTGGCGATCGACGTGCTCACCGACCTGGTGATGCACCCGTTGCTGCGAGAAAGCGACCTGGCGCTGGAACGGAATGTCGTGCTCGAGGAGATCAACGGCGTGGCGGACACGCCTGACGATCTGGTGCACGAATTGTTCGCCGAGACACTCTTCCCGGCCCATCCGTATGGCCGACCCATCCTGGGCACCGCCGAGTCGGTGAGTGCATTGCAGCCGACGGATCTCCGCGACAAGCATCAGGGCGGCTACTATCCGGGCAACTGCGTCATTGCCGTGACCGGCAACGTGCAGCACGATCAGGTGTTGTCGCTGCTGGAAGCCCAGGGTTGGTTTGTGGGCGAGCACCGGTCCGCGCTGGCACCCGTCACTCAACCGGCGGTGAATCGCGGCAGCCGTCGGGTCGAGTCGCGCGACCTCCAGCAGGTACACGCAGTTCTCGGCGTGGATACATTTGGTTCTGGTGACAAGCGTCGCTGGCCGATGGCATTGTTGTCGACAGCGCTGGGCGGCGGGATGTCGTCGCGCCTGTTTCAGCGGGTCCGCGAGGAACTCGGACTCTGCTACGCGATCTATGCCTGGCACTCCAGCAACCGGTCGAGCGGTGTGTTCGGGGTGTATGTCGGCACTCAGCAGGGCACCGCCGACCGGGCGATCGAAGCGATCGAGAACGAGCTGGCACGACTGGCGCGCGAGGGATTGGCGGGGCAGGAATTGGCCGATGCCAAGGGCCAGCTCAAGGGCCAATTGATGCTGGCGCTGGAGAGCACCACGGCGAGGATGTCCAGGCTCGCCAGCCACGCGCTCAGCGACGAGCCGTATCGGTCACCCGACGAGTTGCTCCGGCTCGTCGACGCGGTGACCCCCGAGGAGACTGCGGCGATTGCCGGGCAGTTCCTCGCACCGGAGCAGATGAGTACGGTCCGGCTCGGGCCGGCCCGTTGACCCTCACCGCGCGCGACGGTTGCGCGCAAGAGAGAATGCAATGCTGATCGGTGTCGTGAAGGAGATCAAGACCAACGAGAATCGCGTCGGACTTGTGCCGGCCGGCGCACACGCTATGGTGCAGGCCGGACACACTGTGTTCGTCGAGGCGTCGGCCGGAGTGGGCAGCGGGTTTCCCGACTCGGAGTACGAGGCGGTCGGGGCAACCGTGCTGGCAACTGCCGATGAGGTGTGGTCGCGCGCGGAGATGATCATCAAGGTCAAGGAACCGATCGCGGTCGAGTGGCCCCGGATGCGCAAGGGTCAGATCATCTACACCTACTTCCATTTCGCCGCCGACGAGGCGCTCACCCGCGCGGTGATGGAGTCCGGTGCGATCGCAATCGCCTACGAGACGGTGCAGCTTCCCAACGGCTCGTTGCCGCTGCTCACGCCGATGTCGGAGGTTGCCGGTCGGCTCGCAGTCCAGCAGGGTGCCAAGTACAACGAGAAGTTGTTCGGCGGCCGCGGCGTGCTGCTGGGCGGCGTGCCCGGCGTGGCTCCCGCCCAGGTAGTGATCATCGGTGGCGGCGTGGTGGGCATCAACTCGGCCAAGATGGCGGCCGGCCTCGGGGCGCACGTGGTGATCCTCGACACCAACCTCGACCGGCTGCGCTATCTCGACGACGTGTTGCCGGCCAACGTGGACACCGTGTTCAGCAACCGCGGCAACATCCTGTCGGCTGTCTCCAAGGCCGACCTGATCATCGGCGCGGTGCTGTTGCCGGGCAAGAAGGCCCCGCAACTGGTCCGCAAGGAGGATCTCGCCGGCATTCCCGACGGCTGCGTGATCGTCGACGTGGCGGTTGACCAGGGCGGTTGCGTCGAGACCATCAAGCCCACCACCCACGAGAACCCGACCTACTTCGTCGACGGCGTGCTGCACTACGGTGTGGCCAATATGCCGGGCGCGGTGCCGCGCACCTCGACCCTGGCGCTCACCAACGCCACTCTGGGCTACGGCCTCAAGCTCGCCAGTCTCGGCTGGCAGGAAGCCTGCCGCCAGGATGAATCGCTGCGTCACGGCCTCAATGTGGTGGACGGCAAGGTGGTCTACGCCGGTGTGGCCGAGGCGTTCGGGATGCCCCTGGTGGATGTTGCCAGCGTCCTCTGATCAAGCGGTGGAACTCCTCGTCGTGCGCCTGCCGCACGGCGAGGGGTTGCCGCTGCCGTCTCGTGCCACCGCGCACTCAGCGGGGATGGATCTGGTGGCGGCGGTCGACGTTGTCATCGCTCCCGGTTCACGAGAATTGGTGCCGACCGGTCTCAAGGTCGCGGTGCCGTCTGGGTATGAACTCCAGTTGCGTCCCCGCTCGGGACTGGCGCTCAGGCACGGCATCACGCTGCCCAACACTCCCGCCACGATCGATGCCGATTACCGCGGCGAGTTGCAGGTGATCCTTATCAATCTTGGTGGGGAGCCGTTCACGGTGCACCGCGGCGACCGGATAGCGCAGATGCTGGTGCAGCGAGTTGAACCGGTGAGTTTTCGCGAGGTGGACGAACTGCCCGAGAGTGATCGCGGGGCAGGGGGATTCGGCAGCACGGGGCGGTAGGCTCAGCCTACCTGTTCACCTCGCCTTCTCGCTGTCTCGCTTTCTAGCTTTCTAGCTTTCTAGCTTTCT
>CBFGRM010000099.1:0-5635 GCA_965651205.1 uncultured bacterium
TCTCGCTTTTCCCATCTACTGCCGGTGATAGCTCAACCCTGCCTGTTGGGCACGGTCGATTGCGATCACCATTCCCGGCACCAGGGTCACGTCGGGCAGAATGTTCGCCTTCATATCGGCGTACACTACGTCGGCCGCCAGGCCGCGCGCCTCGGCGACCATCCCCGACAGGATGGTGAGTGCGTTGTTGCAGAGGATGAAGGTGGCACCGCGATCCTGCAGCGACTCGATGCTGGCCTGCGGCATTACCTTGCCGAGGATCTTCGGCGCGGTTCGCCAGGGATTGGCGGTGGCAGGCTTGCCGTCGGCGCCGAGCTCGTTGACCACCTCGCCCAGCTTGTACTTGGCCCACATCGCATCGCTCAGGCCGTGAAAAGTGGTGCTGCCGTAAAAGGTGAGCACCGCATCGATGTCGCGGTCGGGCAGGTTGTACGCCTTGTTCCAGGTGTCGTAGTAGTTGAGCGCGTGAATCAGGGCGATGCCCCCGTTGGGGGCGTTGGCGTCGAACAGCATCCGCTGCTTGCCGTCGAGCCGGGTGAGCCAGTCGTCGGCGGCGACGGACGACGTCCTGGCCTCGAGCTGGTCCGGACTGGTGACGGTCAGCGCGGCGAGCGCCACAGTGGCAGCCGCGAACACGACCGCAGCCAGCCGACCGAGTGAGAATTTCGCGGGCATTGCTACCTCCCCAGATGGTTGTGATTGATGCCTGCACCACGAAATGCGCAGGCAGGCACAGGGACACGACAGGGGCAACGACCAGGGCCCGGTCGATCGGCGGGCCACCGGCCCACCATTGGGGGTTGCAATTATCTGTTATCACACCTATAGTTCCGCAATGACCAGCCCCATCGAAATCGAGATCCGGCAGGGGACCCCACTCTCGGCAGAATCGGCCGCGTTGCTGAGCGTGCTCCGCACCGCAGCGGTGCTTGAACACCAGCTCGGCGAGGCGCTCAAGCCCCACGGGATCACCCTGAGCCAGTACAACGTGCTCCGGATCCTGGCCGGGTCGGAGCCCAGCGGGCTGTGCGGCCGGGATATCGGGGACCGGATGGTGGCCCAGGTGCCCGACATCCCGCGACTGCTGGAGCGAATGGAAGCTCTGGGACTGATCAGGCGAGAGCGCGACACCGTGGACCGGCGGCACGTCACCGCGCGGATCGCCGCCAAGGGCCGGCGGCTGCTGGAACAGGCCACCCCCGCCCTCGCCCAGGTCGAGGCACAGCGGATGAGCGGCCTCACGGGGACCGACCTGGAGCGGCTGACCAGGCTGCTCGCGGAGGTCCGCGGCCAGACGGTCTAGCGGAACTTCTTGCGGCTATATGTGTTATAACGCTTGCTGTTGGGACAATCACACAAGGGGCAATACGATGTCTGCTACCACAAACTTCCCTGATCCCGCCGTCCTCTCCACGGCACTGCTGCTGCTCCGGCTGGTGGCAGGCGGGCTGTTCCTGGGTCACGCCACCCAGAAGCTGTTCGGCTGGCTGGGCGGCGGCGGCTTCGAGGCCACCGTCGCAGGGTTTACCAAGCTGGGCTTCCGCCCCGCCCGCCTCTCGGCCGCACTGGCCGCCGGCACCGAGTTGGTCGCGGCACTGCTGATCATCTTCGGCCTGTTCGGCCCGGTGGGTCCCGCTCTGGTGGTGTCGGTGATGATCGTGGCTGCGGTGGCGGTGCACCCGCACGGCCTGATGGCCTCGCAGAACGGGATCGAGGTGCCGCTGCTGTACGCGGGCACGGCCACAACACTGGCCCTGACCGGCTTCGGAGCCTACTCGCTCGACAACGCCCTCGGCCTGGCCGGCAGCTTCAGTACCGGCACCGGACTGCTGCTGATCGCAGTGTTCTCGCTGGGGTCGGTGGTTTCGCTGATCGGCAGACGGCAGGCGGCGGCCAGCCCAAATACTTGATGAGGAAATCCAACGGCGGGTCCCTGGGCCCGCCGCGCAATCGCCGAGGTAGAGCGGGCGCTCGCGGAGAGGCGGCGTCGGCTGGGATAATACGTGAAGATGGAATCCGAAAGCGGACCAATGTGCAGATCTGCGCGATCAGTCCGGTAACTGGAACCGAGTCGCCACCAGGCTGGCCGTGCCGTCGTACTCAACCACGTACAGCGCGTCATCACGGCCGATGTACACCTCGGTTGAACCCAGATGGCACGACCGGGAACAGGTCGCAGTCATTCGTGCAACCTCCTGGTACTCCAAGCCGGGTGACAGTACAGTGACTTCCATCGTATTGCCTTCTGGCCGACCAATCACATACAGGTATCCACGATCAGGATCATAGCCGAGGCCGCGGATTGCGGGCCCTGAAATTCCGAGATCCCTGAGATGGGTGCCGTCGGCGGCGTTGTAGAGGTGGAGTTGAACGTTGCCACCAAAGCGGCCCAGGATCGCCAGCTTGCTGCCATCAGGCGAGAATGCAACATCGTAGGTGCTCAGCAGTGGGTCGGCAAGCACCCAGGCGATCGAACCATCGGCAAGGTTCATCACGGGGATCCCACGGTCCCAGCCATCACTCGGGTCTTCGTTGTAGATGTGGCCACCTGATGTCACCAGCACCGCGCGTGATCGGTCCGGTGACAGGACTACTCTCCGATCGCCTTCGTGATTGAAACGGCGAATTGTTTCCGCGGAGTTGATGGAATAGAGACCGCCTTCGTCGCCCCAGTAGAACAGCGCGCGTTCCGGGGTAAGTTGCGCCATAACCTGACGGTTCGATCCGTCTGCAAATGGCTTGGCAACGTACCCGACCTGAGTCGGTTCACCGGCAAGGTCCCAGAGCTGCATCTCGGTATCAGAATCCTGGGACAGGATCCAGACATCAGGATCAGGAGTGGGACCGGGTGCGCTGAGCAGGCCGGCGTGGTCCCACGGCGTGCTGCTCAACTCCTTGCTCACCAGATCGATGCGATCGATGGCGTCCTGACGCACAACCACTATGCGTCCACCGCCGGCTGTCGCCTCGATGATTCCGCTGGAGGGTGGCACCACCTGGTAGTCGTGCACATCGGTGTTGCCGAAAAGAGATATCGCAGGCAGTGCGTATTCAGTGCCGTCGAACGTGACCGTCGGCACCGCGGCGCCACCCCGATCGGACGGCAACGTGGCCTTGAACGTGGTGGCGCCGATCCTGGTGAGTGACAGTGGGGCATCCGAGTCGAGTCGGAGGCTCACCTGCCTGGTCTCATCCTTGAAGGCGTCGGACTGGATCACCAGTTCGCTACCGGCCCAGAAGCTGTCGGCATTGAGCGCGAATGCAGGATCCGGATCAGGGATGATCGGGTCGGCGTCGGAGCCGCAGGCTGCGGCCAGGATCAGCAGGAGGGCGAGACGGGCACGGGTCACTGGCCGTTCCTCCAGGCGTGGTGGACATAGCGCGTCGCTGACTGAATATACCGCCATTTCCCCTCTCCCCTCTCCCCCCTCGCCCTCCCCCAATCGGCGGGCTGGTACCTCGGACGCAGCCATATCGTAGACGGCCCACATTCGTATCGTAGACGGATTCCGCACTCGTATCGTAGACAGATCATCCAATCCGTGGGATCTGCCCAGGTCATGGGAAAACGAAGAGCGCCCGGCTCGAAAGCCTGGCGCTGAGTTCTCGCTGGTCGCTCTGGAGGGGCCTACTCAGGAGACGCGAGGTGACGATCGGACTAGGGCAAGACTCCGCGCGCAGGCATGTTCACCCCGTCACCCCGCCTTCCACGAAGTCGCACCCTGAAGGCCCCTCCACAGCAACGCCGGTTTCCAGGCGCATCGCTCCGACCCGGCGCGCAGTTCCCACAGCGACGGCACTGGTCGCACCGCGATCGATGAGCGGGGGGTCTAGACGATCCACACGCGCCCCTCGCAGCCACTCCGGATCCAGTCGAGCAGCTGCACACCGCGCGCTGCGAACCGCCTCGCCATGGGCGATGCGTTGGCGCACCCGGCCAACGACTCAAGGAACGGCCGCCCCGCCTCATCCCCGAGCACCGCGTGGGCGGCCGCCAGTTCAATGACACTCACCTCCGGATGGTCGAGCAACGGCCTCAGGGCTTCGGCCGTCCGGACGTGACCGAGCAACTCGGCTCCGAGACGGACCATCGCACCCGTCTCAGCATCCGCCCACCGCAGCGCACCAGCCACCAAGAGCGTCACGCGATCGTAGCGCCAGGACTCTCCACGCCGCTGTCCGCGCTTGCGGCTCTCCCTGTTGACCTCCGTGGCCCGAACCCGACGCACCTCACCGACCAGAAAGCCCGCCTCGATCACCGGCGGATCGTCGACCAGATCGAATGCCTCCCGGAGCAGGTCACCCGCCTCAGATGCCGAGAGCCAAACACCAGCGGGCGATGACGCTGCGACTGTACCGGCTCGTAACTCCACACCGAGGGTGGCTGAGGCAGCGCGGATCGCGTCTCCCAGCGCAGCCCGGTTGTCCTCGACCCGCTCCGCTGGGTGAGGATCACCAACCAGACTTCCCAGCCGCGCCGAAAGGCCGGAGAGGACGGGTATTACCGCCGCGCGCCTGACGCCGTACCACGGAGAGCTGGAACCCAGCGCGGCGAGGGCATCGAGTTCCGCCCCAACTCCTGCCTCGCTCCACGACTCCGCCAGCTGCCGCCAAGCAAACGCCTGCTTCGCCTCTTCCTGCTTCTCCCACCGGGTACTTGCCGGGGCATACAGCGAGCGACCGCCGACCTCCCCGACGCGCACCATCGTTGGGTTGGCCCGCGGTTGACGGCCTCCACGATGGGGCACAGGACGAGCGGCCTCGGCGAGCAGCCTCGGAACGTCCCCAGACGCGATCCCGTGACCCGGGAACCGACGTGCGAGCCAAGCAACATCTTGGGCAGAAACCAAACCGTCGGCAGAGAGTGATGATCCCCGGGCCACGAGGTCCGCGAGGCGATCAACGACGGTCGCCGTGACAAGCTGATGCGGCCCCACGTCATACTCCGCTCCTGCCGGCACCCAGTGCAGCGCTCGGACGCCAGGTACACGCACGGCGTCCAACAGTGCAGGACTCCCGGTGCTGCCGAGGGCATAGCCCTGCAGCATGCCACCGAGGCGCCAGCCGCCGAGATCGAGCGAGGCCATGCGATGGCCGTCGTGGCTGGTGGCCGCCGGGGCAGCGTGCTGCATCATGGTCGCCTGCCCGGCGAGCGGACCTGGCAGGATCGCCGCGGCACCGATCAGGGCGGCGGCGATGCGTGCGTGCGTAGTCATGGGCCTGTTCTCCTAGTTGCGAGGCCGTCAGGCCAGCGTGGCGAGGTAGCCGGCCGCGGTGATCGCATCGGCGATCGCCTGGTCGTCCCCGCGCTCACGGGTGGACTCGACCGTCACCTGACCGGTCGCGCGATTGATGGTGGTGGGGCCGGTGCCCGGAAGCGCCGTGACGGCGCCACGGATCCGGGCCTCGCACGAGCCGCAGGTCATCCCCTGCACGGCGAGGGTCACGCTGCGGACTTCGGACTGGGTATTCGACATGGTCTGCCTCCGTGGGTTCTGGGCCGGGTCGGCCGCCAATCGGCCGCCCGCCACGGAACAGATATACTATACCCCCCTATAGTATGTAAACCTCCGCAGGCCCAGCCGCTCCACCGGGGTCAGAGCGGCGCCCTCCGCAGCAGCTGGGCGTTGATCGC
>CBFGRM010000100.1:0-5532 GCA_965651205.1 uncultured bacterium
GCGGTTCTCTCGCGCCAGGGCGCCGGAGTTCCGGAAATGGACGAGAGGGCAGCCACCACGACCTGAAGAGTCGGATGACTGCCCTCAACTGCCGGACACTTGCTGTCAGGCCGACAGGGATGGGGCGCCGGTCGGCGCCCGGCCTTGGCCCGTTTTGTCGTGCCTGAGTGGTGACGAACCGGAGGGCGGTTGCCACACGGGATCAGTAGAGCGAGATGTCGCGTCCGGTGGCGATGTCCGCCACAGTGGTTTCGTTGAGGAATCGTTCGGTGCGACGGGCCACCTCCGACCAGCGGCGATGGGCCGGACAGGGGTCGTGGTCGCTGCAAGTACTGCGGCCCAGCAGGCAGCGACCGCTCGACCTGGCGAACGGTTCGATCACGTCGGCCAAGCGAAGCTTCCTTGCGTCAATCGCCAGGGCAAATCCACCCCGGGGGCCACGACTGGAGTGCAGCACACCCGCACTCCTGAGTGTGTTCAAGGTCTTTGATAGGTAGTTGCGCGGCAGGCGTATCTCAGCGGCGATCTCGCCGACCGTCAACAAGACGTCGGGAGGTTGCCGCGCCAGAAACGTGACGGCACGCAGCGCGTCCTGCGCGGTCGAGTTGAGCCACATCGATCAGGTCCCCGCCGCAGGGCTGTCGAGGGTGCCGCCGCGACTGCGCTCCAGTGCCCAGATCACCACACCCAGCAGCAGGACTCCGGTGAGCTGGTGGAGTACCGCGACCGGCAGCGGCACCCGAAGCAGCAGGGTGGTGATGCCGAGGACTACCTGAAGCACGGCAACGGCGGCAGCCAGGCTGGTGGCGCTCAGCAGTGCCCGGCTCGCACCCGCCCGCTTGACGATGAACGGCAGCAACAACAACGACACTCCTGCAAGCGTGGCCAGTACTCGATGGTGAAACTGGGCGATGACCGGGTTCTCGAAGGCCAGGCGCCAGTCTCCTGCGACACTACCGTATCCCGGCGGCACCACGCCGTCACCCATCAGCGGAAAGGTGTTGTACACCAACCCCGCGTCGAGCCCGGCGACCAGGGCACCGGAAACCAGGGTGATGGCAACCAGTGCCGTGATCCCGGCGATCAGCCGCTGCAACCAGCGCCGCTGCCGACGCTCGGCTGCAGGCGTGAGCTCGGCAATGGTCCAGACACAGATTGCCCAGATCACCAGCGCCAGCGCAAGGTGTGCCGCCAGCCGGTATGGGGACACGCTGGAGCGATCCTGCAATCCACTGGCAACCATATACCAACCCAATGCACCCTGGGCAAGCGTCAGGATGGGCAACCACGCCAGCCGCAGCCTGAGCCGGGGCTGGATGCGGTCGCGAAGCAGCAGTACCAGGTAGGGAACGACCAGCACCAGGCCCACCAGCCGAGCCAGTAACCGATGGGTCCACTCCCACCAGAAGATGGTCCTGAACTCGGCGAGCGAGATACCGGAATGGACGCCCTGCGCCTGCGGGATGAGCAGGAACTGCTGATACGCGTGCTGCCACTCCGCGGCCGATCGCGGTGGCAGGATGCCGCGCACCGGCTGCCACACGGTGATCGACAGCCCGCTCTCGGTGAGCCGGGTAATGCCGCCCAGCACGACTGCTGCGATTATCGCGATCGCGGCTGCAACCAGCCAGCGACGCACGGCACGATCATCGTGAAACCGACTCACATTTCACCCGACACGATCCGGAACTTCGATCCCTGGTCAAGGGTCACGAGCAACACCCGTCCGGTCCCGATCGACAGGGTGGTGTCGAGCACAAGATGGGCAGTAATCATCGCCTGCCTGCTTCGCCGCCGCTCTTCGGCCTCGCGCTCTGCGCGACCGGCGAAGGTGCCGTCGTCATCACCATCGTCCCCCGGCCCCGCGGCTCGGAGCTCGCCCGGATCGACGGGAGTCTCGCGCCGGTCGAAGCTGACGAGGATGTGTCTCAGCCCGGGCTTGATGTCGTGTTCGTTGAGCAATTGCAACGGTCGGTCATTGCGCCAGCCACCGCCGCGCACCACCTGCGAATCGATCAGTTCGCCATCGACCTCGACGCGAAGCAGGTAACTCGCGGTGGTACCCTCGCAGATGACCCGCTGGCGCATATGCTCTGCCATCCGCGCCAGTTCGTCGGCGGATGGCGCGCGGCAGGTCTCGATCCGCTCGGGCCGTGCCCGCCAGGAGAGTCGCAGCACCGCAGATCCGTTCTCGTGCCACTCCACCGGCAGGGCAGATGCCCAGCCGAGCAACAGCAGCAGCACTGCGGTGGCGACGACGGTGGCCATCGTGCGGAGCGACTTCACGGCTCCTCCTCGATGGGCACCGGCACGCACTCGACATCAAGCAGGTCGTCGAGCGGCGACTGTGCTGATGTGACATCGAGTTGCCGCAGTTCGGCCGCAAAATGATCGAATGCCGCAATTGCCTCTGACAGCGCGCCGGGGGCAAGAGTCACCGTGCGCACCCTGCGGCGATCGACCCGCTCCTGCAGCTCCGCCTCACGGTCGTTGAAGAGGCGTTCGCGGAGCCACTTGGGGCCTTCGCGCCCCAGGCAATCACGTGGTGGGCAACCGGCAACAAGCACTCCGGTTGCACCGCCACGGATCAGCAGCTCGATCACCGAACTGTGGAGGTTGCCGACACAACCGACCGGATGCAGGGTGGCACCGCGCGCAATCAGGGCGTCGCGCTGTGCGGCGGGAGTCTCGCTGCAGGCGATCAGCACGATTCCGCCGGGCCGGTCTCCGGCATCGCGGCTGCGCAGGGCTGCCAACTGATCTCGACCGGTGCGACCCGGCGGGCCGACACCCATCGGGGCGCAGGAGCCGGCGCAAATGCCGCAACTGACGCAGAGGTCGGGGTCGACCAGTGCAACCAGCGAGGGCCGGTCGTCGTCGCGCTCGACCATCGTGATCGCTCCCCAGGGACAATCCTGGGGGCACTGGTTGCAGCCGGTGCAGAGCCGGGGGTCGACGACGCTGGCCGGCTTGCGACGCCGGGTCAGGAATGGCACGGCCAGCATCAGTCCGAACATCGTGGCCAGGAACAACCAACTGCCCCCGGTCGGCAGCGACTCGCTGATCGGCAACCACCAGGCGCTGGGCAGGTTGATCGGGGTGGTTTCGGGAAGGGCCAGCGGATCGGCCGCACCGGCGAAGTCGATCGGCAACGCGATGGAGTACCCCGCGAGTGCCGCGATGATCGCCCACATCAGCCTGCGCGGTGGCAGTAGGGTCGGCCGTGCCACCCGTGAAACGTGCAGCCACAGAATCACCCCGATCCCGAGCGGAATCGCGATGTGAAGGAAGAGGTTGACGAAGAAGAACGCGCTGGGCACTGGCTGGTCGCCGGCGAAGATCCGGCTCACCGGTTCGGAGAAGAAGGGCAGCGTGTCGAACAGGCGACCACCCTCGCGGGCCAGGCGGTAGCCGAAGGTGTCCCACGCCATCACGAAGCCGGTCCAGGCCGCCAGCAATCCGGTGCCCAGCAGCAGGGTGCCCGAGATCCAGGCAAGGGTGCGGGCACCCCAGCTCCGATCCTGGCTCCAGAGCCGGAAGGCGTGCAGCAGGGTGGCGACGACGAACACGTCGGAGGCGAGCCGGTGCAGGGTCCGGATCCAGGAACCGAGCCACGGATCGGCCGCGATCCGGGCGACGGAACCCGCCGGGTCGCCGATCCGGTAGACCAGAACCAGATAGAAGCCGGTGGCCAGCAACAGCAGCAGCATCGCAACTGCGATGGTGCCCGACTGGTGCAGCGGGTTCCAGCGCCAGCCGTAGAGCCGGGCGGCCCCGGAATCGAGGGTGGCGATCACCCGGCGGGAGAGAGGACGGGGGGACATTGACGGATGAAGGATTAATCATATTCTTATGGGAAATCAAAACCAGTTGCCGTTCCCAGCTTTTCCGACCCACCGTCACGAAGGTGCCCACCCGGGAGGAAGTGTATGGACGAACCAGATCCGAAACCGCAGCGGTACTCCGAGCCACCCGAGCGGATCCCGCTCGGACAGCGCTTCTACGACAATCACTTCCTGCTGCTCGCCCTGGGGCTGATCGTGATGTTCGCGGTGTTCACGGGCTGGGGCCTCTGGGAAATCCACTCGATGCCTCAAGGCACCCTACCCTGACACCGGAGTTTTCCTGATGCTGACCAAGGTTCACACCGGTCTCGAGCCGGTGCCCGGGGTGTGGTGGAAGCCGGCTCACAAGGCGGAGAAGGTGTGGGTCGCCATCGCCTTCGTGTGGTGCCTGGTGTTGTTCGCGATGATGCCGCTGTGGCACCTCAAGGGGGGCCAGAATCCCTCGGGAATCAGGCGCAAGGTGGAGCCGAGTGCGTTCTACGCCCGAACCACGGAGTTCGCGGCGGAGTACCAGATCGGTTCCGATCGCGGGATCCCGATCGTCCAGCCGCCGCCGGGGGCGGACATCTACCTCGCGGCACTCACCTATTCGTGGTATCCCATCCTGCAGCTCGAGGTGGGCAAGGAGTACATCCTGCACATCTCGTCGCGCGACGTCAATCACGGTTTCTCGCTCTGGCCGCTCAACGTGAACTTCCAGATCGTCCCCGGCTATGACTACGCCCTGCGAGTGACCCCGTCAGCGGTGGGAGATTTCCGGATCATCTGCAACGAGTTCTGTGGCATCGGTCACCATATGATGGTTGGCCGGCTGATCGTGGTCGACAGCACCGGATCGCTTGCAGCCGCAACCGGAACGGAGGCAGCCGATGACCGCAACTGATGAGGTTCGCACCTGCGACGTCACGGGCAGGGTCATCCACCGGTCCGCGGAGAGACTGATCCGGGCCAATGCCGTGGTGTCGATCGTGGCACTGCTGGTGGGAATCACCGCAGCCCTGCTGCTGGTGCTGACCCGTTGGCAGGCGGTGCATCTGCTACCGGCAACCTGGTACTACCGGCTGCTCGGCGTGCACGGGATGAATATGCTGATCTTCTTCATCATCTTCTTCGAGATGGCGGTGCTCTGGTTTGCCGCCACCGTGCTGCTCAACGCCCGGCCTGCGGCACCGAGGTTCGGCTGGTTCAATTTCGGGACGATGGTCACCGGCGTGCTGATGGTGGAGTGGGCGCAGTGGACCGGTCGGGCCGACGTGCTCTACACATCATACCCGCCGCTCAAGGCGCATCCGGTGTTCTATCTGGGCGTGATCCTGTTTGCAGTTGGCGCGCTGCTGGTGACCTGCCAGTTCTTCGCAACACTGGTGATCGCCAGGCGCGAGCGGACCTATGCGGGGTCGTTGCCGCTGATCGTGTATGGAGCGATGACCGCCGCCATCATCGCGGTGATCACCCTGGTGCACGGTGCAATGACCTACATCCCGACCTTCCTCTGGTCGATCGGCCTGATGGAGGCGCCCGATCCCCAGGTGTACCGGATGCTGTGGTGGGCACTGGGGCACTCGTCGCAACAGATCAATGTCGCCGCGATGGTGGCGATCTGGTACCTGCTGGGCGCGCTCACCGTCGGGGCGGTGGTGCTCAACGAGAAGGTGAGCCGCTCCGCGTTCGTGCTCTACATCCTGTT
>CBFGRM010000101.1:0-5500 GCA_965651205.1 uncultured bacterium
ACTCCCGAGGAGGGACTCGAACCCCCGACCCGCTGATTAACAGTCAGCTGCTCTACCGACTGAGCTACTCGGGACCGCAGCCGCACAAGTTAGCCGCCGAGCACTCCAGCGGCAAGAACCGCCAATATGGCGCGAACAGGGAAATTCCGCCGCCGCCACTGCCAGAGAACCACCCCAACCACAACTCGATATCATCACGCGACTTGCACCTCCCAGTGAGCAAGCACTCAGGTAGGAGATACAGATGCGAGTACTCACTACTGCTCCCCCCGTTCCGAGCCGGCCATTCTGGCCCAACCCAACTGATAATTGACTACCATAACACGTTACACGGCGTGAAGTTGCGCCATTTTGCCACTTCCATTTTCGGCTCCATTAGCTACCTTGTGCCGATGCCCTTGGCCCCTATCACCGGTCACCAGCAGGCGCGCCAGCGCCTTTCCGCCGCCATCGCGGCCGATCGGTTGCCGCAGGTGCTGCTGATCACCGGTCCCCGCGGGATCGGCAAGCAGCGGCTGGCGCTCTGGTTGGCGGAGCGACTGCTTTGCGAGGTGGCCGGGGCCGAGCCCTGCGGCCAGTGTCTGTCGTGCCGCCGAGTGCGCGACCTGAGCCATCCCGACGTCCATTGGCTGGTGCCGATTGCCCGGCCCAAGGCGGGTGAGCCGGACAAGCAGGTCGACGAGGCCGCCGAATCCATCGAGGCGGCAATGGCCGAACGTCGTGGCACAGGTCGCTGGGGCGCTCCCGACGGGATGGCCAATCACGGCATCGCGTCCGCCCGGTTGCTGCAGCGGCGGGCCGCGATGAAGGCAGCGGAGGGTGGCTGGCGGGTGTTCATCATCGGACGAGCGGAGCGGCTGGTGCCCCAGGAGTCGAGCCAGGAGGCGGCCAACGCCCTCCTCAAGCTGCTGGAGGAACCGCCCAGCCGGTCGGTGTTCATACTCACCACCGCTGCCGCCGGGATGGTGTTGCCCACCATTCGTTCGCGGTCGGTCCCGCTCCGGCTGGGTCGGTTGACCGACGACGAGGTGGCGGCGTTCGCGCGCGAGCAGGAGATCACCGCCAGCCCGGCGCAGATCGAAGCAGCTCGCGGTGCCATAGGACGGTTGCTGGCCGGCGGCGACGAGGGACACGGCAAGGCGATGTCGGCGGCGCGGGCGGTACTGGACGCGGTACAGGGCAGCACTGCCGACCGTGCGATGATCGCGCTCCGCCAGGGAGTTTCTCAGGCCCGCGGTGAGTTTACCGCGATGCTCGACGCGATGGTGGAGCTGCTCGAGGAGGAAGCCCGCAGCAGTGCCAGCCGTCCCGGCGACCGCGGTGCCACGGCCCGCTCGACGAGGGCGATCGACCTGGTTCTCGCCACTCGCGAGCGTGCCCAGGGCAACGTCAACCCGCAGCTCGCGCTCGGCGCATTGGTCGGCGACCTGGCTGCCCTGGAGGCGGCGTGACCCTGAGCCACCTCGATGCCCGTGGCCGCGCGCGAATGGTGGATGTCGGGGCGAAGCCAGTGACCGCCCGGCTGGCCGTCGCCGAGGGCGAGGTGAGGATGTCGGCCGAAGCGTTCGCGCTGGTGCTGGATGCAGAGCGCGCCAAGGGCGACGTTCTCACCACCGCCGAACTCGCCGGCGTGATGGCGGGCAAGCGCACCAGCGAGTTGGTGCCGCTCTGCCACCCGGTGCCGCTCGACCGGTTGAATGTGGTGGCAGAGCCGGTGGCCGAATGGCCCGGGGTGCGCATCACTGCAACCGTGGCGGCGACGGCCCGCACCGGTGTCGAGATGGAGGCGCTGGTGGCGGTGAGCATCGCTTGTTGCACGGTGTTCGATATGGTGAAGTCTGCAGATCGTGGCGCCCGGATCACCGGCGTCCAGGTGCTTGAAAAGTCCGGAGGTGCGCGCGGCGACTGGCGTGCGGACACCACCGAACCCGATATGGGGGATATATGATCAGGAAGATGTTCGGACAGCTCGCGATCGCGGGTATGGCAGGATTCGCCTTATTGGGACTCGGCACCGTTGCCGGCCTGCTCAGCGATCCGATTGCGCCGGAGGAAGTTGCCGTCGAAGTCGACAGCACCTCGGCGCTCGCCAACGCCGAGGTCGAGCTGGCAACCACCCGGCACGAGCTGGATCGTGCCCACCGGATCCTCGAGTTCTCCGGGCGGTACCGCATTCCCGCCGACCTGGCCACCCGGATCCACGATCACGCCGTTGCACAGGGGATCCCGCCCGCGCTCGGGTTCCAGCTCGTCAAGATCGAAAGCGGCTTCGTCAATTCCGCACGCAGCTACGCGTCGGCGATCGGACTCACCCAGTTGATGCTGCCCACCGCACGCTCATACGAGCCCACGGTCACCGCCAGCGACCTGATGAATCCGGACGTCAACCTGCGGATCGGCTTCCGCTACCTCAAGGATCTGCTCAAGCAGTACGACAACGACCTGGCACTCGCGCTGGAGGCGTACAACAAGGGCCCCACGCTGGTCAACGCACAGGTCGAGAGCGGAATGGAAGTGCGCGGCAAGTACTCGCGCGCAGTGATGGGTGGAATGCGGAAGGGGTGAGACGCGAGACGTGAGTCGCGTCTCGCGTCTCACGTCTCACGTCTCACGTCTAGCTGGCAGGAATCCTGAGGCGCTGACCGACCCGGATCATTGCTCGCCTGCCGAGGCGGTTCTCCCGGATCAGCACGCTCTGACCGACGCCGTAGTGTTCGGCGATTTCTCCCACCGTCTCGCCGGCCCTCACCACGTGGATCCTGGGCGCGCTGGATGCGGCCGCAGAGCCGCCGATGGTGAGCTTCTGTCCCGCCTTGATCGCGCCATTGGCAGGCAAGTCGTTTGCACGGCGGAGCGACGCCTGCGACACGCCGTAGCGCACCGCTATCCCCGACAGCGTCTCGCCGCGCCGCACGATGTGGGTGCGCGAGGCCCGACTGATCGGTTCTGGTTCGCGCAACAACGTGTCGGGCAGCTTGTCACCACCCACCGGAATGTAGAGCGTGGTGCCCACCTGAAGCGAGCGCGCGCGGGCGACTCGATTGGCGGTCATAACCAGGTCGGTCGACACGCCATAGCGCTTGGCAATACCCGACACCGTTTCACCCCGCCGAACCACGTGGGTCAGCATCCGCACCCGTTCGGACGGCGGCACTGCCGCATATGCGGTAGCGATCCGCTCGGCACTGCCCATCGGCACCCGCACCGGGTAGCGCTGCCCGGGCGGCGTGATGCCGCGCAGCAGGTGCGGATTGAGGTCCCGAATCGCATCGAGCGTGGTGTCGGCGAGTTCGGCGATCAGGTCGAGTCCCACGTTGCCGTCGACCATCACGCTGTCGAGCGGAAACGGCTCGACCACCGGCGGTGGATCGAAGGCGTAACGCTCGGGGGCCTTGGCGATCATCGCCGCGGCGATCAGCTTGGGCACGTAGTCCTTGGTCTCCTGGTACAGGTGCGACGTCTCCGCCAGTTCGAAGAACATCTCGTCGCTTTCGAGATCGATCACCTCGTCGCCGGCGCCCTGCAGCGCACTCACCCGGAGCAGTCCGCGACCCACCCTGCCCTCGCCGCCGTTGTAGGCCGCAGCGGCGAGGAAGTGCGAGCCGAACCGGTCGGTGAGCGCGCGCAGCATCCGCGCCGCCGCGTCGGTCGACTTGATCGGGTCACGGCGCTCGTCGAGCCAACTGTCGATCCGGAGTCCGTAGCTGCGTGCGGTGGCAGACATAAACTGCCACATTCCCACCGCGCGGGCGCGGCTCACCGCCACCGGCGAGAAGCCGGACTCGATCAGTGCCAGATACACCAGGTCGCTGGGCAGCCCCTGCTCCACCAACTGGCGGCGGGCGTAGCCCTCGTAGCGCGGCATCCGGTCGAGCCAGAGCTGGAAACCCTCGCGGCCCCGGCCGGTGAAGAAATCGAGATAGTACTGCACCCGAGGGTGGGTGGCATAGCGCTCGACGTTGATGTCCCAGCGCGGCTCGCTCAGGTCTTCGAGCGTCAGTTCGGGCAGGGCGCCCGGTTCCAGGCGCTGGAGAGAATCCAGCAGCGCCGCTTCGGCCGCGGAGTCGGCGAGTTGCGCCGCGGTGCGCGGTGCGCGGCGGGGCAACTCACCGCGGACTGATTCGGGTCGAGCACCCTCCCCGGGGATCGGGGATGGACTCGTCTCTACCGGCTGGCGACTGCAGGCCAGCGCAGAAAGCAGAAAAGCTGCGACCGCCCAACGGGCCATCAGGTCGCTCCGGGATGCGGGGTCAGGATATCAGGATCGGCGGGGGGACCGGCAGCTTGAGCAGCACGACCCCCGAGAGATGCCCGGCCCCGCTCAGGCGTCGCGTCACGCCGTCAGGCGCTGCCTGAGCGCGCTGGCCAGGTCGTCCTGTGAGAGGGTGTCGGCGCGGGCAAAGAGAGCCGCCTTGGACTGCGACGAGATGTGGAGCGGGATCCAGTGGCGCTGGGCGTCGGGGGCCGGGCGCCGGAATGCGGCGACCAGGACCCAGTCGTCGCTGCCCGGCCGCCTTTCGGCGGCGACGGACACGGTCCATTCTCTGTCATCTAGTGCAAGGGTTCGCCAGGCCATTGCCCCGAATAGCTGGAGGGTGAGGGGGCGTCGCTCGCGATCGACACCCGACCCGCAAGCGGGCCTCAGTCCTATAGTTAGGACATTTGATCTCATCTGGCAAGAGAGGGGGCCACAGCGACCCCGAACTGATCTATCTTTGGCCGGTCCCCGGGGGCGTAGCTCGAAGGTCGAGCAGGTGGCTTTTAACCACTCGGTCAGGGTTCGATTCCCTGCGCCCCTATCCCGCCCGGTTCCCGCTCAGGGCCGCAGCGTGTAAATCAGCCAGCGGCCCAGGCTGAGGTCGGTCTCCGATGGTGTGGCCCGGTCGAGGTCGGCCACCGGCAGCGCGCTGATCACCGCGATCCTGATCGACGGATCGCGACGCGCCACCCGCTCCGCAGTGCCCAACCCGTAGTCGGAATGAAACGCACCATTGAGGTGCACGATCAACGTGTCCCCGTAAATTGCCCGCGCCCGCACGATCGACTCCGCCATCGTCTCGTCCTTGAGACACTGCGACTCGTAATAGCGTTGCAATGATGCAGCGCGTGCTTCCTCGGTGTCTCCAGGCACGTGCTCGCGCATCGTCTCGGCGAATCGATCGAAGTACTCACCTGCGACGCACTGATGTTCCTCTGCAGCGAGTCCACGACGTGCACCGAGCGTGTCGAGCGCTGCGAGTCCGCCGCGCGCGATGGCGGAGGCGATCGGACGCGGGATGTTGGCGGCAATCACGGGCCAACCGTTGATGCGAGCCCATTCCACGGCGGGCCGATAGTCGGTGTCGTAGTTTGGCCAGGGGCGTGAAGTCGCGAGCAGCGAATCCTCGCTGATCGTGCCGGCGAGATAGGCGTCGAGTTGCTGCTGCACATCGCGCTCGAACATCTCAAGTGAAAGCACGACGGGACGCCGGCGCGCCAGTGACTCCAGCAGCGCGCGCTG
>CBFGRM010000102.1:0-5478 GCA_965651205.1 uncultured bacterium
GAGATCCGGGCGCAGTAGAAAAGCTAGAAAGCGAGAGAGCGAGAGAGCGAGAGAGCGAGAGGGCGAGAAGGCGAGAAGGCGAGAAAGCGAGAAAGCGCCTTCTCGCTTTCTCGCTTTCTCGCTTTCTCGCCTTCTCGCTTTTCTACACCTCGATGATCTGATCCCGCCTGGTCCCCACGCTCACATACCTGATCGGGGCCTCGGCGAGATCCTGCAGGCGATCCAGGTATGCCCGCGCCGCTGCCGGGAGGTCCGCCAGCGTCCGGGCAGCCGCGGTGCTCCGCTGCCATCCCGGCAACCGCTCGTACACCGGCTCGACCCGGTCGAGATCGGCCACATCGCCCGGCATCCGGCCGCACAGTTCCCCGTCCAACCGGTACGCCACCGCCACCGGAATCTCGGCGAAGGTGTCGAGCACGTCGAGCTTGGTTACCGCCAGGCCGGTGAGCCCGTTCACTCGCACGCTGTAGCGCACCACCGGAGCATCGAACCAGCCGCAGCGACGCGGCCTGCCGGTGGTGGCCCCGAACTCGCCCCCCAGCTCGCGGAGGCGATCCTCTATCTCGCCGCCCGCCAGGGTCGGCAGCGGGCCGTTGCCCACCCGGGTGGTGTACGCCTTCACCACGCCGAGCACGGCGTCGATCTCGGTGGGCCCGATTCCGGCACCCACCGCCGCGCCACCCGAAGTGGTGGTGGACGAGGTGACGAACGGGTAAGTGCCGTGGTCGACGTCGAGCATCGCTCCCTGGGCGCCCTCCAGCAGCACCTTGCGGCCGTCGCGAAGCGCACGCCAGGCAAGCATCCCGGTGTCGGTGGCCAGCGGCTTGAGTCTCTCGCCCAGCCGGTGGGCCAGTTCGACGTGCTGGTCGAGGTCGGCTCGTTCGTCGGATGACATCAGTTCCAGCAACTGATTGGCGCGCGCGATCCGCGGCACCAGCAGCTCGCGGATCCCCTCCGGCCTGAGCAGGTCGGCAACCCGAATGCCGCGGCGGCCGATCTTGTCCTCGTAGGTGGGACCGATGCCCCGACCGGTGGTGCCGATCTGCTGTTCCTTTTCACTGGCGCGGTCGAGCAGCTTGTGATACGGCAGCACCAGATGGGCACGTTCGGAGACGAACAACCGCCCGGCGATGTCGACTCCCTGACGGCCGATCTGGTCGAGCTCGGCGAAGAATGTCTCGGGGTCGAGCACCACGCCGTTGCCCACGATGCAAGTGGCCTGGTCGTGCAGGATGCCGGACGGGATCTGGTGCAGCACGAACTGCTGGTCGCCGACCACCACGGTGTGTCCGGCGTTGGCCCCGCCCTGATAGCGCACCACCAGGTCGGCCCGCTCGGCGAGCACGTCGACCAGCTTGCCCTTGCCCTCGTCGCCCCACTGGGCTCCCACCACCACCACGCACGAATGCTTCCGGTCGAACACGATCCCCTCGCTTCCGGCCAAGAAAAACGGCCCCTCGCGGGGCCGCAGATGCCTCCCTCAAAAGCTACCGGATCGGGCGGTCCCGGGTCAATCAGGTAGCCGCGGCGGCCGCGAATGACTCTCCCTGCCCATCCTTGCAGGCCCGATCCATCGCCTTGCGGAGCGCGGCCTGGTCGGCCCCGGAGCTGATCGCGGCCCGGAACTGATCAGTGGCCCTGCACCACTCCACCAGCGGACGGGGCCCGTTGTCGGGGTCAGCCACCAGCCGCTGGGCGATCACCGCGTTGAGCACGGCAGCAAGCCTGATGCGGCCCACCTCGCGCTCGTCGGGCGGCATCGTGGCCACCAGGTGGAGCAGGGCCCCGACCACGTCGGGAGCCGGCACCCCGGCAATCACCAGCCGTGGCGACTCCGCCGCCCTGATCGCCCGGTCGACACCGACCGGGTCGCGCAGGTCGCCGATAACCAGGACGTCGGGGTCCTGACGGAGGGCCGAGTGAACGCCGGTGGCAAGGTCGTCGGTGTCGGTGCCGATTTCCCGCTGAGTGATCGAGCCGCTCAGGTCACGATGCAGGTACTCGATCGGATCCTCCAGCGTGATCACGTGCGCTGGGCTGCCGCGATTGATGTGATGAACCAGCGCGGCAAGCGTCGATGTCTTGCCGCTGCCACCTGCTCCGGCCACCAGAAGCAGTCCCTGCGGTGCCTCGGCCAGCGTCGGCACGATCTCGGGCAGGCCCAGCGATTCGGGAGTCGGCACCGAAAAGGGGATCACCCGGAGCACCACCATAAACGACGAACGCTGGCGGAGGACATTGACGCGAAAGCGCCCCACGCCGGCGATTCCCCAGGAACAGTCGAAGTCGCGCAGGTTGTCGAGCCGGGGATCGTCGAGTTCGAGTCCGGAGAAGGTCGCGGCCAGGGCGCGGGTCTGGGCGGTGGTGAGACGCGACTTGGTCAGCGGCACCAGTTGCCCGTCGACCCGGGCGCGAAACACGTCGCCCGCCTTGGCGTGCACGTCGCTGGCACCGCGCTGCACGGCCGACTTGAGCACCCGGGTCAGCATCGAGGACTCTCGCATCAACCCTCCGGAAGGAAGCCCATTCGCTCGGTCACGCCGCGCATCGTCTCCGCGGCACGCCGCCTGGCCTCGGCCGCACCGTCACCCAGCACCTCGGTCACATACTTCGGCTTGGCGGCAAGTTCCAGCGACTTCTCCCGGATCGGCGCCAGCGTCCGGGCCATATTCTCCGCCAGCACCCGCTTGCAGTCGATGCAGCCCCAACCCGCGGTGCGGCAGTTGTGGGCCACCAGCTCGACCGTGTCGGGCGGCGAGAAATGCCGATGCAGGTGATAGATGTTGCAGATCTCCGGCGTGCCGGGGTCGTGGCGGGTGACCCGTGCGGGATCGGTCATCGCCGGCCGCAGCTTCTGCCAGATCTCCTCCGGTGACGCCGTCACGGATATGGTGTTGCCGAGCGACTTGGACATCTTGGCCTGGCCATCGAGCCCGATGATCCGCTTCGCCTCCGACAGTATCGGTTGCGGCTCCGGAAAGTACGGCTCGTCGGGCGAGAATGCCGCATTCCACTTGCGGGTGATTTCGCGGGCCAGTTCCAGATGTTGCACCTGGTCCTCGCCCACCGGCACCCGCTCGGCGCGATACAGCAGGATGTCGGCGGCCATCAGCACGGGATAGCTGAGCAGGCCGGCCGGGATCGACTCGAACCGCTGGGACTTGTCCTTGTACTGGGTCATCCGCTCGAGCTCGCCGAGCGGCGTGATGGTGGTCAGCAGCCAGGCCAGCTCGGTGTGCTGCGGCACGTGACTCTGCACGAACAGCACCGCGCGTGACGGGTCGATGCCGGCGGCAAGCAGCCCGATTGCCATCTCGCGGGTGCGCTCGGACAGGGATGCGACATCGTAGTGCCCGGTTATCGCGTGCTGATCGACGATGCAGTACATCGCATCGTTGTCGTCCTGCAGAGCAACCGCGCTCCGGATCATCCCGAGCCAGTTGCCGATGTGGATTTCGCCGGAGGGCTGGATGCCGGAAAAGACTATTGCCATTGCGGCAAGTTAAAGGGGAGAAGGGAGAAGGGAGAAGGGAGAGGCCCACTTCTCCCTTCTTCAGGCCGCCGTAAGCACCATCGGCCCGTCGTCGGTGATCGCCACCGTGTGCTCGAAGTGGGCCGAGAGCGAGCCGTCGACGGTGACCACGGTCCACTTGTCCTTGAGCGTCCTGGTGGCAGGGTTGCCGGCGGTGATCATCGGCTCGATCGCGATGGTCATTCCGGCCCGGAGCGCGGCGCCGCGACCCGGCTTGCCGAAATTGGGTACCTGCGGCTCCTCGTGGAAGCTGGTGCCGATGCCGTGGCCGACCAGTTCGCGGACCACCCCGAAGCCGGCGGCCTCTGCCACTCCCTGCACCGCGGCACCGATGTCGCCGACGTGGTTGCCGACCCGGGCAGCGTCGATCCCGGCGGCCAGCGATTGCTGCGTCACGGTCAGGAGTCGCTGCACCTCGGGGTCGATCCGACCCACGGCGAGGGTCACGGCGCTGTCGGCGTGAAGCCCGTCCAGCAGCACCCCGCAGTCGACCGACACGATCGAACCTTCGTGCAGCACCTTCTTGCCGGAGGGGATCCCGTGGACGATCTCGACATCCACCGAGGTGCAGAGCGACTTGGGAAAGTCGTAGAGTCCCTTGAACGATGGCACCGCGCCCGGATGGCTGCGGATGAAGCGTTCCGCTTCGTCGTCGAGGTCCAGGGTGGTGATGCCCGGCTCGAGGATCTCCGCCATTCGCCGGAGAGTGTCGTGGACGATCTTGCCGGCACGACGCATCGTCTCGAGTTCCCGGTCCGACTTGATCGTTATCACGCCGCTTCCACCGCCTCCAGCACCCGCTCGGCGATGTCGTCCACCGAGCCCACGGCATCGATCCGGGTGACGCCGCCACGCTGCTCGTACCACTCCAGCAGCGGCGCGGTCTGCTCGCGATAGGCGGAAAGGCGGCGCATAACCGCGTCGGGATCGTCGTCGGCACGGCCCTCGACGGCGCGCCTGCGCTCCAGTCGAGCGAGGATTTCCTGGTCGGAAACGTCGAAGAAGAGCACCAGGTCGATCTGGCGATTCATCTGCTCCAGCATCGCGGCGATCCCTTCTGCCTGCGGGATGGTGCGCACCACGCCGTCGAGCACGACACCGTGTTCGGCTTCGGGACGGGCCAGTTCCTCGGCGATGACGCCGAGGATGATCTCGTCGCTGACCAGGTGGCCTGCTTCCATCACCGCCTTGGCCTTGAGGCCCAGCGGCGTGCCGTTGGCGACGGCCTCGCGAAGCAGGTCACCGGTTGCGAACTTGGGAATCGCCAGGCGCTCGGCGAGCAGCGCGCCCTGGGTGCCCTTGCCGGCACCCGGCGGACCGAGGAGGAGGATGTCCATTGCTTCGGTGCTCCTTGTGTAGCAGACACAACACGTGAGACGCGAGACGGACCTGCCATTGTCTCGCGTCTCGCGTCTCGCGGCCTACATTCCGAACCGGCTCTGCCGACCGCGGAACTTGACCCTGCCCGACTTCATGAAGCCGTCGTACTTGCGCAGCGTGCGGTGCTGCTCGATCTGGGAGATCGTGTCGAGCAGCACGCCGACGACGATCAGGATCGAAGTGCCGCCGAAGGTGAATTGCGGCATTCCCACCATCTGCGCCACGATGATCGGCACGATGGCAACCACTGCGAGGAACAGCGATCCCGGCAGGGTGATCCGGCCCAGCACGCCGTCGATATAGTCGGCGGTGGCTGCACCCGGCTTGATGCCCGGGATGAAGGCACCCTGCTTCTTCAGGTTCTCGGACAGGTCGACCGAGTTGAAGATGATCGAGGTGTAGAAGTAGCTGAACACCACGATCAGCAGGCCGAAGAGCAGGTTGTAGGGCCAGCTCCCCGGGGTCAGGAAGTTGTTGAAGCTGATCAGCGCCTCGGAGCGCGTGAACTGCGCCAGCGTGGCCGGCATAATGATCACGGTCTGGGCGAAGATGATCGGCATCACGCC
>CBFGRM010000103.1:0-5448 GCA_965651205.1 uncultured bacterium
CCTCTCCCTTCTCCCTTCTCCCTTCTCCCTCTTCAGGGCAGGATGTGCTCTCCGGTGATCTCCGCCTCGGAGATCTCGCCGGTGTAGCGGAGCGAGATGTTCCACAGTCGGGCACCGATGGTGGGATCGTGCGACACCAATGACGATGTCGCGGCGCGCTTCTTCTTGAAGTACTTGCCGGTGACGCCCTCCACATCGGGCGAGGTTGCCAGCCAGGTAGGCGTCACCGCGCCCTCTTCGACCGTGTCGCTGAAGCGCTTGGCGATCGGGATCAGCCACCGGGTCCACCAGCGCGCCAGTCCCTGCTCGATGATGCCGGTGTCCACCAGTCCGGGATGACAGGCGTTGACGGTCACGCCGGTGTTCTCCAGCCTGTGGGCCAGGTCGTAACTGAACATCACGTTGGCGAGCTTGCTGCGGGCGTAGGCCTGGTAGCCGGTGTAGCCCTGGCGCGATTCCCAGTCCTCGATGTTGGTGGCGCGGTGGTGCGCCTCGCTGGAGACGTTGATCACCCGCGACGGTGCGCTGGCGCGCAGCAGCGGCTTGAGCGCGCGAGTGAGGATGAACGGCGCCAGGTGATTGACTGCAAAGGTTGCCTCGTGCCCATCCACGGTGGTGGTGCGGTAAAGATGGAACGCGCCGGCGTTGTTGATCAGCACGTGCAGCCGGTCGGTGGCCGCCTCCACTTCGGCGGCGAGCCGCCGCACTTCGTCCTGCACCGCAAAGTCGGCGTGGAAGGCCCGGATCGCTTCCGAACCGCTGGCGGCGCGCAGGTCGGTTTCCATTGCGGCAGCCCGTTCGGGGGTGCGGGCGTGCGCCAGCACGGTGGCACCCCTGCGGGCCAGTTCGATTGCGATTTCGCGGCCGATGCCCCGATTGGCACCGGTGACCAGGCAGACCTTGCCGTTCATTGCGAGCCGTGCTCCCGATGGAGAAGGGTGGAATATAGATCGAATCGTCGGCGACCCGGGTCGTGTGCCGGTGTACCTTCCACCCGTGCAGCCACTTCGTGATCACGCCCTGCCGCCCGATGTAGATGCCTGGCGACGCGCAACCCACCCTCGGGGTCGTGTCATAGTGATCGCCCCGACCCGGGCCGCCTGCGAGACGATCGAGCTGGCGCTCCACGCCCGGGTCGACACCCTGCTCGAACGCGAACACGGCGACGAACTCCGCGCCTGGGCCGCTGACGGCAAGGGATTCGGCATCGTGGCGGGCACCGGTACCGGCAAGACGCTGGGCATCCGGATCATCGCCGAGACCATCCTGCAGGAACCGCTCAGCATCGGCGTGGTCAATCGCGAGCGCGAGGCGACTCCCGACACACCGGGCTGGAACGTGGTCGTGGTCACCACCGGCATCGCCCGGCGCTGGCTCACCGACGACCTGGTCACGGCGCGCGACACGGTGGTGGTTGACGAGATCCACCAGACGTCCGCCGAGCTGGAACTCTGCCTCGCGCTGGGCAAGCGGATCGGTGTCCGCTTCATCTGGCTGTCGGCAACGGTGGACCCCGCCGTCTATCGCCAGTATCTCGGGAGTGATGAGGTACTGGTGACATCGGCGTTTGATCCCGACAAGCGGGCCAGGGTCGAGGTCGAGGCGCTGCAACCGGAACAGTTCCTGGATGACGCACGGGTGCGACGCTTCGTCAAGGAAGGCCGCGGCGTGGCGGTGTTTCTTCCCACGCGCGCCGAGGTGGAGCGGCTCGGCGAGGGGTTGGGCGAGCGGTTTCCACGCCTCAACGCCGCCTTCTATCACGGCGGCGAACCGGTAAGGGTGATTCGGCCGTTTCTCGAGGGTGAAGTCGACAAGCCCTGGCTGCTTGCTATGACAGCCGCGGGACAGTCGGCGCTCAACGTGCCCGGACTCGACACGGTGGTGATCTACGACGCCCGCTACGGCAACCTGGTCGAGCGTGGTCGCAACGTGCTGCATCGACTTCATCTCGGTGCCAACGAGATTCTGCAGATGGCGGGTCGGGTTCACGGCAGGGTTGATGGTGGCCAGGTGTTCATCCTGACCGATCGCGATCTCGATTTCGACTCGCTGCGACCGGGACCTCCCGAGTTCCAGTTGGCCGGCGACGCCGAACGGGTGGCGCTCACCTGCGCCGGCATCGGCGTCGACGCCCGCGATCTCGATCTGCCGGTGCCGCTCGACCGCGCCGCGTACGTGAAGGCGGTGCACCTGCTCACTGGCCGCGGCCTGATGGAGGAGGGCCGACTCAGCAAGTACGGTCGCCAGATAGAGGCGATGCCGGTGGAACGACCGTGGGCAGAATTGCTGCTCAATGCCGATAGCGCACTGCTGCCGCTGGTCGCGGGCGCCAGTGGCATCGACTCGCTGCACCGGATGACCCGCGACGAGCGCGACCTGCGCGGCGTGCTGGTGAGCGGCAGCGATCATCTCACCGCCTACAACCTGCTCGCCGAGGCAATCAATCGCTGCGGTCGCCTGGGCGAACTGCACGGGATGCCGCGGCACATCTTCGAGGAGGAGGAACTCGAGCGCTGGGCGGAGAGCCGCGGCGTGTTGATGAAGTCGATCGAGGACGGTGCGTTGGGGATGGCCTCGGTGTACCGGGCGCTCGACCTGCCGCTGCCAGCCCGGCTGCCGCACGCCGACAAGGCACTGCGCGCGGCCTTCATCGATCTGGTGGCGAGAATCCAGCCGTTCGACCTGGTGATCGACGAGCGCACCGTCGACGGTCACGATGCAAGGGTGTCGCGCACATCGGTTGCCGGAAGCTGGGGCGCCGTCGCGGGGTCGCTGAGGTGGTTCGCCGATCGTTTCGGCGTGGCGCGTGCGGCGATCGAGGGCACCACCATCCCGTACGACCTGATCCGCCGTTATGCGGTCCAGGGTCCCCCGACGGTGGTGATCACCGGCACCCGCAATCGACTGGGCTTTTCGCTGGCGCGTCGGCTGTCGTATTTCGGCTTCGACCTGGAGACCTCCTATGAGCCGATCACCGACCTGATTCCCGTGGAGCATCGCGGTGACGCCCAGGCCGCCGCGGTGGATGCCCTGCTCGCCGGCGAGGTTCCCCATCCGTCGCTCGGCAAGGTGGTGCGGGCGGCGCGACAACTGCGCGAATACTGGTTGCGAAGCGGCGGTGCGCTGAGCGGAGCCGGTGACGACGCCATCCGCGAACTGTTGCTGGCTCAGCTCGGCGACGTCGACAGTTGGCAGTCATTCCAGCAGGTGCCGCTCCAGCTCGATGTCGCTGCCATCGTGCCCGCACGCGAGCGAGCGCACCTCGATGCGCTGCCGTCGAGCGTTCACGTGATGGGCGACGCCGCTCCGCTCGACTATCGGGTGACGCCGTCCGGGCCGGCGGTGCGACTGATGTTGCGCGAGGGTCAGGTCCGGCGGCTCCGCGAGGCGGACCTGCCGACCTTCGATCGACAGTTGTTGTACGCAACGCGTCGCGGCGAGCAGGTGCTGGAGGCGCCGACACTGGTACGGCTTCGCGAACTGATCGACGAGCACCGCACCCGGATGCCGCGGCAGCAGCGCGATCGGCCCGGTGGCCGTGGCCCGGGCGGCCGGGGTGGCCGGGGGCCCCGTGGTGGTGCCCCTCGCAACGGCAAGCGCGGCGGCCCCCGGCGCGGCGGCGACCGGGGCCGGGGTCCTCGGAAGCGTCGCTAGCGGCCCAGCCGGGACAACGCCTCGCTCACCCGAGCGACGGCGAGTCGATGGTCTGCCAGGGCGCGCGACAGCGACTCCCGCTCGGCCAGCAGCCGCTCGGTGGTGGCGGTGAGCTTCTCGTCGCGCGCGGAGCGGCGCCTCGCGACTGCGTAGGCCTCTTCGACTGCCGGATGAAGCGAGCGGGCGTAGCCCAGCACCGAGCCGGCGATGTCGGTCACCTGGCGCGCCGACTCCTCGCCGGTTTCCGATTCGCGGATCGCCGCCACCAGCGAAGTCTGCACCGCCTCGAGTGCTGCGACTCGTGATGCCAGTTCCTCGCTCAGCGCCCTGGTCGCCTCCTCGATCGCCTCCGACGACGCCGAGGCCGCGTCGGCGAGGTGACGAATCTCCTCCGCCAGCACGCCGAACGTCTTGCCGGCACTGCCCGCGCGAGTCGCCTCCAGTGCGGCGTTGTTGGCGAGCAGGTTGGTGCGGAACGCCACTCCGCTTACCGACTGGTTGCTCGCCTCGATCGCGTCGTTCCAGGTGCCCAGGCGCAGCAGGTCGGCAGTGAAGACCCTGAGCGCATCGAGTGCCTGTGCCACCTGGTCACTGGCGTCCCGGATCCGCACCCGGCCCTCGCCCGCGGCCAGCTCGAGGTCGTCGGTGCGGCGCGACACGCCGTCGAGTCCGTCGCGCAACTGCCCCAGCACCTCGCTCGCATCCACCGGTGGCGGCACCGCGAAGCCGTCGTCGGATGGCACCGCCGGGAGCTGTTCGATCATCGCACCCAGCTCCCGGGCAGTGTCGGCAGCACCGCGCTGCATCGCCGCGGCGCGCTCCTTGTGGGTCAGTTCGCGGCGACGGGCGCGCAGTGCGGTCGCGATCGGCAGCAGGAATGCCGTGACCCATTCGCGTTCGCGTCGGCCGAAGGCGCCGGCGTAGCGGGCGTACAGCCGCACCTCGCCCAGCGGATCGCTGGCTCGTCCGATCGGCGCGGCCAGGGTGCGGTGATCGTCCAGCGCCTCCGCCTCCGGTGCGATCGAGTCGTTGTCGCTGGGCCGCACCTCGCCCTCGCTCACCGCAATGCGCGGCGAAGCGAGCCGGATCGCCACACCGTCGCTCTCGAAGGTCTCGCGCAGCACAGTGGCCATACGCGCCAGGGTGGTGCGGAGATCGTCCTCGTCGAGGAACAACTGGGCAAGCTTGTGGGCCTGCAGGTCGCGATTGTCGGGATTGACCAGCGGCAGCGCCGCCACCGCGACGATTCCGAGGAACACCAGCAGGGTGAGCGACAGCAGCGGCACTGTCATCGCGCCATCCAGCGGTGTCGCCAGCGCAGGCAACAGTTGGGCTGCGACCATCGGCCCCAGTCCCAGCAACACCGCGACCAAGCCCCACGCGGTGGCACGACGCTGGGCGCCGCGGCGGTAGGGTGCGGCCAGCGCCAGCCCCAGTGCGGCCAGTGAAATCAGCAGCGCCAGCGGTTCGAGTACCGACTGGCGCACCAGCGGATCGGCCACCTCGAACAGCGGTGCCTCGTCGGTGGCCAGCCCCACGGCGGCCGCCACGAACAGCAGCGCGTGCAGGATGTACCAGCTCACCACCAGGCCGGACCAGTTGCGCTGACGGTGGGGCCAACCCACCGTGAGCGCGAAATGGACCACCAGCGGGGCCAGGCCGAAGTGCCAGATCCCGCCGAGGACGAACATCGGCAGCCGGAGCGCCTGGGGCCCGCCGCTCACCGGGGTGAGGGCCAGAATCGACGCCACCGCCACTGCCAGTCCCACGAACGGACGGGTCGGCGGGGCGGAC
>CBFGRM010000104.1:0-5320 GCA_965651205.1 uncultured bacterium
GATCGCTTCGGCTGGGACACCTGCAGCGTCCACTTCGGCGAACGACACGCCACGATCGAACTCGACACCTCGTCGGCTTCGAACGACGAACTCCGTGCACTGGAGTCGGCCTGCAACCGGATCATCGCCGCGGCGGTGCCGGTGACCATCAGCTACCAGGATGCAAGCGAAGCAATCGATCTGCGCAAGCCGCCCAGCCGCGATGGTGTGGTGCGGATCGTTGCCATCGCCGGCATCGACCGCAGCGCCTGCGGCGGCACCCACGCCGGCAACACCGCTCAGCTCGGGATGATCGCGATCAACGGTGTCGAGCGAATTCGTGGCAGGATCCGGCTCTCATATCTGGCAGGTGAACGGGTGCTCGCCGAACTGCACCAGACTGCTGGGCTGCTCGACGCACTCGCCGCAGCAACAACCACAGCCAGAGCCGAACTGCTCGACGTGATTCCCCGTCGATTGCAGGAGGGGCGTGAACAGCAGAAGCAGGTGCAGGCGCTGCAACAGGAGGTGATCGGCCACCGGGTTTCGGCCCTGCTGGCCGACCTGCCCGGCTCGACCGAAGGCATCCGTCGCCTGACACTCGATGCCGGCTTCGGGCCGCTCGATATGCTGCGGCAGGCGGCAAGCCTGGCCGTCAAGCAGCCGAAGACGGTGTGCATCGCAGCCGACGCCGACACGAGGACGGTCATCTTCGCCACCTCGCACGACAGCGGCATCGATGCTGGTGCGGAACTCAAGCGTGCCCTCGCTGATGTGGGTGGCCGGGGCGGTGGTTCCGCCACGATGGCGCAGGGCAGCGTGCCCGATCGGGAAGCGCTCGACCGGGTGGCTGCCGCACTTGGTGCGGGCTGATTGCACTTCGGGCAGTCGGGTGTGGTAACATTGTGGATGCGAACGCGCAGGATCTGGGTGGCCGGTTGCCTGATGGCGTGCAGCAACCCGGCGATGGCCCCGTCGCCCACCATTCGTCTGGAGCAGGTTTCGGGCGACGCGCAATCCGGCTCCGCTGCCTATGCACTTCCCCAGCCGCTCGCCGTGCGACTCGTCGACGGCGACGGTGTGCCGATCACCGGTGTCACGGTGACCTGGACCACCAGTGCGCGCGGCGCCGTGCTCACTCCAGCCACCACGATCACCGACAGTGACGGCGTCGCCAGCAGCAGTTGGCAGCTTGGCCGCGATGACGGCGAGCAGTTCGCCAGTGCAACGTACGCATCGGCGCCGGCAGTCCACTTCCGTGCAACTGCAACCAGCGGCGACGTGATCCAGGCCGGTGGAGTGCGCGGTCGACAGTGCGGCGTGTTCAGCGACGCCAGGATGCGCTGCTGGTCATCACCCGAACACGGTCCTGCACTGGCGATCGCCATCGACACCGACCTCCGTTTCACTTCGCTCGGCTTCGCGGTTGATCGCTGGTGCGGCACCACCCAGGGCGGCGCGGTGGCGTGTGTGCACGACGCCGAGTTGTCACCGGGTGGGGTGTTCCGACCCGATGCGGCACCGGTGCACGTGGTGGCAGAGGGACTCCCGACAATGCTGCGCATAGTCGGAGCCGGCACTCACGAGCGGCAGATCACCTGGTGCGCCCAGTCGGTGTCACAGGAAGTCTGGTGCTGGGGCAACAATGACACCGGGCAGTTGGGTCGCGGCACGGTTGGTGGCAGCCACCCGTCACCCGCGCCGGTACTGCTGTCGCCCCGGGTGATATCCATAGCGGTCACACTCGGCGCGGCCTGCGCGGTCGATGTGCAGGGTGTGGCCTGGTGTTGGGGCGACAGCTCCGGCGGTGTGGTCGATGCTGACGCGCCGAGTGGCGTGCCGGTGCAGGTGCCGACGGCACTCGGATTCTCGCAGGTCGCCGCCGATGGGTTGGGGTCGGTTTGTGCCCTGGGGGCTGCACTGGAGGTTCGTTGCTGGGGATCCAACCAGGCAGGCGGACGGGGCCGCAACGGGGTCGGCGTGTCGAGCGAACCGGTGCCGGTCGAGGGAACGATGTTCTATGTCGCGATCACCGGTGGCAGCGACGGCTTCCTGGCGCTCACCAACGACCGTACCCTGGTGGCGTGGGGTGGGCTGCCAGCCGAGCGCGGTGCTGCTCCAATCGAGCTGATTCGGGATCACGTCTTCAGCGAGGTGCTTCCCGGTGGCGGCATCTGGCGCTGCGTCCGGGGTTATCCGGGGGGCAGCCGCTGTCTGGACCGGGTCGGCCTGGCGCAGGCCACCTCTCCGACTGCCGCACTGATTCACGGCGTGCCCGGCGGGTGATGTTCGGCGTCTCCACCCCACGGACCACGGCAACCACCTGTACCCGGAGACTCAATGCTGCTGCTGATAGCCGCCCTTGCCGCGGTGGCACCCGACACCACCAGGACCGCCTTCACCGCCGACGCCGGCTTCGTCAACACCGCCGGTAACACCTCGCTCACCACCTTCAACTTCGGCAACAAGTTCGAGGCGACCTCGCCGGGCTGGGCATTCGTGCAGACGTTCTCGTCGGTCGTCGGCAGCAGCGAGGGCGAGACCAACACTTCACTGTGGCGAGCTACCCTGCGTGGTGACCGCAAGCTGTCGTCGAGAGTTTCCTTCTACGTCCTTTCGGAGTTCGATCGCAATCGATTCGCCGGCATCTCGTCGCGCTATGGTGAATCGGCCGGTCTCGCCATCGGGCTGCTGGAGGCGGAACGCACCCGGCTCCGCGCCGAGGCCGGCGCCGGATACATCTGGCAGAACGCCACCGAGGTCGGGCAGAGCCGCTCGTTTGCCGCCGGTCGGCTGGCCGGAATCTTCGAGCAGAAGATCGGCGAGAAGGCGACCTTCTCGCAGGTGGTCGAGCTGCTGCCCAACTTCAAGGTGAGTGAGGACCTCCGTATCAACTCGGAGACCGCCTTCACCGCGCCGATCGCCGCTGGTATCGCGATGAAGGCGGGCTACATCATCCGTCACGACGGACTGCCCGAACCCGACTTCGAGAAGACCGACCGGATATTCACCACCGGCGTCCAGGTGGCGTTCTGAGGCCGGGTATATCTTTGGCTTCAGGACCTTCACCGCAATCTCCGGGTAGCTGTGCTCGCTGCGTTTCTTCTGGCCGTCACGTTCCAGGCCGACACTGTCAAAGTCAAGCCACCGGCGGAGTATCGTTTCACCGGTGACATCGGCTACGTGGCCACCGCCGGCAACTCGTCGGTCGAGACGCTGAATCTCGGCAACAAGTTCACCGCCAGGCTCGATGATTTCCTGCTCTCGCAAACCTTCGCACTGGTGTACGGCGAGAGCGAGGGCGAAGCGGTCACCTCGCTGTATCGCGGCTCGCTCCGGATGGACCAGGGTACCCGCACCGCCCTGATCAGTGCGTTCGTGCTGGTCAACTACGAGCGCAACACCTTCTCCGGCCTGGCGTCGCGCTGGTCCGGGGTGAGTGGCCTCACGGTACACCTGCTCACCGGGGGCAGCAATCAGTTGCGAGTCGAAGGCGGCTTGTCGCTCACCCGGCAGCGCGGCACCGCAACCAAGGGTCGCGATGTCGACTTCCTCGGTGGTCGTGCCGCTGGCACCTACGTCCACAAGTTCTCGCCCAAGGCCTCGGTGTCGCAGGTGGTCGAGGTGCTGCCCAATTTCCGCGAACCGGAGGACCTGCGCATCAACACCGAGAGCGCGCTGGTTGCACCGCTCACGTCACGGATCGCGGTCAAGTTGTCGTACGTGATCCGCTACGATGGATTGCCCGAGCAGAGCTTCCTGTCCACCGATCGCCTGTTCACCTCGGGATTACAGGTGTCGCTGTGATCCGGTCGGCCGCTGCCGCGGCGTTGTGCCTGGTCGGGGCCGGCTGCGACAGGTCGGCCACACCGCCGGTATCCGCCTCGGTGACAACGGATTCTGCGGGTGTCGCCATCGTGACCAGCACGATGCCGGCGTGGCCCGATGGGGCGGACTGGACAGTGGACACCATCCCCGAGCTGGAGATCGGGGGCGCCACGACGCTGCCCGCGGTGTTGCTGGTGGGCGTTACCGCGGTGCGCCAGGTGAATCGTGACGAGCTGGTGGTGACCTCCGCAGCCGACAGGAGGGTCCGCTGGTTCGATCGCCGCGGTTCCCTGTTGCGCGAGGCCGGCGGCGACGGCACCGGACCGGGCCGGTTCCGCGACATCGAACTGGCCGGAACCATCGGTGACACGCTGGTGTTGTGGGATGGCAGCCTCGAACGGATCACCGTGATGGCAGGTGACGGCAGCGTCGCTCGGGTCGTGTCGCTCGAAATCCCCGCCTCGACCGGTGTCACCGATGCTGCCGCGACTGGTGTATTCCGGGATGGTCGGCTGCTGGTTGCCGGCCGCAGCCGTACCCTCAGCACGATGCCAAGTGCGCTCAGGCGCGACACCATCCCGCTGGCCAGCGTCGATGCCGATGGCCGTTTCGTGCAATTGATCGCCGAGGTGCCGGGGCACGAGAATGTCGTGGTCACCGGACCGGGCTTCGTGACGATGCTGCCGCGGCCGTTTGGGGCCCGCACCCTGGTCGCCACCGACGACACGACCCTGCTGGTCACCGTTGGCGATGTCGATGCTGTCACTCGCTATGCCGCCGATGGCAGCGTGATCGCCAGCTACCGTCTTGACCGGCCTCGGCGACTGATATCCCAGGTGGAAATCGAGCGGCAGCGCCAGCGACTGGAGGTCCAGGTGGAACAGTTGCCGGAACCGGTCGACCAGGCAGTGGCCGATGCGATGGCCGGCGTCGCGGTGCCACGCGTCTATCCGGCACACGACCGGATGATCGTTGACGCCACCGGGGCGATCTGGCTGCGCGAGGACATCGGCCCGGGCAGGGGCCAGCAGGAACACCGGCGCTGGACGGTGCTCGACGCCGATGGCCGCTGGCTCGGATACGTCGTCACCCCGCGCCGCACCGAAGTGCACCAGATCACCCGTGACCGGATCATCGGCGTGTGGCGCGACGACAACGACGTCGAGCACGTGCGGGTCCACGCCCTGGACCGCTGAAGTGCATCACCTGGTCGAGCGGCCGACTGCACCACCCGGAATCGCCGCGCTCGCCACACTGGCCGAGAAGGCGTGGGACTTTCACAACTCACTCGACGACTACCAGGCCACGCCGCTGCATCATCTTCCGGCGCTGGCAGACTCGCTCGCGATCGGCGATCTCCACCTCAAGGATGAGTCGCCCCGATTCGGACTCAACGCATTCAAGGGACTGGGCGCGTCGTTCGCGATCCAGCAGTGGCTCGCCACCCGGGGTGATGCGGGCACGGTCACCTTCACCACTGCCACCGACGGCAATCACGGTCGCTCGGTGGCTT
>CBFGRM010000105.1:0-5120 GCA_965651205.1 uncultured bacterium
ATCTCAGACTCCGCCAACGGATTCGCTCTCGAACACTGCGTGTGTTCGTGTGCGACCGCGCTTTGGTGTCGAACCCGGTGTCGCTCGGTCGGAGCCTTCAGAGCCAGGGTCTGGTTGAGGCATTCGACCGTTCAGAAACGTGTGCCCACCCCGTACTGGCAGGCGCTGGAAGCTCCACTGAGGCTTTGGTCATAAGGCGCGCCCTGCAGGGTCGCCAAGGCACCGTTCTCGATGTCACGGTCGCGAGACCCTGGATTGGTTACCCTCAGACCTGGGACGAGGTCTTCCTGCATCGCGATGTCGGCGATGCAATCGAGTTCCGGCATTTCCCTGCCATCGATTGAAGGGCAGGGACGGGACGGAACGCGACCCGGCTCGCCTATGGTATATTTCCGATATGTCCATTCCCGTATCACCCCCCTCCGCCGAGATCGCCCGCAAGGCGCTGCGGGCGGTCATCGACCCCGAGCTGGGGCTCAATATCATCGACATCGGCCTGGTCTACGACGTCGAAGTCTCCGAACAGGGCGCAGCGCACGTGAAGATGACCCTGACCTCACCCGGCTGCCCGGCCGGTCACGAGATCACCGAGGACGTGCGCACCACACTGGCCGACCTCGAGGGGATCACCGCCGTCGAGGTGGAGTTGGTGTGGGAGCCCTACTGGACTCCGGAACGGATGGATCCCCGGATCAGGGCTTTCCTGGGGCACTAGGGGCGAGGCACGCCTCGCCCTACGAGCATTCCCCGGCCAGCCGTCTCGCCGCATCGCTCACCGCGGCGCGATGGATCCGCATCTCCGACATCGAGAATCTGGTGGGCTGGTAGCTGCGGTTGGTCAGGAACACCACGAACAGATCCTGTGCCGGATCGATCCACAGCAGGGTGCCGGTGAATCCGGTATGTCCCAGCGTGGTGGCGGTTGCGCACGCACCGTAGAGCGGTGGCTTGCCATCGCCCGGGTCGAGCGTGGGCGTGTCCCAGCCCAGCGCCCGAGTGCCACTGCTCTCGCCGCGTTCCGCGAAACGCGCCATCGTTGCCGGGCTCAGCCAGGTCGAAGTCGAATCGGTGCCGGCCAGCCCCTTGAGCCAGGCCTGGGCGAAGTGCGCCAGATCCATCCCGGTGGCGAACACACCGGCGTGACCGGCAACACCACCCAACACCTGCGCGTTGGGGTCGTGCACCCTCCCCACCAGTGTCGATCCGTCGGCGCGCAACTCGCTCGGCACGGTGCGCAACTGGTCGGCAGCGGTCGGCTTCCAGGTTGCGTTGAGCATTCCCGACGGCGCGAACACCGAGTCGCGGGTGAACTGCTCCAGTGTTGTGCCAGTGGCGCGCTCGATCAGCCGTCCGGCAAGAATCGCATTGAGATCACTGTACAGCGGCACCTCGCCGGGAGTGCGACGCGGTGCGATGTCGAACAATCGCGTCCAAGCTGCCTCCGCAGTGCCCTCGCTGCCGCCCAGTGCGGCCCACGCCGGCAGTCCGCTGGTGTGGTCGAGCAACATCCGCACGGTGACGTGATCCTTGATCTCCCCCGCGAAGCGCGGCACCAGCTCGTGCACCGGCAGGTCGAGATCGAGTCGCTCGGCATCGACCAGCACAGCCACCGCGCTGGCGGTGGCGATAACCTTCGAGAGTGAAGCAACATCCCACAGCGACCACGCCGGATCGGGGCGACGAGTGTCACCGCTCCACGAATACTGACCGTAGCCCTCGGAGTGGAGAATGGTGTCGCTGCGTCCGACGATGACCACCGCCCCCGGGTAGGTGCGCTGCCGGATGCCCGCCTCCACGGCGGCATCGATGGCATCGGCAGACTGCGCCACCAGTGGCACCGTCGCGCAGCACAGCAACACGATCAGCGCCTGGAGGCGCGTCACCACTTTGCGGCTGCTCCAGGCGCTGTCCGTCAAGATCGGTTCCCCGTGAAAATCAGTCGATTCGCAGTGGCCCGGGTGGCACTGCGTAGAGCAGCCGCAGTGTGGCGTGGTCGCGCCTGGACGGCGTGCCCACCCGCGACGACGGATGCATTATGTCATCGCGAAGCGTGGAGTGCGGCAGGCCGAGTGCGTGTCCGAACTCGTGAACCGCAACACTCCTGATCTGGGCGTCGGAGAGTCGCGGCGTGGCCGAGTCGGGGCGCAGGCCTAGCACGATGCCGGCCCGCTGTGCCTCCCCTGCCGAATTCCATTCGAGGTGGGTGACGCCCAACTCGCCGCTGTCCGACACGAACTGTACGAACGAAACGACGATGTCCGCTGTTTCACCGCTGTCGACTTCCACCAACGTCACCCCGGCGGAGTTGCCGCTCCACGCCTGCATACCGTCGCGGGCGGCTTGCATCAGCGACGGAGCCCAGCCCGGCAACTGGCTGTCGGCAACGAAACTCACCCGGAGTGGCACGCCGCCTCGATCGGCCCAGCGCACCACGGTGCTGTCGGTGCGGGCCAGCATCGAGTCCAGGTACACCGCATCGCCTTCGCGATCGATCCGACGCCGCACCGCCAGCCGCGCCTGCAAATCGAGCGACGGGGTCCCCACCGGTGGCTGGGAGAGGGCACCGGGCAGCGGAGCCACCCGCGGGGCCCGTCGGCTGGCGGTCGAGGCACCACCGGCCTCGAACCAGGTCGAGTCGGCCTCGGGCAGCACGGGCTCGGGCGTCACCCGTTGGCCCGGGGCCACGACGATCATCACGATCAGGACGGCGGCAATCGCCAGCAGGATTCGCGTGCTCATTCAGGGGAATATCGGCAGGGAGGCGCTCCAGCTTTGCCCGCAAGCTGGCGTGGGACCCCGGTGCGTCCTACCATTGTCCCGTGCTCGTCTCCATCGGGAACGCAATCGTACGCTGGCGGTGGCCAGTCATAATCGCCTGGCTGCTGATCGGCGTGCTGGCTGCGGTGCGTGCCGGCTCGACCGTCGACCGGCTCGAGCTGTCCGGCGGCGCCGACCGGATGACCGAGGCGCGGATCGCCGATTCGCTGCTGGTCGCGCGATTTGCGCGACCGCTCAGCGAGTTCTTCGCGGTGACGGTGCAGGGGCCATCGTCGATGACCGAAGGCGAGGGCGGTCGCCTGCTCGACGCGCTGATCGAGGCGACCACTGCCCAGCCCAGCACTGCCGGCACGATCTCCTGGCGCTCCACCGGCGACCCAACCTTCGTGTCTCGCGATGGTCGCACCACCTTCTTCCTGGTGGCACTCGACGCCGAGGTGACCGAGCCGGGTGACGCGGTGTTGCCGCTCAGGCAGGCGCTCGACTCGGTACAGCGACGGTTTCCCGATCGCGACGCCTTCACGATCCACGTCACCGGGCGCGCACCGCTCGACCACGACATCCGCAGCGTCTCCGCTGAGGACGCTACCCGCAACGAAAAGCGGCTGATCCCGATCACGCTGGCCATACTGATCCTCGCCTTTGGTGCCCTGGTTGCCGCGGTGTTGCCGGTGATCGTGGGATTGCTGGCGATATCCATCGCGCTCACCGCCGTCGGCGTGCTGGCTCTCTGGATGCCGATGTCGATCTTCGTCCTCAATATGATCACGATGATCGGTCTCGGCGTCGGCATCGACTACTCGCTGCTGGTGGTGACCAGGTTCCGCGAGGAAATGAACGCCGGCCTGCGCAGCACCGATGCCGCGGTGCGCACGTTCAGGACCGCGGGCCACGCGGTGATGACATCGGGCGCCACGGTGGTGGTGGGATTCGGCGCCCTGCTGCTGACACCGCTGTCGGAGACCCGGAGCGTCGGCATCGCCGGCCTGGTGGTGGTGGCCATCGCAGTGCTGCTGTCGACCACGCTGCTGCCCGCGCTGCTGTCGCTGCTGGGCCGCAACATCGACCGGCCCCGCTGGCTGGCCCAGCGACTGGCGTGGTATCACCGGCCGCAGATCTGGGAGAAGTGGGCCCGCAACATCTCTCGCCATCCCTACCGCTTCGCGGCGCTCGGCACGCTGGCGATCGCGATGCTGACCTACCCCGCCCTGCACCTCCGGATCGGCCTGCCGAGCCGCCATTGGTGGCCGGAACAGACAGAGGCAGGCGCCGGGGTGAGCACCCTCGAGGGAATGGGACGCGCCGGCTACCTGCAACCGGTGCGGATCCTGATCGAGTTCCCCGAGGGCCGGCCGGCCACCGGCGCCACCGCGCTGCGCGGCCTGCTGCGACTGTCGGATTCGTTGCGCGCCGACCCGAGAATCGCCGAGGTGCAGTCGCTGGTCGACATCACCCCCGGCAGGAGCATCCTCGAGTACTCGATGTTCTACAGCGAGCCCGACTCGGTCCGGGCCAACTTCCCCGACTTTCTCGACGCCTACCTGGCGCGCGACGGTCGCACCACCCTGGTCGACGTGATCCTGAGCGACACCACAACACTCACCACCGCAATGGAGGTGGTGCAGGACGTGCGCCTGATGGTGGCCGACAGCTCCAACCGGCAACTGCGCGGCAGCAACGTGATGGTGGGCGGCTACGTGGCAGCAGCGCTCGACTTCCAGGAACTGCTGCTCAACCGCTTCCCGCTGATCGTGGCACTCATCCTCGGCGTCACCGCGGTGATGCTCGGCCTGGTGTTCCGGTCGATACTGGTGCCGATCAAGGCGGTGGTGATGAACTCGCTGTCGGTGGCGGCAACCTTCGGGCTGATAGTGCTGGTGTTCCAGGAGGGACACGGCGCCGGACTGCTGGGACTCGACGGCCCCACGTCGGCGATCTACGTGCTGGTTCCGGTGCTGGTGTTCGCGGTGGTGTTCGGGTTGTCGATGGACTACGAAGTGTTCCTGCTCACGCGAATCAAGGAAGCCTACGACCGCACCGGCCAGAACACGCTCGCCACCCGCGAGGGACTCTCCGCCACGGCATCGGTGATCACCTCGGCGGCGCTGATAATGATCGCCGTGTTCGGTGCCTTCGCCTTCGCGAGCATCCTGATGATGCAGTTCATCGGCTTCGGGCTGGCCGTGGCGGTGCTGCTCGATGCCACCATAGTACGGATGGTGCTGGTGCCCTCATTGATGCAGATCGCCGGCAGGTGGAACTGGTGGCCGGGGACGAGAGACGAGAGACGTGAGACGTGAGAGGTGAGACGTGATGTCCTCCACCGCCTCGTCTCTCGTCTC
>CBFGRM010000106.1:0-5117 GCA_965651205.1 uncultured bacterium
GCCTATTTCCCCGCGATGGCGACCGCACACAAGCGCGACGACGAAACCACTCTCCGCCACCAGCTCGGCGGGATGCTGACGCTGATCCTGATCGCGACGGTGCCGCTCGGTATCTTCACCTGGTATGGCGCACCGTACTTCGCCGAGTTGCTGTTTCCGCGTCCCGACCAGACGGATTCGGTCAACCTGACCGTGTTCGTGGCGAGGGTCACCTGTTTCGCGATCCCGATCACTGCACTGGGAATCGCGATCCGCTACGCGATGCAGGCCTCGGGACTGCACAGTCGCAACGCCAAGGACCAGATGCTCGGTACCGGCATATCCAGCCTGCTGACCCTGGCGCTGGCACTCGGCATCGGCATCAAGGGACTGGCGATCGGCCTGCTGCTCCAGACCATCATCGTGCGCGGCACCCAGCAGCGCTCGTTCGGCAAGCGATTCCCGGGCCTGCTCGCCGAGGTCCGCTGGCAGCGCGGCACCGTCGGCCTGCTGGGCTTGCTGGCAATGCTGGAGCTGACAATCGGCTCGTCGGCGCGCCCCGGCCTGCTCGGAGCGGTGCTGTGGGGGATGGCTGCCGCGCTGCTGTACGCCGGCTACCTGCTCTGGAGCAGGCTGATCGAGTTGCCTGGTCGATGAGAGTCCTCACCACGCTGCTGATCATCCTCGGCTCATTCGGCTGCCGAGCGGACCCGGCCGGTATCGACGCCACATTCCATCCGATCAGCGCCGACGGCGTGCCCGACTCCACCATCCGACTGTCGGGCACGCTCCGACTGCCGACGGCCACGCCTGTTGCCCGGGTGCCGGCGGTGGTACTGGTTCACGGACTCTCGGCGGATCGCAGCCAGTTCGACTTCCTCGCTGACACGCTCAGTACCCTCGGGCTGGCCACCCTGGCGTTCGACGTGAGGGGCCACGGTGCAAGCGGGGGAGTGTTTCCCATCACCACGCCGGAGCACTATTCGATCGCGGCAGACGATCTTCGCGGCGCGCTGGCGTGGTTGCGGGAACGAGGCGAGATCGCGACGAATCGCATCGGCACGGTGGGACTCTCCCTGGGTGGTGGCGCCGTGATCGCAGTGGCGGTCGAACAGGACTTGCCGGTCGTAGCCTGGTACCCCGCACTGGCCTACCTGGTGCGGGGTGATTCGCTGGTGCACGCGAGTCTCGCCAGCACCCGCGTGCTGATCATCCACGGTACCGACGACGCCAACCTCCGATCCGCACCCGAGTTCAGCGCGCGACTTGCCGACAGCAATCCCCAGGTCGGGCTGATCTGGGCCGAGGGCGGCGGTCACGGCTACGGCAGTCATCGCTCCTTGTATGTGAGCAACACAGTGGACTCGCTGGTGACCTGGCTGAACTCACCGTGACGGCATCACCGGCCAAGACCCGCCTGCACGACCTTGATGCGATGCGCAGCATCCTGATGATGCTGGGCGTCGTGTTGCACGGTGCCAATCCGTATCGCGACAACACCACCTGGCTGGTGCGCGACGCCAGCACCACCTGGGTGCTCAATCCGGTGGTCGATTTCATCCATTTCTTCCGGATGCCGGCGTTCTTCGCCGTGGCAGGGTACTTCGCGGCGTATGTCCTGGTGCGTCGCCCCGTGGGCACCTATGTCGAAGAACGACTGACCCGACTCCTGGTTCCGTTCGTGGCTGCGCTGGTATGCCTCAACATTCCCCAGGTCTGGCTGCTGCTCGATTCCCCGCGGACGATGCCCGGCTTCGTCGATCAATTTGTGCGGGACTGGCAAGGTGGACTGGTGGTGGCACATCTCTGGTTCCTGCTGGTGCTCTCGGTACACTGTGTCGTGCTGGCCATCTTCGCCAATGCCACCAGACGACTGGCCAGGGCATCCTGGCCGAACCGCCTTGCCTCCCCCGGCGGACTGGCGTTGCTCACCGCGGCTGCAGCAGCGGTGCTAACCGCGACAGTCGTGCTCGACCATTTCGCCCCCGCCTGGTTCCACCGCCCGCTGCTCGGCCTGATCGAACCGATGGAAGTACTTACCTATTCCGTGTTCTTCGCAGTCGGCGTGCTGCTATACGGTCGTACCGAATTGCTCACCGAGTTCGGACGCCTGGGCTGGCGCGAATTGCCGGTGATGCTGCTGGTACTGGCCATCACCCTGCTGCCGTCCGACGCCGGTGAGGGCCAGATCTGGCAACTGATCGAGATCGCCGCCAGGTGGTGGTTGATGATGTACGCCGTGCGCCTCTGCTTCGGGGCCTTTCGCAGGTGGGCTTCCCGTGAATCGTCAGTGTTCCGCTACCTCTCGGATGCCAGTTACACGGTGTACCTCTTTCACCACATCCTCGTCGTGGCACTGGCAACCCTGCTGCTCGGCCTGTCCTGGCCGCCACTGCTCAAGTTCACGGTGGTGGTGTCCGTCACCCTGGCACTCACGCTGCTGATTCACGAGTTCCTGATCCTGCGCTCGCCGCTGTTGCGACTGCTCTTCAACGGAACCCGCAAGCCACTGCCCAACCGATGAAGATCCTCTTCCTGTCCACTGTTCATCCGTCACCGGCTGCGCCGACTCGGGGCACCTTCAATCGCAGCCTGCTCAGGGCGCTGGGCACGCTCGGCAACGAAGTCCGCGCGATCGTGCCGGTACCGTGGCACGAGTCGCTCGACACCCGATCAGGCAGCACCGGTGACATCCGGCATCCGCGCTTCTGGTTTCCTCCCCGAGTGGCCCGGCCGTACCTGCACCACTTCCTCCGGTGGAGCGTGTCGCGCACCGCCACGGAACTGACCCGCGACTGGACTCCCGATGTGGTGATCGGTTACTGGACTCATCCCGATGGCACCGTTGCGCTTGACCTGGCGGAACGCCTGGGAGTGCCCGGCGTCCTGGTGGTGGGCGGCACCGACATCAACCAGCGGGTGCACGACGCCGGCCGGAGCGGTCCGATCATCCGCACCCTGCAACGTGCCCACAAGGTGTTCACCGTCGGCGAGCCGCTGGCGGAGACCGTGCTAGGCCTGGGTGTGCCAGCCGGGAGGGTGGCCGTGCTGCGGCGCGGGGTGGACACCACCACCTTCCACCGCGGCGATCGGGCGGCAGCCCGGATCGAACTGGGAATCAGCGGGAGTCGGCCGATCCTCCTCTGGGTGGGGCGGATGGTGCCGGTCAAGGGACTCGACGTTCTTCTGGAGGCCCTGGCAGCCATCCCCACCGCCGAGCGCCCGGCCTTATATTTGCTGGGAGATGGGCCGGAACGGGAGCGCTTGATGGCCCTGTCCGGACGTCTCGGACTCGCTGCAGATGTGCACTGGCAAGGCCCGGTCCCGCACGCCAGACTTGGGGCTTGGTACCGGGCAGCCGATCTGGTGGTGCTGCCATCACGCTCCGAAGGAACCCCGAACGTGCTGCTCGAGGCACTGGCTTGCGGGATCCCGTTCGTGGCAAGCGATGTTGGTGGCATCCCGGCAATCGCCGAGTCCGCTGACTGGCTGGTGCCAGCTGGAGACGTCGAGGGATTGACGGCGGCGATTCGCCGCCAGCTCGAGCAGCCCGCCGACGTCCATCAGCAATCCGTCGACGAGACAGGCGCAGCGCGAAGCTTTGCCGACGCGTTGGTCGAGACCGTGGCAGACAAGTGAAATTTCCTCGGGTGCCGCTCGGACTTCGAGCGGACTCTGTCGCCAACGGACAAAGGATCGCAGGATGAAGCAGTTCATTATCGTGGCACTGTTGGTAGTTCCCCTCCTGGGTGCAGCGTGCAGCCCGACCCAGACCGACCTGATCGGGCCGCCCGGGACCGTCACGCCGCCACCGCCGCCACCGCCACCGCCACCGCCGGGACCCGGTGAACCGGGCACGCCACCGCCGCCGCCACCACCGCCGCCGCCACCGCCGCCGGCCCCGCTGCCGACCGGGCAGTATGCTGCGTCGTACGGCAAGTGGACACCCGGCAACGGTGATACCTGTACCAAGGAACAGCACGACGCCTATCGGGTCGTGGGTCCGGACGGCAAGTGGTATCCGACCTGGCATCCGCCGGTGGACCCTTCTGGTTGCACCTTCGGGCACGAGCACGGTCGTGATCCGGCGGGCTCGGATCTGAGCGACGATATCGAGCCGCTGGCCTTCGGCTACGCCAGTGAGGTGCTGATGGACGCCGGGGGTCCCACAGCGCTTCGCCACGAAGACCATTTCGGTCACAAGGTTGAATGGGACAACGACATCCCCATCCAGCTCGGGAGCGAGTCCACCTCGTGCGACATCCTGATCAAGCTGCACCAGGGCACCCACTCCAAGGATGCCTACGCCAACAACGCTCACGAATTGTTCTACCACCTGCACTGCGACAACGGCATCACGGTCAATGCACGGCTGCTCACGCCGATCGGACCGGCTGGCGACTTCACCGAATCGTGTGAGTTGTCGGATGTCATCAACGCCGGTGCACCTACGCCGTTCGATTCGCCCGACGGATATGGCGACTCACGCCGCCGGATTCCGACAGTGGAGTGTGCGCAGCAGGGGTCGCTGGTCGAGCAGTGGAGCACGTTCAGCCGGTTGACAAGTTCAACCGGCAAGTTCCTCGCCGACTTCAATCCGTATATGCGCACCATCAACCCGAGCAGGGTGTACATCGACGCCCAGAACCCGGTGGCTCGTCCGCTCGAGTACTGCTTCGTGGCCTCGATCAGCGATGCGCTTGCCGGACTGTGCAGCGGGGTGAACCCGACGGTCGCGTGGGACAGCCCGTTGTCGCCGTTCAGGGGCGATCGTCGATCGGTATCGTTCAACCGACTGACCCTGCCGCAGCACGAGGTGTCGGTGTGGTACACCGATGCCTACGGCCAGAACGGCACCACATTCGAGCGCCCACACGCCATCCGACAGGTGCTGGTCGGCAACACGTCAGCCGGATATCAGGGCAGGATCCGCTACCTGGGCAAGCGCGATGGCGATTTCCACGCTCCCGGGGTCCGCGCGCCAAACTGAACCCGAGCCACAAACCCCGAACGCCGACACGCTACACGCGCGTCGGCGTTCGCCTTTCCGGCCACGAATGGCCATTTTCCCGGGATGCAACTGCCCCGCAACGCCCAACTCTGGCTGCCCGGCCTGATCAGGAGCCGCCTGTCCCGGC
>CBFGRM010000107.1:0-5114 GCA_965651205.1 uncultured bacterium
TTCTCCCTTCTCCCTTCTCCCTTCTCCCTACATAAGCCTGTACTTCGGCCCGCTGCCGCCCTCGCGCGGAGTCCAGCGCGGCCCCACCACGTCAGTGGCCTTGCAGTCGACACAATTGGGGGCATTGACGCGCAGCGTGTCGCCGTCGCGCTCGTACACTCCCGCCGGACAAACGCTGGCGTAGAAGTCGGCCACCTCGCCCGTGATGTCGCGACCCACTATCAGGTGCGAGGGTATGTCGTCGCGAGTTGCGTTGCCCGACTTGAACACCGCGTCGACCTTGCTGAATGTGAGTTCGTTGTCCGGCACGAACGGCTCCGCCTCCCGGCTCCGTCGCGGCGCCTCGGCATCGCGATGCATCGCGATCCGACCGCCGGGAAAGCGCCCACCGGTGATGGTCATCAACCCCGCCTTGATGCCGCCAGTGACAAAGCCATCCTTGAAGGCCAGCCGCATATTGCGGGTGCGATGCAGGTCGTGCGCGATCCGTGAATCGCGCACCGCGGCGTCGTACGGCATCAGCGCCTGCTGACCGGTATCACCGGCACTCAGCGCGCCACCGATGGTGCGTGCCGCCAGCATACCCGATTCCATCGCGTAGTGCACTCCCTTGAGGGACGGCACGTCGACAAAACCGGCGGTGTCGCCGATCATCATCAGGCCATCGCCCACCAACCGCTCGGGCAGCGCGTACCAGCCGCCCTCGGGAATGGTCTTGGCGCCCCACTCGAGCATCGTGCCGCCGGTGAGGATCTCGCGGAACAGCGGATGCAGCTTCATCCGCTGCAACGCCACGTGCACGTCCAGCGCGGCGTCGCGCGAATCCATCCCGGCCACCAGCCCGATCGACACCTGCTCCGGCCCCATCGGATAGCACCACGACCCCCCGAACGCGTCGCTCGGCAGCGGCCAGCCCATCGTGTGAATCACCCGGTCGAGCGGCTGCCTGACCTGCCAGACTTCCTTGACGCCCAGCGCGAAGATCTGCGGGTTGGCACTGCCCACCTGCTGCCACTCGCGCCAGGCCTGACCCAGTGGCCCGCGAGTGCCCTCCGCCAGCACCACCACCCTGGCGGTGAGGTCGGTGGGTTCCTGGTAGTTGCTGCCGGGGTTGCCATCACGGTCCAGCCCGCTGGCAGTGGTGCGGACGCCGATCACCTTCTGGCCATCGACCAGTAGCGATGCAGCCGGGAAGCCCGGCAACAAGGTCACACCCAGCGCCTCCGCCTGCTCGCCCATCCAACGCACCACCTCGCACAGCGATGCCACCACGTTGCCGTGGTTGCGCATCGTGGGCGGTGTCGGAATCCGCTGCGCCCGAGACTGGGTGAGGTAGTACACCGCCTCATCGTTCACCTGCTGGCGGATCGGCATCTGTTCCAGCGGGGTGTCGGGAAACAGTTCGCGGAGCGCAACCGGATTGATCACCGCACCCGACAGGGTGTGCTCGCCCAGCGATTCGGCCTTCTCCAGCACCCCGATCGCCAGTTCCTGCGAGCTGCGCGCGAGCTCGATCGCACACGCCAGTCCGGCCGGACCGGCACCAACGATGAGCACGTCGAGTTCGATCGCCTCCTCACCCGGCGACTCGGCGAGAATCATCCCGGTCGGCAGGGAGGGTTGGTGACGAATCGGCAGAATCACGGGCACGGCGACCTCGGGCGGAATGGATGGCAGCAATATATCGTCGTTGCAGCGATCGGACTCAGCCCTGACGCAGTTCGAGGCCGAGGTCGGTGGAGTGGACCGAGTGGGTGAGGAAGCCGACGCTGACATAGTCGGCGCCGGCTCGGGCGTAGTCGCCGATGGTCTCGAGCGTGATCCCGCCAGTCGCCTCGATCTCGATCGAGGGCCCGAGCGATCGCGCCCGCGCCGCCCATTCGGTGAGCACCGCGGGCGACTGGTTGTCGACCAGCAATCTCGTCGCACCCGCCTCGCAGGCCTCGATCAACTGCGGCAGCGACTCCACCTCCACGTGCAGGCCGCTGGCGCCCTCTGCCCTTGCAGCGTCGAGTCCGCTGGCCAGCGTGCGCCCGGCACTGCGCAGCGCCTGCCAGTGATTGTCCTTGACCATCACGGTGGTGGCGAGGTCGGTGCGATGCAGCCCGCCACCGCCATCGAGCACGGCGCGAATCTCGAAGGTGCGGAGTCCCGGGGTGGTCTTGCGGGTGTGCAGCACGACGCAGGCGGTGCCGGCAGTGCGATCTGCCGCGGCACGGGTCATCGTGGCGATGCCGGTGGCGCGCTGCAGCAGGTTGAGCAGCGGGCGCTCGGCGCGCAGGATGCCGCGAAGCGAACCGCCCAGCCTGCCCACCACCGCACCGGCCGCAACCGCGTCGCCGTCGCCGAAATGCCACTCGACCGGTGGCAGGCCGCACGCGGCCACGACGGCGTCGGCATAGCGACGACCCGACATCACCAGGGGCTGGCGTGCCTCGATGTCGCCGCTGCCCTCCTGCCGCTCCTGCACCGTGGCCAGCGAGGTGATGTCGCGTTCGCCGTCCTCCGCCAGGGCGCGTTCCGCCAGCGCAGCGGCGTCACGCTCCACCGCGTGCAGGTCGCGCGGGTCAGGAACCAAGCGCAACCATCCTCTCGATCGCACCCAGCGCCCGCTCGCGAATCTCCTGCGGCACGTCGATCTCGAACTGGTTGTTCACCAGTGCATCGCGCACGTCGATCAGGGTGATGGTCTTCATATAGGCACACTCCGCGGCACGATCCGCCGGCACGAAGCGCTTGTCGGGCGCGGCCTGCCGCATCCGATGGATGATGCCTGTCTCGGTGGCGATGATGAAGGTGTCGGCGTCCAGAGTGCGGGTGAGGTTGATCATACCCTCGGTCGACGCGATGTGAATGCCGTCGGGTGGCAGGTCGTCGTCGGCCATCCGGTACAGCAGTCGCGATGCACAGCCGCACTCGGGGTGCACCAGCACCTCGCTGCCGGGATGCGCGGAGCGGGCCTGCTCCAGCGACCCGATGTCGATGCCGGCGTGCACGTGACATTCGCCCATCCACACCTCGACCTTGCGCTCGGGCCGCATCCGCCGCACGTGCGCGCCCAGGAACATATCAGGCAGGAACAGGATGCCCTTGTCCTCGGGAATCGCATCGATCACGTCGAGCACGTTGCCACTGGTGCAGCAGTAGTCGAGTTCCGCCTTGACCGCAGCAGTGGTGTTGACGTAGCCCACCGCCACATAGTCGGGAAACTGCCGCCTCCAGCCGCGCACCTCATCGGCGGTTATGGTGTCGGCAAGGGAACAACCGGCCCCGAGGTTGGGCAGCAGCACCGTCTTGTCCGGACCCAGCACCTTGGCAGTCTCCGCCATAAAGTGCACGCCGCAGAACACGATGATGTCCTCCTCCACCTGCGCGGCCCGGCGTGACAGGCCCAGCGAATCGCCCACGAAGTGCGCAACGTCCTGCACTTCGGGTCGCTGATAGTTGTGCGCCAGGATGATCGCGTTCCGTTCGGCGGCCAGGGCACGGATCTCCGCCTGCAGCCCGGCGATCTCGCTTTCGGGATATGGTTGAGTCTCGATGACCGGCAGCTTGGTCGTCATTGTGGTGGCCCCCAGGGCTTCGACTTCGGAAAATCCGCGCGGCGGTGTCCGCCACGCGACTCGCGACGGCCCCGTGCCGCGCGAGCAATCAACGCCGCCACCCGCAACTGGTCGGCGACGTGCCACGCCCCCGAGGGCGTGCGTTCCAGCAGGTCTGCCAGCGCCAGCTCGGCCTCGGCCAGACCCGGTTCGGTGCGGACAACCCCCACCTCACGGGTAAGAATCGAACGCATCCGGGCCAGCAACGCCAGAGCGACGGATGACTGATCCACCATATTGCCCACATCGGTGGGCACCGGCGCCATCGACGCCGGGATACGGTGCACCGTGGCGAGATCACGATCGATCTCCCGGCCAGCCCGGTCGGCGAACACCAACCCCTCCAGCAACGAGTTGGACGCCAGGCGATTGGCACCGTGGACGCCGGTGTTGGCGCACTCGCCCACCGCCCACAGTCCGGGCACGCTGCTCCGACCATCGAGGTCGGTGCGAATGCCACCCATCGCGTAGTGCATCGCAGGCGCGATCGGCAACAGGTCGTTGGCCAGCGACAAGCCGTGCTCCGCCACCAGTGCCGTCACGCCGGGGAACTGGGCCTCGACATCCGGCACGTTGCGGGCGTCAAGCCAGGCGTCATTGCGGAACGCCCGGATCGCAACCGCCCTCGCCACCACGTCGCGCGGCGCCAGTTCCGCACGCTGGTCGATCGCCAGCATAAACCGCTCGCCGCTGCCATCTACCAACAGCGCCCCGGCACCCCGCAGCGCCTCGGTGAGCAGCGGTGCGGGGTTCGCTCCCGGCACCTTGAGTGCGGTGGGATGGAACTGGAGAAACTCCAGATGCTCCAGCAACGCACCCACCGAGTGAGCCAGCGCCCAACCGTCACCAGTGGCCACCGGCGGGTTGGTGGTCACCTCGAACAATTGCCCCACGCCACCGGTGGCCAGCACCACGGCGGGTGCACCGATCGCCTGCGGTTCACCGTCCTCGTCCTGCACGATTGCACCAACGACCCGATCGTCGTGACGCACCAGCCGACGAACCCGGGTCCGCTCCAGCAGGGTGATCCGCGGATCGGCGCGAACCACCGCAGAGAGCGCCTCTACCAGCGCCTGGCCGGTACGATCACCCTCCGCGTGAATCACTCGTGCCCGGGAATGCGCCGCCTCCAGGCCCAATCTGAGGTTGCCGTCGGGGCCGCGGTCGAAGCGGGCACCGAGCTCGAGCAGCTCGCGAACCCGCGCAGGGCCCTCGTTGACAAGAACTTCGACTGCCAGGGGATCGGCCAAGCCATCACTGGCGGCGATCGTGTCGGCCGCGTGCAGCGCGGGTGAGTCGGCCACGTCCAGCGCCACGGCGATGCCACCCTGCGCCCACGCGGTGTTGGAATCCTGCAGCGTCGCCTTGGTTACCAGCAGCACATCTCGGCCTTCGGACGCCAGACGCCAGGCCGTCCACAAACCGGCGATGCCGGTGCCTACGATCAAGGGACGGTGCGCGGTGACCACGATCAAATCTAAGCGAGAGGGCGAGAAAGCGAGAGGGCGAGAA
>CBFGRM010000108.1:0-4960 GCA_965651205.1 uncultured bacterium
GCAAGGGAAGGGCCAAAAATGCTATGGTGCCGTGAGGTTGGAGGGTGCAGATTGTCGGGGCCGGTCGATTTTAACCAATCAAGCGAGGAACCGATGAAGCTAGTGAATCTCTCTCTGATGACTGCTACCTCCGTGTCGCTGCTGGTGATCTCGGCATTGCCTCTGCAGGCTGAGCCGACCAAGGGGTTCGACTTCTGCCACGAGTGGTATGAGGACGATGTTTCCAATCACAATTTCCTGTTTTATGGTAGCTGTTACAACGGAGCCCACGATCAGACGATGTATGGAAGGTGTAATGTCCACGACAATTATCCTTGCTTTTACTGTACCCTTGGTTGTTGATGCCCAGGGTAGTATTCGGGAAAGTATGTCAAACAAACTGCGGAGATCTGCACGATGAGTTCAAGGGCCGAACGGCTGCTGGTTGCTACTAACATCGCCGTGCTGGCTTGCGCGTTCGCCTTTCTTGCGCTCAGTCCAAACAGCGTTCTGCGCCGGGCCGTCGTGCGACTTCTAGAGGAGCGTCGGGTTGCCGCGGCGATTCACGAGGAGTGGCCCAAGTTGGCCACCGGTGGTGTTGAGTATGTTTCGACTTCGCCTGCCAACACCTCAGATACGATCGTCGTATTTTCTGACTATGAATGTCCATTCTGTCGCGACCTTCACGTCCAATTGGACTCGTTGTCGTTGATCGGTTCGTTGCCGAACATCCGATACAGGCAGTTCCCGATGCCTTATCACCCGCAAGCGGTACCGGCAGCCACGTTGGCGGTTTGTGCACATCTCTCGGGTTCCTTTGACCGTGTCCATCGCTCGTTGATGGAGACGGCAGAGTGGCAACAGGGAGGCGCGCTTACTGCAATGATTGACTTACCCGAGCAGGTTCGGACTGAAATCAGGTCCTGTCTTGGATCCGGCTCAGCTGACTCCGCCCTTCAGGATGATGCAAGAGTTGCTGCCAAGCTCGGAGTACAGGCTACGCCGACCATCGTGCTTCCATATGAGCTACACGTAGGATTGTTGACAGAGGAACACGTGGCCCGTCTTGTCATACGATCCCGATCCGGCACAACACGATGAACCCGTCCCCGTTGCTGCGTCCCGCCGCAGTATTCACGCTGTGCTTGACCGCAATGCCACAGGTAGGCGCGACACAGGCACTGCCAGTACGAAGCGACAGCGCCGGGGTCGAGATTGTCCTCAACGCCAGCATCGCCGATGCGCCGATACGCTACCAGGTCGTGCCGCGGCCCCTGGTCGACATCGGGGGTCTGTCCGACCACCTTGATCGCGAGCTGATGGAAACTGCCATCGTCTCGATCAACAGGTTGCAGCAGGGCGAGCTTGTGGTGCCCAACGGACACACCTTGCAGGTGTATGATGGGGCAGGTCGATGGCTTCGGAGTCACGGTCGCCAGGGCGAGGGGCCGCGAGAGTTCAGACAGGTCATCTACGAGATCTGCCCCGGCAGTGAGCGGCAGTTCGCCGCCATCGAGGCCGGGCCGGCACGGATGGCGATCTTCAGCGATCCCGAAACCTTCACCGGCTCGGTGCGCTACAATGGTCGAGTCACCGAACACGGCTGTTTGCGCGATGGTACGCTGCTGGTGCAGTTGGAGCGTCAGGTCGGGAAACCAGGAGACCTGGCGCACTATGTGGTGATGGACTTCAGTGGCAGGGTCTTGCGCGAGTTCGGCAGCTTCCCCGCATTCGGTTACAATCGCTTCTTCGAACGCCGGGCCCACGTGGTTGGTGGTCGGGGACGGGTTGTGGTCGGTGATGGCAGCAGCCACGAGTTCCTGCAGCACGACCCGTCGGGACGCCTGGTGAGAGTGGTACGCACGGGCGATATCCCCAGGGCATTCACTGCCGCCGACCTGCGTGCTTTGATCCGACGTCGGATACCGGACGGGACTCCAGCCAGTGTCATCGATCAGGCGATGAACCAGGTCAATGGACTGGAACGTCCGGAACGCTGGCCGGCCTACACCCGACTCCAGGTCGACCCGGCCAACCGTACCTGGCTCTCAGAGCCGGTAACGATGACCGGCGCTCCCGCTGCCTGGGCCGTGTTCGACAGCACTGGCACATTGCTGGGCCGGGTGTTGGTTGACAGTTTGCAGGTTCCCGGCTCGGCGTCCCGGCCGATGATCCTGCAGTGGGGCGTCCAGGAGGTCGCAGTCAGATACTTCGATGCAGACGGCGCCATCCACGTCGCGTTGCTGCCGCTCAGGGATGGATAGGCCCCGGGCGGGGTCGTGTGCTCTGGCTTGGCAGTCCAAGCTTCCCCCTGGCTCCAGGAAATCGCTGATGTCGGTTCTGGCGCTTCATCGCGAGATGTTGTCGTGTGTTCCGGTTGCTGGCAGCCGGTCCTGGCTCAAAGTGGTAGAGTGAACGGCCCTGAGGACCTATACTCCATACACCGATCTCCGTTCTCCGGACTTCCGTTGCCCAGCATCCTGGTTGCTTTAGCCACCACCGACGGTCACACCGCCAACGTTGCCGACTTGGCGCTTCGTCCCAATGCGTTCGTCTGTATGTGCCTCGGCGTGCTTCAGGATTCCGACCGGCTGGCAGCCCGACCGGGTCGAGGAGGGGCCGGGCTTGCCCGGCCCCTACAGGCCAGGTTCGATCGGGGGACAGACCGCGGGCCGCAGGCGGCCCGCCAGCAGGGACGGGCGTGCCCAGCCCCTACAACCTCCTGTCTAACCATCACCGAATGACGCCATTTCGGTCGTGCGGCTGCGCTCGACTCCGCAGAGCCCGTTCGCTGGCGGTTGCGGTGCTGTTCACTGTGATCACGGCCGCACTGCCGGTTGCCGCCCAGAATGCCTCAATAGCGCTCGGGCTCACTGCTGAACGAGTACTTGGCGGGAGTGCAGCAGGGGTCCTGGCACTCTGGCGTGGCGCATCTGTCGGTCGAATGGGTGGAGTGCCGGTTAACCTTCGTGTGCGAGCCGACATCACTACGGGAGCGGAACCCGGAACCGACGCCGGACGGAGGCTCCGTGCCAGGACTACTGCCTCATTGTCACTGCCCATCAGTTCCGACGGCTCTCGTTCGAAGTTCTTGCTTTTCGGTGGCATCGGGTACGCGGTGCACAAGGTCTCAAATGTTGCCCCGGAGGAATCGGATCCCGACCTCGCACGCATCCAGCACACCTTCCACGGACTCGTGACAACGGCAGGAATTGACATCGAGTACCGGATTCGATCCGGAACCGGACTTTGGGCGAGCATCGGCTTGATGCGCCAGCGCCTGGCCGTTGAGACCAGCACCATTCCTCGGTTGTCAATCGGGGCTTCGTTCAGGTAGGGCACCCAAGGAGGAGTCCGCTTGCATAGACACAAGATCACGCCTGCAATTGTGGCGGCACGTACGGCTCTTGAAACGGCGGTCGGAGACCTCGTGTCACCCAAAATGCCCTGGCGCCGTGCAGTACTTCCGTTGAGCGCACTCCTCGTCATCTCTGCTGGCAGCGCCGGCTCCCTCTTGTCGGCCCAGACGGCACAGCGCCAGTGGATCGAGGGTTCGGCCGTGGCCACCACTGCAACCAACCGATCCGAGTTGCTTCTCAACCCGGCCCTGGTGACGGCGGTGGATGATGACTATGTCGTTTTCGACGCAGGGGACTTCGCGGTCAAACGGGTGGGTGATCTGGAGGCAGGGTCGCACCGGTGGAGGGCCGGGCGAGTACAGCCACGTGGTTGATCTGCACGCACTTGGCGGTGAACTGATTGCGGTGCTCGATGAAGGCAACAGGAGGGTTTCATTTGTCTCATCAGATGGTGTTCACGCCGCTGACGTACGCACCAATGCCGATGCGAGCAAGATCCTGCGCATTGGACCGCCCAATCTGGCCGATCTGCTTAACCTGAGGGATTGGGAGCTCCAGCGAGTCGGCGACGGAAGAAGCGGTGAGTCCCCGATGTGGGCTCCGCGGCCATCGGAGGAACTGTTGCTGGCCGAGGCGGTGGTTCCCGCCACTGGCGCGCAATTCGAAGTTGTGGCGTTCAGGTGGAGCTCCACAGTGGCAATACGCCGCAACGGCATTGTCTCGACCTTCCTGGCAATCGACTCTGTCGCCACCCCGGAGGTTGTTGTTCGCGGGATCACCGGCACCACGATGCGGGTCAAGCGGGTGGACCCCGCTGCCCGAGAGACAACCTGGGCGGTTGGGGCCAACGGCAATTGCATCGTGTTGCTGGGTCCCCACCCGAGCGAATCTGCGCGTTCTGTTATGGACTTCTATGCCGTGGACGACTTCCGGTATCTGGGCAGCATCTGGGTGGCAGGTGAGGCCTCCCAACTGGTGGTCACCAACGGCCATATTGGCCTGCTGACACTTGACCCCGAACCATCCGTCGTCACGTACGCACCGCCGTCCTGGTGTTGAACGACCCGCGTCATCCTTGGCCAGGATGGCTTGACTGCACTTAACGGAGGGATCGCAAGTGAAGGTTTTCTTCATCGGGGTGATGGCGCTTTGCGCGACTGGTGTGTCAGCTTCCGCAAGGCATCAGTCAGATAGTGAAGCAGTGCCGGACAAGTGGAAGCTCTGCAGTTTGCAGACAGGATGCCCGGATGTATCGACGAGGCTTTGCGGTGAGATCGAGGACGTGGTTGAAACACCCGGTGGTCCGATGCTGGTTACCTACCGCTGTTACGACCGCGAATAGCAACAGAATGTGTGGCAGGACCGGGCTTGCAACTTTGGGTGATACTGGCGAGGATGACCGGACCGGCCCACGGCTACTGCGACGCCACCAGCGCCGGGATTGCATACCGGCAATTGTGTCCGCAATGACCGTCGGCCTGCTGTTGCTCCCCAGTAGCGGCGGCGCGCAGCAGTCCAGGCCGACGATCAGGACGCTGGTTGCAGGCGACCTGGTGACGGTCAACAGGATCTCGGTGATCGACTTTCTGGGTCAAACGCGGTTCCGGAGGCAACTGACGATT
>CBFGRM010000109.1:0-4879 GCA_965651205.1 uncultured bacterium
GCGAGAAGGCGAGAAGGCGAGAAGGCGAGAAGGCGAAAACGTCATCCCGACCGCAGCAACCGCGGGGCGGTTGTGAAGCGGAGGGATCTGCTTGTCCCGGCCCGCCGCTGGAGGCGTTCTCCTACAGGTTCTTCACTTCGGCCGCAGCACCGATCGCCATCTCGATGTCGCGCGACAGCGCCCGAGCCTGCTGGGTGGCCTGCGACAACTCGCTGCCCACCGCACCGATCCCCTTCTCGCGCAGGCGGAGCACCTCGAAGCGGAGATTCTGGGTGGCCAGCGCGCAACTGCGGAACCGCTCCGCCATCGCGTTGCGCTTGTCCACCAGCTCAAGGCAACTCTTGCGCTGCCGCTCCAGCATCGCGATCTGACGGTCACGCTCCTCGCCCTGGGGGCGGTCCTTCAACTGTGCCAGGTCGAAGTCGATCCGCTTGAGTTCGTCGGGGGAAAGCGACGAATCCATCGCGTGCAGCGCGGTGCCCAGTTCGTGCGCCTTGAGGTAGAGGTTGTCGACCGTGTCGAGCAGGTCGGGTACCATTTCACGATCGGCTTCGCTCAGGCGCTGGAACTGACTGAGCACGGCATTCCGGTCGCGATGCACTTCCATCATCCTGCTGTGGTGTTCGCCGAATTCCTCGGCACGCGGCAGCGGGATCTGCTTCACTCCCTTGATCGACCTGGGCATTCCGGCCCCGACCGCATCCGGTGCGTCGGGGCGGTGCAGGATGTCGCGCCAGGAATAGCCCGCCTGCCACAGATCTGCGTATTTCTTGAACAGCGAGAAGCTCATCGCGCCGCCCACTATCAATGACCACGGCGCACCGATGCCGGTGGCGATGTTGATCAGGAAACAGCCGCCGAACACCGCGGCGAACTTGGCGAACTCGGCCCGGGCCTGGCGGATGACCAACGGCTCGCCGGTCTCCGGCAGGGCCAACTCGTCCTTCCGACTGCGGTGGGCGGGGTGGCGACCAGCGCCGCCGCGTTCCGACGCGCGTGACGATTTGTGCTGCGAACGCGGCACCGGCGGGCCGGCCAGCGGGCGCGGCGAGCGCTCGGCCGGCGACCGGTTGGGGCGCCTGGCGATGGCGCGATCGGGTCCGCCACGGCCACCGCGATTGGTCGGCTCGGAGGTGCGGGCCTGCGCCCGCCAGCCGAGACCGGTGGGCCGGTAACCAGACACGCTGCGACTCTCCAGTGCACGCCGGAGCGCGTCGGCCGAGGGCCAGCGGTTCTCGGGGTCCTTTTCGAGGCAACGCGCCACCGCCAGCGAGAGATCCTCGCTCACGTCGGGGAACTTTTCGTGCAGCAACGGCGCCGGCTCGGTGATGTGCTTCATCAGGATGCCGGCCACCGTCGGTGCGTTGAACGGCAGCTCGCCCGCCAGCATCTGGTAGCACACTACGCCCAGCGAATAGATGTCGCTCCGGCCGTCGATCTCGCGCTCGCCGGCGGCCTGCTCGGGACTCATATACGACGGAGTCCCGATCGCCATTCCGGCGCTGGTGAGAGTGTTGCCGCTGGTCGACGACAGCGCCTTGGCGATGCCGAAGTCGGTCACCATCACCCGGCCGCGGGTGCCTTCGAGCAGGATGTTGTCGGGCTTGATGTCGCGGTGGATCACCGACAGGCCGTGGGCTGCCGACAGCGCATCGGCTGTCTCCTTCATTATCCGGCGCACTTCCTCGGCCGGCAGTCGCGATCGCCGCCTGATCCTGGCGGCCAACGATTCACCCTCGATCAGGCCCATCACGAAGTAGACCAGGCCATTGCCTTCGCCCACGTCGTGGATCGGCACGATGTGCGGGTGCGCCAGGCGTGCCGCGGTCTGCGCCTCACGGGTGAACCGTTCGCGGATCTCGCGCTGGAATGCCAGCTCGGGCGGCAATACCTTGACGGCGACGCGACGCTGCAAGCGTTCGTCGCGGGCGCGGTACACCACGCCCATTCCGCCGCGGCCGATTTCGCCCTCAATCGTGTAGGAATCGCCCAACGCCTCCTTGAGGAGGGTTGGCAACGACGACTGCACGGGATCGTTCATCCACGGTCCTGGGCCAAAGGGAGGTGATTCAGCCAACGAATCTGCACACTATTGCCCGAGCGAGCAACGTGCCGCCCCACACCTGCCGACCGGGCAGGAGCCGATGCTCCCGGATGGAACGGGGGTGCCCCACTGGCGGAACCGTCGGCCAGACCGGCAGCTTTTGCTGGCCGAGGCGTGGCACGAGGGATGCCCCTGACCGTCTACAGTGGAGCGGCCGCCCTCGGTCGCTCGAGTGGGCAATACGAAAGGAGTCTCCGCGTGACTGATCGACTGACCCTTCCGGTCCTGCCGCTGCGGGACGTGGTGTTGTTCCCCGGGGTGACCGCCCCGATTGGTGCTGGCCGCCCGATGACGCTCAAGGCAATCGAGAGCGCCCTGGCCACACCCGACAAGCTGGTTTTCGCCTTGGCTCAGCGCGAGAACGTCGAACAGGTGGCCTCCGAGGGGCTGCACCGGGTCGGCACCATCGCCCGAATTGGCCAGCTTCAGCGGGGGATGAGCGGAATGCAGCTCCTGCTCCACGGCGAGCGACGCGGTATGGCACTGCAGGTGGCCGAGGAGAATGGTCACCTGGTGGCCACCGTGCGCGGAATGGACGACCTGCCCCCGGTCGACGCCGCCGACCCCAACTTCGAGGCACTGCACAAGGAGTTGCGCGCCCGCGCCGCCGAGCTGGGCCAGAAGTCGGGCCTGCCGGAGGACGTGGTGCAGCAGGTGCTCAACGGTGTCGACGACGCCGGTCGCTTTGCCGACCTGGTCGCCGGCTACCTCGACCTGTCCACGCCGCAGCGCCAGGAACTGCTGGAGACTCTGGCCGTCGACGAGCGACTCCGCCGGGTGCTGGTGCACGTGCAGCGGCAGATCGGCGTGCTCGATGCCCAGGAGGACATCAAGTCGCAGGTTCAGGAGGAACTGGGCGAGCGGCAGCGCGAGGTGTACCTGCGCGAGCAGCTCAAGACGATCCGCCGTGAACTGGGCGAGGACGACGACAGCACCGACGACGAACTGGCTGAGCGGCTGGCTGCGCTCGACCTGCCGCCGGAGGCGCGCAAGGAGGTCGATCGCGAATTGTCGCGTCTGCAGCGGATCGGCCGCGAGTCGATGGAGTCCCAGGTGATCCGCACCTTCCTCGAGCACGTGGCCGAGTTGCCGTGGAACACCCGCGACGAGGAGCACATCGACATCCCGACCGCCGCCGCGATTCTCGACGAGGATCACTATGCGCTGGGCGAGGTGAAGGATCGCGTGCTCGAGTTCCTGGCGGTGCGCGCGATGCGGACCCGGCGAGAGGAGGCTGCTGCCCAGTCGCCCGCGACGGACGATGCCGCCCTCGAGTCCGCGGATCCGTCACCTGCGGCGGATGATCCCGCCGAGGCGAAGGCCGCAGCCCCGGTCGACACCGACGAGGCGCGGCGTCGCTCGCCGATCCTGTTGTTCGTCGGTCCTCCGGGTGTCGGCAAGACTTCCGTGGCCAAGAGCATCGCCCGCGCAATGGGACGCAAGTACGTTCGCGTGTCGCTGGGCGGTGCCCGCGACGAGGCCGACATCCGCGGCCACCGTCGCACCTACGTCGGTGCGATGCCGGGACGGATCATCCAGGGCCTCAAGCAGGCCGGCACTCGCAACCCGGTCTTCCTGCTCGACGAGGTCGACAAGCTCGGCGTGTCGTTCCAGGGCGATCCCGCCTCGGCGCTGCTGGAGGTGCTCGACCCGGCCCAGAACGATTCGTTCACCGATCACTATCTCGGCATTCCGTTCGACCTGTCCGAGGTGATGTTCGTGGCGACCGCCAACTTCATCCAGAACATCCCCGGTCCGTTGCTTGACCGGATGGAGGTGGTCGAGTTCGCGGGTTACATCGAGGCGGAAAAGGTCGCGATTGCGGAGCGCTACATCGTGCCGCGCCAGTTGCTGCAGAACGGGCTCACCGAGGGCGAGATCACCTTCAGCGGCCCCGCGCTGCTGGAGCTGGTGCAGCGCTACACCCGCGAGGCCGGCGTGCGCCAGCTCGAGCGCGAGATCGGCAGGGTGACCCGCAAGGTTGCCCGGAAGATCGCCGCCGGTGAGATCACCAGTGCCGATGTCACTCCGGCGATGGTCCGTGAACTGCTTGGCCGACCCAAGCTGCACCCCGAGGTGATGGGCAAGGCCGACCAGGTGGGTACGGCCACGGGTATGTATTACACCCCGCAGGGCGGCGACATAATGTTCGTCGAGGCGTCTACGATGCGCGGCAAGGGCGAGCTGGTGCTCACCGGCCAGCTTGGCGACGTGATGAAGGAGTCAGCCCGTGCTGCGTGGACCTATGCCCGCGCACACGCCGCCGCACTGCACATCGACGAGGAACGTTTCGACCTCGACGTGCACATCCACGTTCCGGCCGGCGCGATTCCGAAGGACGGCCCCAGCGCCGGCATCACGATGGCTACCGCACTGATCTCGGCGCTGTCCGGTCGCGAGGTGCGCCACGACATCGCGATGACCGGTGAGGTGACCCTGCGCGGCCGAGTGCTGCCGATCGGTGGCGTCAAGGAGAAGCTGCTGGGGGCACTGCGAGCCGGCATCAAGCGGGTGATCATCCCCAAGCTCAACGAACCCGACCTCGATGACCTGCCCGAGGAAGCGCGCAAGCGGCTGGAAATCCATCCGGTCGAGGAATTGGGTGAGGTGCTGGCCCTGGCTCTCAAGGACGTTCGCTACAGCGAGGGCAAGCTGCTCTTCGGCGACGAGAACCCACACGATGTGGTGCCGCTCAGCAGCTCATTCCGGCACTGAATCAGACTTTCTGCTGGCGCGCCGCTCCTGCGGCGCGCTTGCCATTCGCGTAACCGGCGC
>CBFGRM010000110.1:0-4817 GCA_965651205.1 uncultured bacterium
GCCAGATCGGCGGCGGCCGCGGCACCGCGCTCAACGACAACTGGGGCTGGACCGATCCCGGCAGCGGTCGCGAGTACGCGCTGGTCGGTCGCACCGACGGCACCTCGTTCGTCGACGTCACCGACCCGACCCGTCCCCGCTACCTCGGCGACCTGCCGCTCACCGATGGGGCCAACCCCAGTGTGTGGCGCGATATGAAGGTGTACAAGAACCACGTCTACATCGTGGCCGACGGCGCCGGCTCGCACGGCGTGCAGGTGTTCGACCTGACCCGGCTGCGCGACGTGCGCACGCCCCAGAAGTTCACCCAGGACGCCCACTACGACCGCGTCGGCAGCGCGCACAACATCGTGATGAACGAGGAGACCGGTTTCGCCTATGCGGTGGGCGTGTCGGGCAGCGGCGACACCTGCGGCGGCGGCCTGCATATGATCGATGTGCGCGAGCCGAAGAATCCGACCTTCGCCGGCTGCTTCAGCGACCCATCGACCGGCCGTGCCGGCACCGGCTACTCGCACGACGCGCAGTGCGTGGTGTATCGCGGTCCCGACCAGGACTACGTCGGTCGCGAGATCTGCATCGGTTCCAACGAGACCGCGATCTCGGTGGCCGACGTGACCGACAAGGCGAACCCCAAGGCAGTGTCGCACGCGACCTATCCCGACGTGGCCTACGCGCACCAGGGCTGGCTCACCGACGATCACCGCTACTTCTACCTGGGCGACGAACTCGACGAGACCGCGGGCAAGGGCGAGGCCGCCAAGGGCACCCGCACCCTGATCTGGGACCTGGCCGACCTCGATGACCCGATCCTGGTCAAGCAGTGGGTGGGCACCACGCCTGCCACCGACCACAACCTGTACATCAAGGGCAACCGGATGTACCAGGCCAACTACCAGGCCGGCCTGCGGATTCTCGACATTTCCGACCCGGTCAACCCGCGCGAAGTCGGCTACCTCGACACCACGCCGGATGGCACCACGTCGCAGATGTCGGGTTCGTGGAGCAACTACCCGTACTTCGCCAGCGGCACCATCGTGGTGACCAGCGTTGGCGAGGGACTGTTCCTGGTGCGCGACCGCACCCAGTCGGTGCCGTGACCGGTCGCAAGCTGCTCCGGCTCTGCGTGGCGCTTGCCACGCTCGGCTGCGCCGGCAGCTACGGTGCTGCCACCGGAACGCCGTCGGCACCGGTGGCCGGCACCAAGCTGTATGTCGTGAACCAGGGCGGTGCATCGGTCGCGGTGATCGATCAGCAGCGCCTGGCGCTCGACACCACCATCGACCTGCAGCAGCTCGGCTTCAGCGCCAACGCCAAGCCGCATCACATCGCGGTGGAACCCGACGGCAGCGCCTGGTACGTGTCGCTGATCGGCGACGGGCGGGTGCTCAAGTTCGATCGCGACAACCGGCTGGTGGGCCAGGTGGAGATGGAAACACCCGGCCTGCTGGCGCTCGACCCGGTCCACGATTCGCTGTACGTGGGCCGGTCGATGACCGCGGTCAATCCGCCCCGGTCGCTGGGCGTGATCCACCGCACGCCGTTCACGCTGGTCGATGAACAGGAAGTGCTGATCACCAGGCCTCACGCGCTGGTGGTCACTCCCGACGGTCGCTGGGTGCACACCGCGTCGCTGGCGGAGAACCGGATCGCGTCGGTGGAGACCGCCACGGCAAGGGTGACCCTGTCGGATGTGACGGGTGCACCGCGCTCGCTGGTGCAGTTCACCATCGGCCCGGACGGCAACACGATGCTGGCCGGCGGTGAACTCTCCAACACGCTGCTGGCCTGGAACCTCGATTCGCCGCCGATCACGGTTGCGCGCGAGACCCCGGTGGGCGGCAAGCCGTGGGACCAGGTGTTCAGTCGCGACGGCAGGCGGGCGTACGTGTCGCTGCTCACCGACGACGCGGTGGCCGAGGTGGACGTGGCCACCGGTGAGGTGCTGCGTCGCTTCACCGAGCGGCTGGCGCAACCCGATGGCGTCATCCTGCGCGCCGACGGCCGCTACCTGTTCGTGGCCAACCGCAATACCGGCGCGGCCAAGCCGGGAATGAGCGGCCACGATATGCACGATATGGCGGGGATGGAGGCGGGCCACGGCTGGCTGGCCATCATCGATGTCGCCACTGGCAAGACCGTGTCGACGGTGATGCTGGGCGCGTCGCCCACCGGCGTGGGAGCTGCCGGAGCGCGATGACACGCCGCCTGTCGCTGGCGATCATCACGCTCTTCCTCATCGCGACGCCCGCCGTCGGACAGGACGAGTACCAGCCCGTCGTTGCACCGTTTCCGGTTCACGAGCGCGACGGCAGTGCCATCCGGCAGCCGTTCCTGGGCGGCTACGACGTGCCGCGTCCGCAACTGGTGGACATCGACGGCGACGGCGACCTCGACCTCTTCGTGCAGGAACGTTCGGGGCAGATCAGTTTCTTCGAGCGCGACGGCGACGAATGGATCTGGCGGACCGATCGCTTTCACGATCTCGACATCGGCGACTGGTACCGGTTCGTCGACCTCGACGACGACGGGCTGCCCGACCTGCTCGGCGAGTCGCGCTTCTCCTACATCCGGGCCTGGCGCAACGTGGGCACCCGCAGCGCGCCCAGGTTCGAGGTCGTGGCCGACTCGCTGCGCGATTTCGACGGCGTGCCGATCTTCGCCGACCGACAGAACATCCTCAACCTGGTCGACATCGACTGCAACGGCCTGCTCGATCTGTTCATCGGCAAGGTCGAGGGCGTGATCGATCGCTACGAGATGGTCGATCGCGATGCAGCCGGGATGCCGCGCTTCGCACTGGTGACCCACCGCTGGGAAGGGATCGAGATCCTGGGTGGCGTGCCCGGTGCGATGATGCCGAGGCCCTCGCTGCACGGCGCCAACACGATGTCGTTCGGCGACGTTGATGGCGACGGCGACCCCGACCTGCTGTGGGGCGATTTCTTCGAACCCGGATTGCTGCTGATCCGCAACAACGGCACCTCGTGCTCCGACCCGATGTTCAGGAGCACCCCCGAGCAATTCCCGGCTGCCAATCCGCTGGCCACCAGCGGCTACAACGCACCCACGCTGGGTGATGTCGACGGCGACGGCGACCTCGACCTGGTGATGGGAGTGATCGGCGGCGCGTTCGTGCCGCGGACGACCAGCATCGACAATCTCCACCTGGTCGAACAGGCCGCGCCGGGCGAATTCGAGGTGAGAACTCGTCGACTGGTGCGCACCGTCGATGTGGGCAGCGAAAGCATTCCGGTGCTGGCCGATCTCGACGGTGACGGCGACCTCGACCTGCTGGTGGGCAACAAGATTGCGCCGGAGGGAGAATACGCCACGCTGACCTGGTTCGAGAACACCGGCAGCGCCACTGCACCGGTGTTTCACGAGCGTGGTCCGCTCGACTCCGCCCACGAATATCAGGTGGCACCCGCGGTGGGCGACCTCGACGGTGACGGACTGCCCGACCTGGTGCTGGGAAGCTGGCGCGATCAGCTCCAGTTCTGGCGCAACACCGGCAGCCGCGAGGCGCCGGTGTGGACGGTCGCGGATACCGCCCTGGTGCGGATCACCCGCGGCAGCAATACCACGCCGGCCCTGGGCGACATCGACGGCGACGGTGACCTCGACCTGGTGATCGGCGAGTCGACCGGCCAGATCAATCTCTACCGCAACGACGGCACTGCCGATGCACCGGCGTTCACGCTGCTGAGCGACAACTTCGGGGCGATCGATGTCGGCCGTCGCAGCACCCCGCTGCTGACCGACGTCGACGGCGATGGCAGGCCCGACCTGGTCATCGGGTCGGAGGACGGTGCCGTCCTGCTCTGGTGGAATCGCAGTGCCACAGGCGAGATCCGGTTCGAGGCGGCGGCAGGGTTCCGGGTCGAGTCCGACGGCTATGCCGCACCGGCGATGGGCGACCTCGACGGCGACGGCAAACTGGAGCTGATCGTGGGTACCGCAGCCGGCGGACTCCGGTTCTTCGAGCTGGTCGCGCCGACTCCCGAGTGAGTCCCCTCTAGACGTGTGACTCGCTGGTGGCGATAATTGTTGTCGCTCGGGAGGCTCAACCACGAGCGCACAGCATACCACTCTCATTCGGGGACTGTATGGCAACGCGCAAGAAGTCGGTGAAGAAGTCGGTGAAGAAGGCTGCCAAGAAGACCACCACGGCCGCCAAGAAGACCACCCGCAAGGTGGCGAAGAAGGCCAGCAAGTCGGTCAAGAAGGCCACCGGCAAGGCGAAGAAGGCGGCCAGCAAGTCGACCGCGAAGACTGCGGCCAAGGCCAAGAAGTCGGCGAGCAAGACTGCCGCCAAGGTCAAGAAGTCGGCGAGCAAGACTGCAGCCAAGGTCAAGAAGACGGCCACCAAGGCAGCGGCCAAGGCCGGCAAGGCAGCCAAGCGCGGCGCGGCCAAGGCGAAGAAGGCCACCACCACCGCAGCCCGCAAGGCCAAGGTGGCCACCCGCAAGGCAGTTCACAACGCCGCGGAGAAGGTCGCCGACGCGACTGCCTGAACCACCGCCGGACGCAACTGACGCGCCGCATCCCTTCGGGGGTGCGGCGCTCTGTTTCCGGCCTCGGATCGGGACTATGTTCAATCGTCAATCATTCCGGAGCAGTGCAATGAAGAACCGCATCCTGTTCGCTGGGCTGGCCTTGGGGCTGATTCTTCCGACAGTGCTGCCGGCACAGTTCGGCAGAGTGATCCGTCGTGCCGCCGATCGGGTCGAGAACAAGATCAATCGCGAGGTCGACAAGGCGGTGGACGCCGCTGTCGACTGTGCCCTGGGCGACACCCGCTGTGTCGAGGAGGC
>CBFGRM010000111.1:0-4742 GCA_965651205.1 uncultured bacterium
CGTCCGCTCCGGCACAACTTTGGCACCAACGCCGCATCGTCCCGACCGTTAGGGGCCCGACTGTGGGAGGTTGCCGCCAATCTGTTGCGTAGGCGCGTCAGTTTACGCAATAGTGCGGCAGGGATGCCACGGTCGGGGTTGGTCGGGGGTAATTTAGGGGTTGGCGCAGGATCACGTTTTTCAGATCGGAACGCAAAATGGCACAGGTAACCGTCGTCATCACACCGCGCGACCGCTACAGCGGGATTGGCCGTTGCATCGACAATCTCTACGAGTGCACCCCGGAGCCGTTCAAGCTGATCGTGGTGGACAACGAGTATCCCAAGGAGCATCGCGCCGATATGGAGCGGGCGCTCAGGGGGAAGGCCAACGCGACGATCGTAGATCACGGTCTGGTGATTCCGATGGAGTCGCTGGCTCGGGTGCTGCCGGATGTGGACACTCCTTACCTGATGCACCTCGACAACGACACCGACGTGACGCCGGGCTGGATGGCGCCGCTGCTGGAGACCTTCGGCGAGACCGGTGCGGCGATCGTCAATCCGCTCACGATGGAGCGGGCCGGTGTCGACACCGGCGCCGAGCTGCGGTGTCACCTGTACACGTCGGACATCCGGGTGGTCGAGGTGGAGGGCGAGAAGTACCTGATCGAGAACAAGCATTTCCGCCGTGCGCTGTACGAGGAGATCCCGAAGGAGACCAGGGTCTGCGAGACGTTCGAGCTGCACGGGGTGATGTTCGAGACTGCGGCGCTCAAGCAGATCGACATCCCGCCGATGACGATCCGCGAGCACATCGACATCTCGATGCAGATGCAGGCAATCGGCCGCAAGCAGGTGACCGATCCCCGCTCGATTATGGAGTTCGACAACCTCGGCACCCGCGCGGAGCTGGGTGACCTGCGCTACTTCAACCTGCGCTGGAATCGCGGCATCACCCAGGCGTCGAGCGACCTGTTCTACAAGCGCTGGGGTTATCGCTTCTACTCCGAACAGTTTATGTACAACTGGGCGGTGCGCCGCAAGATGTTCCTGGTGCTCAACCACTATCACGTGCCGGGCAGCATCGCCAACAAGGCCGCCAATGCATACCAGAAGTTCTTCCTCAAGAAGTGGGAGCCGCTCAAGGATCCGCTGGCCGCGTCGGAGCACTTCTACTCGACGCTGCCCGACGGCAAGCCGGTGCGCAGGGATCTGGCCGCGGTAGCGGCGTAGCACGACAACCAATGTTCGGGTGGTCACTGCCTGATATGGCGGTGGCCACCCGGGTATCAATGTGGTCAGCCAGCCAGGCGGCCTCGAACAGTCGGGGCGGGAGACTCGGTGGCAAAGACAGGGTTGGTTGTCTCATCGCTGCGTCGCCTGGCGGGTAATGTGCTGCGCGACCGCCTTGGACGCTGGCGCAATCGCGAGTACCGCAGACGATTCGGGCAGAGCGGCCTGCTCCGAGCGACCAATCCCGAGTATCTGGATGCCGCGCGCGAGTACTGGTTGAAGCATTACGGCAAGGCGGGTGATCCACTCTGGTTCACCGCGATTGCCAACGTCACCGGCGTCGAGGACGTCCGGTTCGTCCCCAACGACCTCTGGTTCCACGAGATCCTGCCGTACTTCAACAAGATGGCGATGCGTGCCGGCTATCTCGACAAGAACCTGTCGGGCCTGCTGCTCGACAACGCCGACACGCCCATCACGACGGTGCGCCGGATCCACGACAACTATTACGACGCCGCCTATCGGCTGATCAGCAGGGAGGCGGCGCTGGCGGCGATCCTGGCCGGTGGCGAGAGGCAGGTCATCAAGCCCAGTCTGACCGACAACGGCGTGGGGATCACGCCAATCAGCATCTCCGACGGACTGATCAGGACTGGCGACAGCGTGGTGGGGCTGGAGGGACTGGAGCGGAGTCACGGCGGTGACTTCATCGTGCAGTCCTGGATTCGTCAGCATCCGGTGCTGGCTGGTCCTCATCCCGGTTCGGTCAACACCATCCGGATGGTCACCTTCCGTTTTGATGGCGAGATCAGGGTGCTGCTGGCATTCGTGCGATTCGGCTCCGGTGGCAAGCTCACCGACAACGCCAGCACCGGCGGGGTGTGCTGTGGCGTGGACGAGTCGGGGATGCTGGCCGACAAGGTGGTCGACAAGGAGGGCAGGGTGAATCGGTATCACCCCACCAGCGGCTACGATTTCGCCAATCGGGTCAGACTGCCCGACTACGACCGGATATGCCGACGGGCAATCGAGCTGCACGGCCGCATCTGGCATTTCGACCTGGTCTCGTGGGACATCGCGCTCGGCGAGAGCGGCGAACCGTTGTTCGTCGAGTTCAACGTGCGCGGCACGTCGTTCACTTACCAGTTTGCCTGTGGCAGGCCGCTGTTCGGCGATCTCACCGAGGCGGTGCTCGAGCGGATCCGCGACAGTGGTGGCCAGCGATCCCGGTCGGACTACCTGCAGGAGTGATCCGGCGCAGGATTCGGGGGATGGAACCCCGGGGGCGTCGGGCCCGTAGTTGATTGATCCAACCCGGGGAGGTCCGCGGTGAATCGCATCCTGATTCTGCTCGCATTCCTGGTGGCCGAGCCGCTGGCCGGGCAGGCCACGGTGTTCGTGGATGTCAACGTGATCCCGATGGATCGCGAACGGGTGATCCCCGGCCAGACAGTGGTGGTCGAGGCCGGCCGGATCACCGCGATCGGACCGGCCGACGCGGTTGCGGTGCCCGCCGGCGCGGCAATCATCACCGGCAGCGGCAAGTACCTGATGCCGGGGCTGGCGGAGATGCACGCGCACGTGCCGCCGCAGACCACCAATCGGCAACTGCTGGCCGACATAATGTTCCTTTACCTGGCCAACGGTGTCACCACGATCCGCGGGATGCTGGGTGCGCCCTACCAGCTCGAACTGCGCGATCAGTTGAACAGTGGCGCGATGCTGGGACCGCGGTTCTATGTCGGTGCGCCGTCGCTGAATGGTGGCAGCGTGCCCGATGCTGCCACCGCGGCGCGACTGATGCGCGAGCATCACGCTGCCGGTTACGATCTGGTGAAGCTGCATCCGGGCGTGTCGCGCGCGGCCTACGATTCCGCCGTCGCGGTAGGCAACCAGCTCGGTATCACCATCGCAGGCCACGTCCCGCAGGACGTGGGGATTCGTCACGCGATTGCCACCAGGCTCAGCACGATCGATCATCTCGACGGATACATCGAGGGTGCGGTGAGCGACGAGATGCTGGCTCGAGTGGCCAGTCCCGACGATCAGGTGTCGCTGCCGGAGCTGTGGAGCGACGTGACCACCGAGCGATTGCGCGGACTGGCGCGCGCCACCAGGCAGGCGGGTATCGCGGTGGTGCCGACGATGTACCTGTGGCAGAACCTGTGGTTGCCGCCCGAGGGCGAGGCGATCGAGAACCGGCCCGAGATGCGCTACGTGCCGGCACCTTGGGTGGACGGCTGGCGCAATCAGGTCAACGGTCGGCTCAACTTCAACCGGCAGAACAATCTCGACGCCGCAGCGATCGAGGGGATGCTGGCCAAGCGGCGCGAGCTGCTGCTGATCCTGCAGCAGGAGGGGGTGCCGATCCTGATGGGCACCGATTCGCCCCAGATGCTCAACGTGCCGGGTTTCGCGCTGCACCGCGAGATCGCGGTGATGGTCGAGTCCGGGATGACGCCCTGGCAGGTGCTGGTGTCGGGGACCACCAATGTGCGTGACTACGTGGCCGATGTGCTGCGGCAGCCGGCCGACTTCGGTGCTGTCCGCGTTGGCGCCGCGGCCGACCTGGTGCTGCTCGACGCCAATCCGCTGGAGTCGATCGACAATCTCGCTCGACGGAGCGGCGTGATGGTGCGCGGTCGCTGGCTTCCTGCCAGCGAACTCGCTGCTGGTCTGGAGGAAATTGCCGGGAGGTGGAGCCGGTAACAACCTGTCTTCAGCGGGTCGGGGACAGCCCTGGCCCAGACCGGGAGATTCCGATGTCCATTCAATCGATTCCCGTCGGCGGCATTGTGCTGCTTCTGGCTGCCGGTTGCGGCGGTGCCGCGATGCTCGGCCCCGGGCCCGAGGTAACCACCTGCGAGGATGCGACCTGGCCCGACCCGGCCCAATCGCCGTACGTGCTGCCGTTCCCCGCTGGTGAGTCGTACCGCACCGGACTCACCAATTGCTCCAAGTCGTTTCACTCCAGCGGCAATCCTGATCAGTTCGCCTTCGACTTCGATATGCCGCTTGGCACTCCGTTCATCGCGGCGCGTGCCGGTCGGGTGTATCGGGTGATCAAGCAGGCGCCGAGCGACGGCGGTGGGGCGGGGAATTATGTGGTGATCGATCATCACGACGGGACGTATGGGTTGTACTACCACTCACCCAAGAACGGCATTTCGGTGTCGCCGGGAGACGATGTGAAGCAGGGTGACGTGTTGGGTGTGACGGGTCGATCGGGATTGGCCGGGTATCCTCATCTGCACTTCATCGTGGTGGTGGGTGATCCGACCTATCCGTACCAGGGGGTGCCAGTGTCGTTCGGCAATGCCGTTCCCGCCGACGCGCGCCTGGAGAGCGGGAAGGTGTACGCGGCGAACTAGGCGTGACCTGGCTGCCCCACAGCACCCGCGATAGCTCGTGGCGTGTTCTGGCTGCCCCACAGCACCCTTCGGCGACTGCTCGATCTGTACCCGGGGCTGGCTCCTCGCCATCGGAGTGATCGAATGCAGTCGCCTTCGGGTCTGTGGGGCGGCCGGT
>CBFGRM010000112.1:0-4684 GCA_965651205.1 uncultured bacterium
CATCCGCGCCCCGCGCGGACCGTCGCGCACCGCCCAGGGCTGGATCCAGGAAGCCGCCAAGCGGATGCTGATGAACAACCTCGATGCCGAGGTCGCCGAGAAGCCCGGTGAATTGATCGTGTACGGCGGCCGTGGCAAGGCCGCGCGCAACTGGGCTGCATATCACCGCATCATCGCGACGCTCGATCGCCTGAAGAACGACGAGACATTGCTGATCCAGAGCGGCAAGCCGGTGGGTGTGCTCCGCACCCACGACCTGGCTCCACGGGTGCTGATCGCCAACTCCAACCTGGTGCCCAACTGGGCCACCTGGGACGAGTTCGACCGGCTCGACAAGCTGGGGCTGATGATGTACGGCCAGATGACCGCGGGTTCGTGGATCTACATCGGCACCCAGGGCATCCTGCAGGGCACCTACGAGACATTCGCCAGCGCGGCGGCCAGGCACTTCGGTGGCACCCTGGCCGGCACCATCACGGTCACTGCGGGACTGGGCGGAATGGGCGGCGCCCAACCGCTGGCGGTGAAGCTGGCCGGTGGCGTGGCGATCTGCGTGGAAGTGGACTCACATCGCATTCAGCGAAGACTGGAGACGCGGTACCTCGACGTCGTGGCAGATTCACTGGATGAGGCATTGCGGATTGCGCGCGAGACGCGAGACGAGAGACGTGCGTTGTCGATCGGGCTGCTCGGCAATGCCGCCGAGATAGTGCCGCAGATGGTGGCGATGGGATTCACGCCGGATCTCGTGACCGACCAGACCTCGGCACACGACCCGATGTGGGGCTACATCCCGCCGCACGCCGCGAGCGAAGACATCGACGCGCTGCGCAGCGGCAATCCTGACGAGTACCTCGCACGCGTGCGCGCCGCGATGGTGGCACACGTGCAGGCGATCATCACGATGCAGGAGCGTGGCGCCATTGCGTTCGACTACGGCAACAACCTGCGGGCGCAGGCAGAAATTGGCGGGCTCGACGGCGCCACCACCGCTTATCCCGGCTTCGTGCCGGCATTCATCCGCGACTCCTTCTGCGAGGGTCGCGGCCCGTTCCGCTGGGTGGCGCTCTCGGGCGATCCGGCGGACATCGCCACCACGGATCACGAACTGCTCAAGCTGTTTCCCGACGATCATCGCCTCCAGCAATGGCTCGGCTGGGCCGGCGACCAGATCGCCTTCCAGGGACTCCCGGCGCGCATCTGCTGGCTGGGCTACAAGGAGCGCGACCGTGCGGGGCTGCTGTTCAACGAGCTGGTCAGGAGCGGCAAGGTCAGTGCGCCGATCGTGATCGGCCGCGACCATCTCGATGCCGGCAGCGTGGCGTCACCGTATCGCGAGACCGAGGCGATGCGCGACGGCAGCGATGCGGTGAGCGACTGGCCGCTGCTCAACTTCGGTGTCGGCATCGCCAGCGGTGCCGCGTGGATGAGCTTCCACCACGGCGGCGGCGTGGGAATGGGCTACTCGCAGCACGCCGGACTGGTGGCGGTGGCCGACGGCTCCGACGAAGCAGAGCGCCGGCTGTCGATGTGCCTGGTCAACGATCCGGCGATGGGCGTGATCCGTCACGCCGATGCGGGGTACGAGAAGGCCGTCGAGGTGGCGCGGGTGCGGGGGCTGGATCTGGCCTAGCCCCGCCCTCGGGCGACAGCCCGAGCGGCGGGGTCTCCTCGGACGAACACGCCTGACCTAGCCCGCACGCAGCGATGGCGAGAAGGATCCGTTTCTCCTCACCGCTCCAATCCGTACACCACCAAGCTCGGCACATCATCCTCGTCGAACTGCAGGCCCAGCAGGTAATCGTCACCCACGTCGAGAAGGCGAAATCGGTCGGGCATTTCCAGGCTTCCCAGCCAGCGACCAGCGCTGTCCGCAGGCGATGGAGCAGCAGACAAGAATCAAAGTCGTGATGCGCAAGCGAACACTCCCGGCAGAGCCCAATCAGTCGAGGATCACGAGGCCCTTCCGACAACCTTCCAGCCGAGCCACACCGCGATCAGACCTCCCACCACGCTCGCCGTCACATACAGCAACGCGGTGGCGAAGGCATCGCGCCTGAGCAGCGTCACGGTCTCGAGGCCGAATGCGGAGAAGGTGGTGAAGCCACCCAGCACTCCGGTCATCACGAAGAGTCGGGCATCGGAGGACAGCGATTCGCCCTGCTCGCAAAAGCCCGCGACCAGCCCAATGACAAGGCAACCGACAAGGTTCACGGCCAATGTCCCCAACGGAAAGCGGCCCTCGCCGGCGGCCTGCCCCGACCAGAGTACAACCAGGTAGCGGGCCACCGAGCCCAGGGCGCCTCCGGCGGCCACCAACAGGATTCGCGGCAGAATCGAGGTCACAACCGAAGATACCTGCTTCATTAGATTTCGGGTCTGTCCTAACAAGGGATCGATCGTGACAGCGCAAGATTCGCCCCCAGCATTCAAGCCCAAGAAGTCGGTCGCACTCTCCGGAGTCACCGCCGGCAACACGGCGCTCTCCACCGTGGGCCGCTCCGGCAACGACCTCCACTACCGCGGCTACGACATCCTCGAGATCGCCGAGCAGGCCGAGTTCGAGGAGATCGCCCACCTGCTGATCCACGAGAAGCTGCCCAACGTGGCAGAGCTCCGTGAGTACAAGCAGCGGCTGCGCGAAATGCGCGGCCTGCCGCCCGCGGTGCGCAGCGCCCTGGAGCATCTCCCCACCAGCTCGCACCCGATGGATGTGATGCGCACCGGTGTGTCGGTGCTCGGCTGCGTCGAGACCGAGGACGACCCTCACACCGTCGAGGGCGCCCGCCGCATCGCCGACCGGCTGATCGCATCGCTCGGATCGATGCTGCTGTACTGGCATCACTTCACGATGAGTGGCAAGCGGATCGACGTCGAGACGGATGATGACTCGATCGGCGGGCACTTCCTGCACCTGCTGCACGGCTCATCGCCGTCACCGAGCTGGGTCCGCGCGATGCACACCTCGCTCAACCTGTACGCCGAACACGAGTTCAACGCCTCCACGTTCACCGCACGGGTGATCGCCGGCACCGGTTCCGACATCCACTCGTGCATCACCGGTGCGATCGGCGCGCTGCGCGGCCCCAAGCACGGCGGCGCCAACGAGGTGGCCTTCGAGGTGCAGCAGCGCTATGCCGATCCCGACGCAGCCGAGGCCGACATCCGGGAGCGGGTGGCCCGCAAGGAGATCGTGATCGGCTTCGGGCACCCGGTGTACACCGTATCGGACCCGCGCAACAAGATCATCAAGGATGTCGCCCGGCGACTGGCCGACGAGGCCGGCAACCGCAGGATGTACGACATCGCCGAGCGGCTGGAATCCGTGATGTGGGACATCAAGAAGATGTTCCCCAACCTCGATTGGTTCAGCGCGGTGTCATATCACCTGATGGGCGTGCCGACGGCGATGTTCACGCCGCTGTTCGTGATCGCGCGCACCACCGGCTGGTCGGCACACATCATCGAACAGCGACTCGACAACAAGATCATCCGTCCCAGCGCCAACTATGTCGGTCCGGACGACCGGCCGTTCGTGCCGCTGGCGGAACGAACGTGACGTAGCCCGGGATACTCGCTTTCTCGCTTTCTCGCTTTCTCGCTGTCTCGCTTTCTCGCTTTCTCGCTTTCCAAGGGTCAACGTGTCATCTCACATCTCCAACGTCCGCCCCGATCCTGATCAGGTCCTGGTCGACATCGCCGACTACGTCCTCAACTACAAGATCGACTCCGAGCTGGCCTGGGAAACGGCCAAGAACTGCCTGATCGACACCCTGGGCTGTGGGCTGGAGGCGCTGGAGTATCCCGCCTGCACCAAGCTGCTTGGCCCGATCGTGCCGGGAACGACGGTTCCGAGTGGCGCGAAGGTTCCCGGAACGCCCCATCAGCTCGATCCGGTCCAGGCGGCGTTCAACCTCGGCGCGATGATCCGCTGGCTCGACTTCAACGACACCTGGCTGGCGGCCGAGTGGGGTCACCCTTCCGACAACCTGGGCGGGATCCTGATGGTAGCCGACTGGATGTCGCGCACCACAGTCGCCGCTGGCAAGCCGCCGCTCACGATGCGCAAGGTGCTGGAGGCGATGATCAAGGCGCACGAGATCCAGGGCTGCATCGCGCTGGAGAACTCCTTCAACAAGGTCGGCCTGGATCACGTCGTGCTTGTAAAGGTCGCGACAACTGCGGTTGTCGCCGAGATGCTGGGGCTGTCGCGAGACCAGATCATCAACGCCGTGTCGCACGCCTGGGTGGACGGCCAGTCGCTACGCACTTATCGCCACGCTCCCAACACCGGCTCGCGCAAGTCGTGGGCGGCGGGTGACGCCACATCGCGCGGCGTGCGGCTGGCGCTGATCGCGAAGACGGGTGAGATGGGCTATCCGTCGGTGCTGAGCGCCAAGACGTGGGGTTTCTACGACGTCTCGTTCAGGGGCAACGAGTTCAAGTTCCAGCGGCCCTACGGCTCCTACGTGATGGAGAACGTGCTGTTCAAGATTTCCTATCCGGCGGAGTTCCACTCGCAGACAGCGGTCGAGGCGGCGATGACCCTCCACGCCCTGCTGGCCGGGCGCGGCTACACCAGCGAGGATATCGCCAGGGTGACTATCCGCACCCACGAGGCGTGCATCAGGATCATCGACAAGAAGGGACCGCTCGACAACCCGGCCGACCGCGACCACTGCAT
>CBFGRM010000113.1:0-4421 GCA_965651205.1 uncultured bacterium
AAGATCTCCTGGACCCAGGTCGAGACCGGCTCGGCGATCACCTGGAAGTATCCCAGCGTGATCCTGCAGGGCGACGACTCGGTGGGCGAGTTCTACTCGGTGGCCGTGGCGAACGGCCGCCAGCAGGCCGACACCGGCACCAAGATGATCCATCTTGGCCGCAACACGCGCAGTACCATCGTGTCGAAGGGAATCAGCGCCGGCGAAGGGCAGAACTCCTATCGCGGGCAGGTCAAGATCCTGCCGCGTGCGGAGGGTGCCCGCAACTACACCCAATGCGACTCGATGCTGATCGGCAATCGCTGTGGTGCGCACACGTTCCCCTACATCGACGTGCAGAACAGCAGCAGCGACGTCGAGCACGAGGCCAGCACCAGCAAGATCGGCGAGGACCAGATCTTCTACTGCAAGCAGCGCGGACTCAACACCGAGAACGCAATCAGCGTGATCGTCAACGGCTTCTGCAAGGAAGTCTTCCGCGAGCTGCCGATGGAGTTCGCCATCGAGGCGCAGAAGCTGCTCGGCGTGTCGCTGGAAGGCAGCGTCGGATAACAACGGAGGAGAAGGGAAAAGGGGAAAAGGGGAGACGCCCTTTCCCTTCTCCCCTCTCCCTTCTCCCAGTACAAGGATCTCGACTAATGGCACTACTCGAAGTCAACAATCTCTCCGCTTCGGTCGACGAGAAGCAGATTCTTCGCGGCATCGACCTGACCGTCAACGCCGGCGAGGTGCACGCGATAATGGGTCCCAACGGTTCGGGGAAGAGCACCCTGGCGCAGGTACTGGCCGGACACCCGGCCTACGAGGTGACCGGCGGCAGCGCGACCTTCGACGGCCAGGACCTGCTTGATATGGAGGCCGAGGAGCGCGCCTGGGCGGGACTGTTCCTGGCGTTCCAGTATCCGGTCGAGATCCCCGGGGTCACCAATGCCTACTTCCTGCGCCAGGCCTACAACGCGGTGCGCAAGTCGCGCGGGCTCGACGAGCTCGACCCGATCGACTTCTACGACCTGCTCGAGGAGAAGCTCAAGGTGGTCGAGTGGGGCCCCGAGATTATGGAGCGGGCCGTCAACTTCGGCTTCTCGGGCGGTGAGAAGAAGCGCAACGAGATCCTCCAGATGGCAGTGCTGGAGCCGCGGCTGGCGATCCTCGACGAGACCGACTCGGGCCTCGACATCGACGCGCTCCGGATCGTGGCAGACGGCGTCAACAAGCTCCGCAGTGCCGACAACGCGATGATCGTGGTGACCCACTACCAGCGACTGCTCAATTACATCGTGCCCGACTTCGTGCACGTGATCGCCGGTGGCCGGATCGTCCGCTCTGGTGGCAAGGAATTGGCGCTGGAGCTGGAGGAGAAGGGGTACGAGTGGCTGGCCGAGGCGGGGGTGGCGTCGTGACGACAACGGTGGAACGTTCGTCGACAGCAGCCGGTTTCGCCGACCTGATCGAACGCCGTGCCGCCGTGCCGGGAGCGCCCGCCTGGTTGGCCGACCTGCGGCTGGCGGGAGCGGTGCGCTTTGCCGCCACCGGAATCCCCACCACCCGCGACGAGGAATGGCGATTCACGCCGGTAGGCGGACTGGCCGATACCGCGTGGAAGCTGCCTGAATCCGCCGGTGCGATCGACCCGGCCAGGGTGGCGGCGCTCACATTCGACACCGCCTGGCCGGCTGTGGTGCTGGTAGACGGGGTGTTCTCGCCCGAGTTGTCGCGACTGCCGGCGCTGCCTGCCGGGGTCACGGTGCAGCCGCTCTCGCAGGCAATCGCAACCGACCACCCGGCCCTGGCGCAGCATCTCGGTCGCACCGCCGATGCCGACCAGACGCCGTTCACCGCGCTCAGTGCAGCGACCTTCGACGACGGCCTGCTGGTGCACGTCGCCGCCGCAGTCAATGTCGAGCTGCCGATCGTGTTCCTGCACGTGACCACAGCCGCATCGGACGACGCGATGCTCGCGCCGCGGCTGCTGGTAGTGATGGAGTCGGGTGCCCGCGCCACGGTGATCGAGCGCTACGTGTCGGTCGATCCTGGCGAGCACTTCACCAACACCGTTGTCGAGGTATCGATGGCGGCTGGCTCCTGGCTGGAGCATCTCCGGATCCAGGACGAGAATCACGCCAGTTGGCACATCGGCTTCACCCAGGTCAACCAGGCGCGCGACTCGCACTATCGCTCCTTTGCGCTGTCGCTGGGCGGTCGGCTCGCGCGCCACAACCTGCACGCGCGTCACCTCGAGCCACAGGTGGAGACGCTGTTCTACGGTCTATACCTCACCCGCGGCAGCCAGCTCGCCGACACCCACTCGGCGATCTTCCACGACCAGCCGGACAGCAATTCGTGGGAGGTCTACAAGGGCGTGCTGGCGGATCGCTCGCGAGCGGTGTTCAACGGCAAGGTGTTCGTCGAGCCGATCGCCCAGAAGACCGACGCCAAGCAGACCAATCGCAACCTGCTGCTGTCGGACCAGGCCAAGGTCGACACCAAGCCGCAACTCGAGATCTTCGCCGACGACGTCAAGTGCACCCACGGTGCCACGGTGGGCAGGCTCAACGAGCAGCAGCGCTACTACCTGAAGAGCCGCGGCATCGGTGGCAAGGAAGCGGAGCAGTTGCTGATCTGGGCGTTCGCCGCCGAGGTGCTGGCAGAAGTGCAGCAGCCGCTGGTGCGCGCCGAGCTGGAGCGGTTGGTCCACGCAGAGCTGGACGAGATGACGGCGTGAACATATGGCAGGGGCCTCGCTGGACACCGTCGCCGTGAGCAGCATCGCCACCGTCCGCGATCAGTTCCCGATGCTGTCGCGCACCTCGCGCGGCAGGCCGATCGTGTATCTCGACAGCGCGGCGTCGGCGCAGAAGCCGCAGGCCGTGCTCGACGCAATGCACGACTTCTACACCGGCAGCTACGCCAATATACATCGCGGCGTGTACGAGGCATCGGAGCGCGCAACCCTCGCCTACGCCGCGGCGCGCGAGACCGTGGCCGGCTTCCTGGGCGGAATTGCTCCCGAAGAGATTGTCTTCGTGCGCGGCACCACCGAGGCGATCAACCTGGTGGCGCAGTCGTTCCTGCGACCCACGCTGGGCCCCGACGACTGGGTGCTGGTCTCCGAACTGGAGCACCACGCCAACATCGTCCCCTGGCAGCTCGCTGGTGCGCGCACCGTGCCGATTCCGCTTCGTGCCGATCTCTCGCTCGACCTCGAAGCAGCGGAGCGCCTGCTCGCAGATGGTCCGCGAATGCTTGCGGTGGTTCACGCGTCGAACGCTCTGGGGACGATCAATCCAGTCGCTGAGCTTGCAGCAATTGCCAGACGCCACGGGGTGCCGGTGCTCATCGACGGTGCGCAGGCGGTGTCGCATCTGCCGGTCGATGTGTCCGAACTGGGCGTCGACTTCTACTGCTTCAGCGGTCACAAGCTCTACGGTCCCACCGGAGCCGGGGTGTTGTGGGCGCGCCGTGAGCACCTGGAGTCGATGCCGCCCTGGCAGGGTGGCGGCGATATGATCGACCTGGTCGGCTTCGACCGGACCACCTTTGCCCCGCCGCCCAGGAAGTTCGAAGCCGGCACGCCTGACATCGCGGCGGTGCTGGGGATGGCCGCGGCGGTCGAATGGTTCCAGCGGCTCGATCACGACCGGCTGTCCAGGGGCGAGGGCGAGCTGCATCGGCGCGCCGATGCGATGCTGCGGGAGATTCCCGGCGTCAAGGTGCTGAGTCCGGCGGAGAACAACGTCGGAATCGTCAACTTCGTGATCGACGGCGCGCACCCGCACGACATCGCGTCGCTGCTCGACCAGGATGGCATCTGCGTGCGAGCCGGGCATCACTGCACCCAACCGCTGCACCGGAGGATGGCGGTGAGTGCCACGGTGCGGGCGTCGATCGCGGCCTACACGACTGCCGATGACATCGCCGCGCTGGCGACCAGCGTGCGTCGGGTGACCGAGGTGTTCGCCTGATGGCCACTATGGACCAGCTCTACCAGGGCGTGATCATCGAGCACGATCGCAGCCCGCGCAATTTCCGCAAGCTCGATGCGCCGACGCACCACATCGAGGCCCGCAACCCGCTCTGCGGCGACGAGGTCTCGCTGGAGTTCGTGGTGGATGACAGCGGTCGCATTGCGGATGCTGCATTTCAGGGCCGCGGCTGCGCGGTGAGCAAGGCCAGCGCGTCGATGCTGACCGGGGCCGTGCAGGGGAAGACCACAGCAGAAGCCAGGGAACTTGCCGGCCAGTTCCAGGCGTTGTTGCGTGGTGAGCCAGTCGACCAGACTCGGCTGGGCAAGTTGAAGGTGTTTGCCGGACTGTCGGCGTATCCGATGCGGGTAAAATGCGCCACGATGGCCTGGCACGCGATGAACGAGGCGTTACGGAACAACAGGGAGAAGTGAGAAGTGATAAGGGAGAAGTGAGAAG
>CBFGRM010000114.1:0-4417 GCA_965651205.1 uncultured bacterium
CAGGGCGGGCGGGGCGTGCCCCGCCCCTACAGAATGTATTTCCGCAGATCCTCGTCCTTGATCACCCCGGCCAGCTTCTCACGCACCATCGCCGCGTCGATCGCAATCGGAGCGGTGCCGCCGTCGGGCAACTCGAACAACAACTCCTCCATCAGTGCCGCCATCACCGTGTGCAGCCGTCTGGCACCAATGTTCTCCATCCGGTCGTTGGCCTGCCAGGCCGTCCGCGCCAGATCGGCGATCGCATCATTCGTGAACGTCAACTCGCGCTGCTCCGCGCCGACCAGCGCGGTGTACTGCTTCGTCAGCGCGTTCTCGGGTTCGGTGAGGATCCGCACGAAATCATCCTCGGTGAGCGAGTCCAGCTCGACCCGGATCGGGAACCTTCCCTGCAACTCCGGAATCAGGTCGCTCGGCTTGGCGACGTGAAAGGCACCCGCGGCCACGAACAACACGTGGTCGGTGCGCACATAGCCATAGCGGGTCTGCACCGTCGAGCCCTCGACAATCGGCAACAGGTCGCGCTGCACGCCCTGCCGCGACACGTCGGGTCCGCTCGGGTTGCGCTCGCCGGCGATCTTGTCGATCTCGTCCAGAAACACGATGCCGTGATTCTCAACCCGCTCCAGCGCCTCGCTCACCACGTCGTCCATATCTACCAACCGACGCAGTTCCTCGTCCTCCAGCATCCGACGCGCATCGGGAACCTTGACACTGCGCCGCTTGGGACGCTTGGGCAGATTGTCTCGCAACCAGTCGCCAAAGGAAAAATCGGGCGACTCCATCCCGTCGGGTGGCCGGAAGAAATCAGGATCGGGATAGTTCTGCGGCGTGACCTCGAAATCGACCGCGCGATCGTCGAGCTTGCCCTCGCTCAACTGCTGCCGCAACTTCTCCCGCGATCGCTTGCGACGCTCCGCCAGCTCGACGTCGTCGGGCTCCACCGGCTCACCCTCGCTGTTGCGATCCACCGGCGGCAACAACAGGTCGAGCAACCGCTCGATCGCCCGCTGCTCCGCCTGCGGCCACACCTCGTCCTCGCGCTCCGCACGCACCAGCGAGATGCCGGCATCCACGAGGTCGCGCACCAACGACTCCACGTCGCGGCCGACATAGCCCACCTCGGTGAACTTCGACGCCTCGATCTTGAGAAATGGCGCACCCGCAAGCCGGGCAAGGCGACGCGCGATCTCGGTCTTGCCCACACCGGTGGGACCGATCAGGATGATGTTGCTGGGCGTGATCTCGTCACGGATGTTCTCCGGTGCCTGGCTGCGTCGCCACCGGTTGCGGATCGCGATCGCGATCGCCCGCTTGGCCGCAGCCTGACCCACGATGTAACGATCCAGCTCGGCCACGATCTGCCGAGGTGGCAATTCCTCCAGCCAGGGCTGGGGAGCAGGTGGGTCGGTGGGAGTAGTCATTGGGCGAATATACGATGAAGGGAGAAGGGAGAGGGGAGAAGGGAGAGGGGTGGGTCCTTCTCCCTTCTCCCCTCTCCCTTCTCCCTTCAAAGCTCCAACACCGTCAGATTGGCGTTGGTGTACACGCAGATCTCCGCGGCGATCGCCATCGCCTTCTCGGCCACCTGTCTGGCAGTGAGCCGCTCGTCGTCGATCAGGGCGCGCGCCGCGGCCAGGGCATAGTCGCCACCCGAGCCCACGGCCAGGATACCGTCGTCGGGCTCGATCAACTCGCCGTTTCCCGACAACAGGAAGGTGTGCTCCAGGTCGGCCACGACCAGCACCGCCTCCAGTCGGCGCAGGAACCGATCCTGCCGCCAATCCTTGGCAAGTTCTGTCGATGCGCGAGTGAGGTTGCCGGGATAGCGGTCGAGCTTCTCCTCGAACCGCTCGAACAGGGTCAGCGCATCGGCCACCGACCCGGCGAAACCGGCCAGGATCCGGCCACCCTTGAGAGTGCGCACCTTGGTGGCCTTCGCCTTGACGACGGTGTCGCCGATGGAGACCTGACCGTCGCCGGCCAGCGCAACGTGACCGGCCTTGCGTACCGCGATGATTGTGGTGCCGTGGAATTGCATCGTGCCCCGCTGATTGATTGTATGGGCCGGGCGTGCCCGGCCCCTACCGCGCCATCTCCAGACGGGCCGGGCGTGCCCGGCCCCTACCGCGCCTTCTCCATACGGGCCGGGCGTGCCCGGCCCCTACCGGGACCTCGGATGCGCCTTGCGGTACACCTCCTTGAGGCGCTCCACCGAGGTGTGGGTGTACACCTGCGTGGTCGACAGCGACGCGTGACCCAGCAGTTCCTGCACCGCCCGCAGGTCGGCACCGGCGTCGAGCATATGGGTTGCAAATGTGTGCCGCATCGAATGCGTCCGCATCCCCTCGGCGCCGATCGTGTCGTACAGCCGGTGCATCCGTCGCTGGATGGTGACAGCCGAGAGCCGCTTGCCGGTGCGACCCACGAAAACAGCCTGCCGATCACTGCCGTCGCGCCGCACCAGCTCCTCGCGCAACTTCAACCAGCGCCGAAGCGCCAGCGTGGCCTTCCGACCCACCGGCACGATCCGCTCCTTGCGACCCTTGCCCAGCACCTTGACCAGGTCGCCGAGCAGGTCGAGACGGTCGATGTCCAAACCGCGCAGCTCCGACAACCGGAGTCCCGACGAATAGAACAGCTCCAGCATCGCCAAGTCGCGGACCGCCTCGGGATCATCCTCGGCAGCCAGTTCCTCCGCGAGAGCGAACAATCGTGCTACCTGCTCCGCCAGAAGGTGGGTAGGCAACCGCTTTTCCAGTCTCGGCACCTTGGCGGTGCGGATCGCGGCGGTGTCGATGTCGTGATGCACGTGCAGGAAGCGGTAGAACGACCGGATCGCACTCAAGGTGCGGGCAGCACTGCGCCTGGCCAAGCCACGTCGCTCAAGCTCGCCCAGGAAGGCGCGGATCGTGAAGCGATCGACCGCCGCAAACTTCCAGGTGCGGCCACCGTGACGTCGGTCGAGAAACTCGGTGAACGCCTCGAGGTCGCGACGATAGGCACTCACGGTGTGCGGCGACTGGTCGCGCACCTTGCCGAGATGAGCCAGGAACTCGCTCACCAGAGCCGGCGTCAGAGCGTCGCCAGCCACGTCGTGAAATCCCGCCTGGCCCGCTCGACCTGGCGCTCCTTGCGCTCCGCCTTGCGCAGTTTGCCCTCGATCGGATCGAGCAGACCGAAGTTGGCGTTCATCGGCTGGAAATGCTCCGGGTCGGCGTCGCGCAAGTATCGCAGCAGGCCACCCAGCATCGTGGTTGGCGGCGGCACCACCGGTTCCTTGCCGTCCAGCACCCGGGCCAGGTTGATCCCCGCCAGCAGACCGGTTCCCAGCGACTCGGTGTAGCCCTCGACCCCGGTGAGCTGCCCCGCAAAGAACACCGGCGCACCGTCACGCACCCTGAGCGCCTCGCCCAGCGAGCCGGGCGAGTTGATGTAGCTGTTGCGGTGAATGCTGCCGTAACGCAGAAACTCCGCGTCGGCCAGGCCGGGAATCATCGTGAACACCCGCTTCTGCTCGGGGATCCTGAGCCTTGTCTGGAAGCCGACCAGGTTCCACATCTGGCCCGCCTTGTCCTCGCGCCGCAACTGCACGACCGCATACGGTTCCTTGCCGGTCTCTGGATGATGCAGACCCACCGGCTTCATCGGGCCGAAGCGCAAGGTCTCGCGCCCGCGCGATGCCATCTCCTCGACCGGCAGGCATCCCTCGAAGTACGGGACCTGGTCGAACTCGTGCGCGGTGAACTGGTCGCCACTCACCAGCGCGTCCACGAACGCCTCGTACTGATCGCGATCAAGCGGCGCATTGAGATAGTCGTCGCCACCGCCCTTGTCCCAGCGTGACTTGGCATACAACACCGACATATCCAGCGACTCCGCGCTCACGATCGGCGCGATGGCATCGTAGAACGCCAGCGCCCCGCTGCCGAAACGGGCTGCGATCGCATCAGCCAGCGATTCCGAGGTGAGCGGGCCGGTTGCGATGACACCCAGCTCCGGCAATTTGGTCGCCTCACCCCGCCGTACGGTGATCCGCTTATGACTGGTGATCTTCTCGTGGACCAGTTGCGAGAACACGTCGCGATCCACCGCCAGCGCGGCACCACCCGGCACCCTGGCCTGATCGGCCAGCGGCAGCAGCACCGATCCCAGGTCGCGCAGCTCGGCCTTGAGCAGGCCGTGCGCATTGCCCAGCTCGACCGACTTGAACGAATTGGAGCAGACCAGCTCGCCGATCCGCTCGGTCTGATGCGCGGCGGTGCGCACCACCGGACGCATCTCGATCAGTTCGACGTCGTGCCCGCGCTCGGCTAGGGCCCACGCGGCCTCGGAACCGGCGAGACCACCACCGATTATGGGGATGGTCATTCGTCGGACGTTTCTGGTCGGGCGCCCTTCGGCGCCCGTTGGGGGG
>CBFGRM010000115.1:0-4268 GCA_965651205.1 uncultured bacterium
TTGTGGTAGATCTTCTCGGAGGCCTCGTGGGCCCAGTAGAAGATGCCGCTGTTGCCGCCGGGCCGCAGTCGCCATTCGAGCTCAAGCTCGAACGAATCGTACTGGCGGTCGGTGACGAGGTCCTCGCCGCCGGAGGTACGGACCAGCATCCCGTCGATCGCGGCCCAGCCCTCGACCACACCGGGCTGGCGGTAGGTGTGCCAGCCAGCGGTGGTGACTCCATCGAACAGCGGCCGCCAGCCGTCGCGCAGTTCCTCGGCGGTGAGCCAGGTGGGATTTACGGGCATCGGGGCACGCCGGGGCGGCATCGCAGGTGAGCAGGCGACCGCCAGCACGAGAGCGGTGACGCCCAGAACGCCAACAGGCGCAGGTCGGAACATCGAGTGGGCCTTGGCACAGGTATGAGGTTGGTGAACCAACTAAGGGTAGGTCGATTGGCGACCCTGCGGAAGGGGTGGCTGGGATTGGCTCCCGATCTTGAGCCCGCGTCCGTGCCGTCGACGTGACGCTTCCCTCGCGTTGTGCATAGTGCGTTTCAGGTCTGTACCTCGGTTCTGAGCCGTCGACGTGACCCTTCCTGCGCGTTTGCGCAGTGCGCTCCTGTGGGCCAGGATCCCGTCAAGTTGAGAGCGCACTGAAACAAACGCTGCGGAAGGTCACGTCGCCCGCCATTCTATCGTTTGTCGTTAGCCGGTGCGTGGGTGACCCTTCCTTCGCGTTGTGCGTAGTGCATTTCAGGGCTGTGCCTCGGTTCTGAGCCGTCGACGTGACCCTTCCTGCGCGTTTGCGCAGTGCGCTCCTGTGGGCCAGGATCCCGTCAAGTTGAGAGCGCACTGAAACAAACGCTGCGGAAGGTCACGTCGACCGCGATTCTACCGTTTGTCATTCGCTGTTGCTGGGGTGACCAAACGCTGCGGAAGGTCACTGCGGCGGCGCCATCAGCTTCCGTTGTCAGTCGGTCCTGGCAGTGGCTCGTCCAGCATCCCGGTACGGGCAGTTGCGATCAGGTCGGTAACTGCAGGCACCGCGCCGGCCTGGCGCAGCAGGATCGCGATCTGGCCACGATGATATGCGGAATGCAGCAGCACGTGACTGATCACATCCGACACGGTGTTGCGCCACTCGGTGCCGCTGCTGTTGCGGTAGGAGATTGCGGTGTCGAGCCAGTCGGGCTCCAGCGTGTCGAGCAGTCGGGTCCACACGGCGGCGAGTCGCCGAAGCTGCCGCTCGCACTCCACCAGCGTGAGTGAGGGCCATACTGGCAGGGGAGCCTCCTCATAGCCCAGCCGCGACAGCCAGACCGACTGCGAGCCGGCGATGTGGCCGATCAGTTCCATCGCACGATCGGGTGGCGATGACACCGCCACCAACGACCGCAACGTGGCAAGGTTGGCGATGAGGTCGTGCTTGAACTGGCGCTTGAGCCTGAGGCTGTGGTTCATCCATCCCTCGTGTCTCGACGACAGGTCGATGGGCAACCGGCCAATCCCGTCTCCCTGCCGATGTCGTTTCATACTCGCGCTGGACCGATCGGCGTGCTGGGCCGGGCCATCGGGAGCCCGGTAGCGGCTACCCCAATTCTAGCCCTGAGTGTGACTTTCCGATGATTCATCGGGTCAGGATCGTGCATCCCGGACATTGGAGCAGATCGTGAATTGCCGTCCCGCGATTGTCCTGGTCACAGCGCTGTTCTCCTCCTGCAGCTCGCCACCGACCGGGCCCACCTTGGCATCTCGCATCGAGTTGGTATCCGGTGGTGGCCAGCAAGGTGTCGCAGGATACCTGCTCCCGGAGCCAGTGACGCTGAAGGTGGTCGACGAGCGCGGCAACCCGGTGAGGGGAGTGGAACTCGCTGCCACTTCCAGCGCTCCGCTGGCAACAGTCGAGTCTGACGATTGGACCACTGACGATCAGGGTCTTGTCACGCTGCGCTGGAGGATGGGAGCGTCACACGACGGCGAGACGATCGCAATCACCAGCAGGGATGGCACACTCGAGCGGTTCACCGTAACCGCACTCGGCGGCACCAGACGAGTCCGCAAGATCGCCGGCGGCCTGGCCGTCTACTGCGCCATCACCCTCGAGGAGCGATTGGGGTGTTGGCGCCCGTTGCCGGTCGAGCACTCCTTCCACGTCGCCCCAGGGCAACCTCCCACAATCGACTATCGTCCCGACAGCGAGCGGTATCTGGATGTGGCTATCGGCGCACCGGGCCACCGGGAAGGGATCTCCGGATGTGCCATCCGCTCGGATGGTTCGGTATCGTGTTTCGCCGAGGGATCCTGGGTCAACTCACTGGCCGGAATCGGCGGTGAAGCCGGGTTCACGCAGATCTTTGCCAATCACTCCGAGGCGTCTCGATTCTATTGTGCCCTGAAGCCGGATGGCGAGGCGTGGTGCTGGGGAGACAATTCCAACCACCAGCTCGGCACGGGAACTCCCGGGGATGCGGAGTTGCCAGGCAGGGTCGATACCCAGACCAGATTCACCACGCTGGCACTGGGTGACCATCACGGCTGCGGACTGGATTCTGGCGGCGGAGCCTGGTGCTGGGGCCACAACGGCAGTGGGGCAACCGGGATCGGAACCCACGAGGGAGATGCGCTGACTCCTACGCCAGTGGTCACGCCGCTCAAGTTTCTGTCGCTGAGGATCCTGGCCGGGAGCCAGACTTGCGGATTGACTTCGCAGGGCGAGTGGTGGTGCTGGGGCACGGGCTTCCATTCGGGCGCCCACGAGACAGAGACGGAACCTGTCCGATCGATGATTCCGGTGGGAGCGCTGCTCGCGACTCCCGATCAGGTCGCACTCGTGAGTGATCCGGCCGGTAATGCCTTGTGGTGGGGAGACTTGTATCCCACGCTCGACCTGGCGGTCGCTACCACCCCACGCGCGGTGACAGTCCCCTTCCAGGTGCCGCGGTTCGCCCCCGCGGTGAAGGACCAGGCCGCTTGTGCCGATGTGGATGGCCAGGGCAGTTGGTTGTGCATCGACCTGTTGTGGCTGTGGTATGGCGACCCCGACGATGAGAGCGGTTCACTGGGTGCCAAACCGCTGGTGCACGGAGTGCCGTGACACCCGGCTGTTGCGTGGAGGTAACTTGATGGATGCGCATCTCCTCGCTCCACCGGTATCCGATCAAGGGCTGCCGCGGACACGCAACCTCTACGCTGCAATTTGATGAAGCCGGCGTGATCGGCGACCGCCGCCTGATGCTGGTCGACAGTGACGGCCGCTTCGTGTCGCAGCGCGAGCTGCCGGTGCTGGCCACCATCGACCCGCATCTCGATGGCCCGATGCTCACTGCCAGGTCGGACGGTTATCCACGGTTCTCGCACGAATTGATCGACGATGGTGCCACTGCGCTGGTGTCGATCTGGTCCGACACCGTGCCGGCGATTGATCAGGGCGATGACGCTGCGGGATGGTTCTCTGCAGTGGCCGGACAACCGCTCCGGCTGGTGCGGTGGACTCCCCGGACCCATCGCAGGGTCGATCCCCGGTATTCACCGCGAGAAACCGCGGAGACGACCTTCACCGACGCATATCCGGCACTGATCGTCACCGAAGCATCGCTGGTCGATCTCAACGCCCGACTCGCGGAGCCGGTGCCGATGGCCCGCTTCCGGGCGACCATCGTGGCAAGCGGTGGCTCTGCCTGGGACGAGGACAACTGGAGGGAGATCCGGGCGGGCGAGATGACGTTCGACGCGGTGAAGCCCTGCGCCCGCTGCGTGGTGACCACCATCGACCAGGCCTCGGGTCAGCGACATCCGGGGCAGGAGCCGCTTCGGACCCTGGCGTCGTTCCGCACCGTGCGCGGCCTGGGTGCGATCTTCGGGCAGAACCTGGTGCACCGCTCGCCAGGCCAGCTAGCGGTGGGCGATTCGGTGGTTCCGCGATGACCCTGCGCCTCTACTACGACTCCGATGCCCTGACCTTTGATGCCCGGGTGATTGACCACGACGGCGACCCGACCCGGGTGGTGCTCGATCGCACCGCGTTCTACCCGACTTCCGGTGGCCAGCCGCACGACACCGGCACCCTTGCCGGCGTCAACGTTGTCGATGTGATCGATGACGACGACCGGGTAGTTCACGTGGTCGACGCGCCACTGCAGATCGGTGCGGTGCACGGTGAGATCGACGCCGGTCGCCGACGAGACTTCACCGTGCAACACACCGCCCAGCACCTGTTGTCCGCGATCGCCGCCGATCGCTTCGGCTGGGACACCTGCAGCGTCCACTTCGGCGAACGACACGCCACGA
>CBFGRM010000116.1:0-4121 GCA_965651205.1 uncultured bacterium
GAGTCCGCTCACGTAGCGGTCGTAGGGCATTCCTTCGTCGGGCGTGGTAACGCCGAAGCGGATCACCTGGCGGCGCGCTTGCACCAATCCGGTGATGGCGAGCGAGTAGCCGGTGGTGCGCATCATCGCTGAAATGCCGTTGGTCGCGTCGTAATAGTCGACCAGGTCGAAGGTGGTCGACTTGGGGCTGCCGTTGCTGGTGCCGCTCACGATCACCCGCAGTGCAACGAGGTCCTGGCCCTCGGGCTTGGTGAGCTTGGGACTGACGGTGGCGATGAACAGGTCGCGCGGCACCACATCCTGACCCTTTACCTTGACCGGCTTCAGGTCGAGCAGGCCGAGCTCGCGAATCGGACGCATCACGGCGACGTGACCGGGGTAGCGGAGCGTCTTGTATTCCATTTCGCGGACCTTGCCCTCCCACGTGAACGGCATCGTGGAAATGCCGCCGGCAGTGTGGAACGCCTCCAGCGTGCCGACCGGTTCGGGGAAGGTGACGTCTTCCAGCTCGCTCAGTGCGTCGACCGTGACCGGCTTGCCGTCGCGCAGGATCCACGACGGCGTGGTGTAGTAGTCGAGCGCCCCTTCGAGCGAGTATACGATCTGATAATTGAGCGGCGGTTCGGGGTGCTGGGGCAGGCCGCCCACGAAGATCCGGACCCGGTCTGTCTGTTCCAGTCGACGGATCCCCTCGGCTGCTAGTATGTTGACCATTCCGGGGGCCAGCCCGCAGTCGGGCATAATGGAGAGGCCCTTGGCGTGGGCATCCGCCTCGAGCTTCTTCTGCTCCATCACGATCTCGGTGTTGCCACCGAGGTCGGCGAAGTGACAGCCCGATTCCACGGCCAGTCGCGCCATCGGTCCGTTGAAGTAGTACGGGATCGCGCTCATCGTGGCGTCGTGCTCTCCCATCACGGCCCGCACGGCGTCGTGATCGGTTACGTCGAGCGAAACGACGTGGAGTCGGGGATCGTTGGCGCGGGTCAGGAAACGGGCAACCCGGTCGGGATGCAGGTCGGCCAGTGTAACCTTGGTGACCTCCGGGTCGCGCAGCAGTTCGAAGGCACAGGCGCAGCCCTGCAGGCCGGCACCCAACACAAGCATTTTCATTCGGGACAACCTCCGGATTTCGGGTCGACGGGTCCGAAGATAACCCCGCCCCGGACCTCTACCCCGGCAACGAGGAGCGATGGCCGACGCAACTCAGTCCACTCGTGAGCGACTCCTGGTGGCCGCCAGGGAGCTGTTCACCACCGCGGGATACCACGGAACCACCACCCCGATGATAGCCAGCCGGGCGGGAGTGGCAGAGGGAACGATTTATCGACACTTTCCCGGCAAGCAGGCGTTGCTGAACGCGGTGTTTCAGGAGACCCAGCGCTGGGGCACCGCCCAGGTGCAGGCCGCTTCCCTACGGCCCGGCAACACCGGGGATCGGCTGGCGGAGCTGGCGGCCGGCTGGCTGAGTGCTGCCCGGGAGGATCCCGCCCGGATCCGGATCCTGCTCGACTGGAGCGAGGCGGCCGAGCTCGACGAGGCGTCCCGGATGGCCGCCGGGGAGTTCCGGCACCAGTTGGAGTCGCTCATCGCCCGTGGCAAGCAGGAGGGCAGCGTCCGGGCCGGCCTGGTAGAACTCTGGACAATGATCTGGCTCACCCTGGTGCGGGCAGCGACGCAACGAGTCGCCAGTGGGGAGTGGTCGCCGGGACACCCGCACGCCATCGCCACGCTTGAGGCCGCGTGGGATGCAATCGCCTGGCGACCGATCGCGACCGGATCGGGCAGCAATCCCGCAGCAACACCAAGGAAAGAGGGCTGATGCACGCCGTAGCCGAACTCGATCTCCACGCGTTCCTGAGTACGCTGGCGCTGGTGCTTTGCACCGCTGCGATCACCACCGTCGTGTTCCAGCGCCTCAAGCAACCGGTGATCCTTGGCTATCTGCTGGCCGGGTTGCTGGTGGGACCGCACCTGACCCTGGTCCCCGCCAGCGCCCACCCCGAAGCAACCCACATCCTCGCCGAGCTCGGCGTGATCCTGCTGCTGTTCGGGATCGGACTCGAGTTCTCGATCAGGAAGCTGATGCGCGCCGGCGGGCCGGCGGCGATCACCGGCATCATCGCCATCTCGACGATCTTCTGGATCGGCAACGGCGCCGCGCGGATGATGGGGTGGAACCCGACCGAGGCGCTGTTCGCCGGCGCGGCGATCGCGGTTTCGTCCACCACGATCATCGCCAAGGCGTTCGAGGACCGGAAGATCCGCGGCAGGCTGCGCGACCTCGTCTTCAGTGTGCTGATCATCGAAGACCTGGTGTCGATCCTGATGCTGGCGGCACTCACCACGGTGGCGGCCGGTCAGGCCGCATCGGCCGATGAACTCGCCGGCACGGCGTTCCGGCTGCTGGGGATGCTCGCCGTGGTGGTGGTGGTCGGCCTGTTCACCATCCCCCGGTTGATGCGCTGGGTGGTGGGACTGGGCAGCAACGAGACCACCATTGTGGCCAGTGTGGGACTCTGCTTCGCCGGTGCATACCTGGCGGACTGGGCCGGCTATTCGGTGGCGCTGGGTGCGTTCCTCGCCGGTTCGCTGATTGCGGAGTCGGGAAAGGCGCACCAGGTAGAGAAGTTGGTACTGCCGATCCGCGACCTGTTCGCCGCAATCTTCTTCGTGTCGGTGGGAATGCTGATCGATCCCGCGCTGGTGCGCGAGCACTGGGTGGCGGTGGCGGTGTTCACGCTGGTGGTGATCGTGGGCAAGGTGATCGCGGTGCCGCTGGGGGCGTTCATCTCGGGGATGGGAATCCGGGTGTCGCTGCAGGCCGGTATGTCGATGGCGCAGATCGGCGAGTTCTCGTTCATCATCGCGGCAGTCGGCGTGGCGTCACCGCTGGTCCGCGACTTCCTGTACCCGGTGATGGTGGCGGTGTCAGCGGTGACCACGTTGGTCACGCCTTGGTTGATCGCCGCCGCCCCGTCCGTGGCCGATTGGGTCGATCGCAAGCTGCCCAAGCCGTTGCAGACCTACGCATCGCTGTACGAGACCTGGGTGGAGGAGCTGCGTCAGGCGCCCAAGACCCGCAGCGCCGGCAGTCGGACTCGCAACAGCATCCGTTGGCTGGTGATCGATATGGTGTCGCTGGTTGCGGTCATCATCGGCACCGCGATACTCGGACCGAGGGTGCGTGCCTGGCTGGTGAGCACAACGCCGATTCCCGAGGAATTCGCCAACTGGGGCGTGTGGGGGCTGTCCTTGCTGGCCGCGTTGCCGTTCCTGTTCGGAATCTTCCGGGTGGCACGGCGATTGGCGGAGCAGCTTGCGCACGTGGCGCTGCCGGCCACCGACCGGATGGATCGCGCCGCCGCGCCGCGCCGTGCCCTGCTGGTGACATTCGAGATTGCAATCGTGTTCCTGGTGGGTCTGCCGATCCTAGCGGTGTCGCAACCGTTCCTGCCGCCGTTCCGTGGCGCCGCCGTGCTGCTGCTGGTACTGGCAATGCTCGGTATCACCGCCTGGCGCAGTGCGCGCAACCTGCAGGGGCACGTGAGCGCGGGATCGGAAGTACTGCTGGCCGCACTCAAGCATTCGCTGCCACCGGAACAACTGACGCAGGAGTACTCGCTCAACAACCCGACGATGGAGCGACCGGTGGACCCGCTGCAGACCGCCACTCACTTGCTGCCCGGGATGGGCACGCCGCGCCGGTTCGAGGTGACGGCGGGTCAGTTTGCGGCTGGCAAGACGCTGGCCGAACTGGGCCTCCGAGGCAGGACCGGTGCGACCGTGTTGGCGATCACCCGCGGTGACGAGGGAATCCCGGCGCCGAGCAAGCTGGAGCGGCTGCAACCGGGAGACAAGCTGGTGCTGGTGGGGAGTCGCGAATCGCTGGATGCGGCGGTGCGATATCTGAGTGAGGGTGGCGAGTAGGAGAAGGGAGAAGGGAGAAGGGAGGACGGACGGGCGAGGCAGGCCGGTCTCACCCTACAATCTTCTCCCTTCTCCCCTCTCACTTCTCCCTTCTCCTGTACTCAACGCCCAGCGCTCGACTCACGGAAGCCCTGAGGTTGGTCACCTTGCCTTTGGTGTCGCGGCTGAAGACCAGCTCGAGCGACCCTGGGCCT
>CBFGRM010000117.1:0-4120 GCA_965651205.1 uncultured bacterium
GGTTGCCCTTCTGCCCCAGCAGCCGGAGCGCCTCGATCGCGCTGGTGAGCGCCATCCGGTTGTTGGTCGTGGCGGGGGAGTGGCGACGGAAGTCGCGTCGCGAGATGCCGCGTGCGGTGCGCACCTCGACCAACCCGCCGGCACCGCCGGGATTGTCACCGGGCTTGCCGTTGCCGAGGCACGATTCGTCGAGATGCACAACGGCCACCGGCAGCGAAGCGCCGCTCAGAGGTCGAGCACCTGGAAATGCTCGAGCTCATCGAGCACGAAAAGCATTTCCTCACCGGTCATTGCCAGGTAACCCGACAGCGCTTCCCGGCCACGATGGGTGGTGAGCGAAGACGCCACCACCACGTACTCGTTGCCACGGCGGCGCAGCGTCACTCGCTTGCGACGCTGCACCGCGTGCTCGAGCTGTCCCATCCGCTCGGGTGTCCAGCGAAAGTCGGCCATCACCCAAAACTAAGGAAGGTCGCCGTCACCCGCAGCGATCCTGCTACTTCCGCTTGGGGGCCGCCTTCCTGGCGGCCTTCTTCGGAGCCGCCTTCTTCACCGCTGCCTTCTTCGAAGCAGCCTTCCTGGTAGCCTTCTTCGGAGCCGCCTTCTTCACCGCCGCCTTCTTCACCGATGCCTTCCTGGGAGCGGCCTTGGCCTTCTTCGGCGTGGCCTTCTTGGCGGCCTTCTTCGGTGCGGCCTTCTTGGTGGCCTTCTTCACCGCTGCCTTCTTCGGAGCGGCCTTCTTCGGAGCAGCCTTCTTCACGGCTGCTTTCCTGGGTGCCGCCTTCCTTGCCGCCGGCTTGGCTGCCGGCTCGGCCGTGGTCGTCCGGGGCTCGCTGGCCGCCTGGGCCGACTTCCCGGCCTTGCTCTTCCTGGCCGCCGATCCGGCGGCTGGCTTCCTTGCTGGTGGCGCGGGCTTGCGCGCCGGCCGCCGCTTGGGCTTCGCCGCCGGCAGCAGTCCCGGCGCCGGCTCGGGAATCGGGAGGTCAACAGCCGGGGCCGGCTTGCCCGGTGTGGCACTGGCGAGCGCACCGCGGAAATCGAGCAACGAACCTTCGGACATCGGGAGTCTCCTGCCTGATGTGGGGCGGTCGGTACCACCAGAACCGAGCCGCTCGGGTAGGAACGCGCTATTATATGTCGCGCTCCCATCCTGCTTCTGCAAGGTGCCCCGATCTCGTGCGCGCTCTCTGCCTGACCGCAACCGGCGGCCCGGACCACCTGAAACTCCTCGATCTGCCGGCCCCACCACTGCCTGGACCGGGTCAGGTTCTGGTCAGCATCCGTGCAGTGGGGCTCAATCATCTCGACCTCTGGGTGGCCGACGGGCTGCCCGCCGTGCCGATCGCCGAGTTTCCGTTCATCGTCGGAACCGACGCCACCGCAGAGGTGCTGCACGTGGGCAGCGGAGTGACGCACGTCGCCGAGGGCGACCGCGTGGTGATCAATTCCGGAACGTCCTGTGGGCAGTGCGAGGCGTGCCTCAACGCTCAGGAGGTGTTCTGTCGGCAGTTCGCGGTGATGGGCGAACACCGCCCCGGCCTGGCCGCCGAGCAGGTGCTGCTGCCCGCCATCAATGTCCGGCGCATCACCGGTAACTGGAGCGACGCAGAGGCGGCGGCGTTCACGCTGACCACACTCACCGCCTGGCGGATGCTGGTCACCCGTGCGGCACTGACCAGCGGCGAGACGATCCTGATCTGGGGCATCGGCGGCGGCGTTGCACTGCAGGCCCTGCAGATCGCGCGTCATATCGGCGCCCGCGTGGCGGTGACTTCACGCTCCGCCGACAAGCTCGATCGGGCAGCCCAACTCGGCGCCGAACTGCTGATTCATCACACCGCCGAGGTCGACGTGGCTCGACGGGTCAAGGACCACTGGGGCCACGGCGCCGACGTGGTGGTGGACACCATCGGCGCGCCCACCTGGCCAATGACTCAGCGTGCCCTGCGCCCTGGTGGCCGGATGGTGACCTGCGGTGCCACCGCCGATCCGGCGCTCGAACTCGACGTGCGTCGCCTGTTCTGGTTCCAGTGGTCGCTGCTTGGCTCGACGATGGGTACCTCGACCGAGTTCGCCGAGATTGTCAGTCTCGGCGATCGCGGCCTGTTCCGACCGGTGATTGATTCTATAGTGCCGCTGGCCGAGGCGGCACAGGCGTACCGACGGCTCGCCGCCGGCGCCCAGTTCGGCAAGCTCGTCCTGGAGGTGGCGACGTGAACGACGTTCTCGACCGGGTCCGATACAGCGCCGAACAGCTCTGGTCGGTGATCCCCGCACTGCTCGGCGCCGGAATCATCTTCTTCACCGGCTATTTCGTGGCGCGCCAGCTCGAACGCTGGATCGACGCCTGGCTGTCACGAATGGACTTCAACCGGATGGCTGAAGCCGGCGGCCTGCGCGAAGCAGTGGACCGCACCGGCGCACGACTGGACCCGGTGCACGCCGTGGGCAAGCTGGTGTTCTGGCTGGTGATGCTGATAGTGGTGATGCTGGTGTCGGCCGCACTCGGACTCGAGAGCATCAACGAGATGTTCGGGATAATGATTGCGTTCATCCCGACACTGCTGTCCGCGATCGTGGTGATCGTGCTGGGAATGCTGATCGGCGAGTTCCTGCGCGGAGTGATACTCGCATCTGCTGGCGGCGTGGAAGGCGTGCCGACCCTGGCCAACGCTGCCAAGGGCGCAGTGATCCTGGTCGCGGTCTTTATGGCGCTGGAACAGATCGGCGTGGCCAGCGAGATCGTGGTGTCAGCGTTCACCCTGGTGCTGGGCGCGCTCGCGCTGGCGTTCGGCCTCGCATTCGGACTGGGCAACACCGCACTGGCAGGAGAGATTGTCAGGAACTGGTACGAACGGAGAGCCGAGCGCAGGGAACCGGGACCAGGGATCGAGGATCAGGTCTCCGATCCCTGACCTCCGTTCAGGGCCTGGCTTGTTCGGGGATGGTGAACTTCAGCAGCCGGATGCCTTCGGGGAATTCCTCGCCCATCAGGATCTCGGTGTCGCTGATCGCCAGCGCCTCGCCGTAGCTCCGCACCGTCACCGACAACACCCAGCCGGTGGTGTCGCTGACCTGGAAGGTGCGCACCGAGTCGAGTGCCGGAGCGCTCTTGAACAGCCACACCCTGCCGCGCCGGTCGGCGAAGGCACGCTCGAACGGCGGCTTGACCGCCGCGAACACCGACTGTTCCAGCGCCGGGCGCTGCTCTTCCGGATAGCGCCGGATGTAGATGCGGCGATCCATATCGGTCACGGTGACGATCGGATCGGGCAGCGGATCGGTCGACAGCGGCTCGCTGCCGTCGGGCGGGAACCAGAAGACCTGGTTCTGCGCGATGCGACCCAGCCAAACGGTGCCGTTGGCCAGGACACCCCAGCGATCCCGTCCTGCGAGCTGCAACTGTGCCAGTCGACGGCGGCCGTTCTGCTCGACTTCCATCACCGCGGGCGGTGACACGCGAGCCACGGTGTCGAAGTTGGTGATGGCACTGTTGGCGCGCACCACCGCACCGCTGTCGAGCACCCCACGGCCATCCGGACCCGGTCGGGCCGGCATCTCGAAGTACCACTGCCCAGCGGCGTCGCGGGCACGCGGATAGCTGCCGCGAGCCGCATCGGGTACCGGCACCGCATCGACCCGACGGCCGTCCGGCAGCCAACCGGTGACCCGCCGGAGGCCATAGTCGGACAGGTAGATCGTGTCGCCGGCCGCCATCAGGGACACCGCACCGGGCACCTCCTCGCGGGTGATCCCCGGGTGGGGGGTCACGGTATCAGCGGCGAAATCGGCCACCAGCACCGTCATCTCCTCCACACCGAGCAACACCCAGGTGCCGTCGGACCGGGGCGCCGCCTCGGAGACGTGTACCACCGGGGCTACCAGGGTGTCATAAGCCGGTTCCGCAGCGTAGGTCTCGGGGGCCGCATACCGGGTCCTCGACCCCCCACCGGAGCAGGCGGCCAGCGCGACAACGACCAGGAACAGGTGGGAGGGACGCATAGGTTGAAGGTAACAGGTGAGAAGGGAGAAGGGAGAAGGGAGAAGGGCGAACCAGCCGACCATTTCTCCCTTCTCCCTTCTCCCTTCAGAAGTCCTTCCTGTCGAAGCTCCGGGCTGC
>CBFGRM010000118.1:0-4109 GCA_965651205.1 uncultured bacterium
GTCCAGGTCCACGGCCGGGCCAATCCTGACCGCGACGAGGATGGCAGGCTGCTGGGCTGGATCGGCACGATCACTGATGTGACCGCCCGGCTCGAAGCCGAGGCGATGATCGCGATCCAGCGTGACGTGCTCGAGCTGGTGGTGAGCGGCGCGCCGTTGCAGAGCACCCTCGACCTCCTGCTCCGCTTCGTCGAGAAGCGCCACCCCGATATGCTCGCCTCGATTCTGCTGCTCGACGATTCACGTCGGCGGGTGGAGCCGATAGCTGCGCCTTCTCTTCCGGTGGGGTTCACCGATGCAATCGCCGGGCAGGAGATCGGCCCGGACGCCGGCTCCTGCGGTACCGCGGCATACCTGGGGATGGAAGTGATCACGTCGGACATCGCGACCGATCCGCGTTGGGCGCGATATCGCGATCTCGCTGCCAGTCACGACCTGCGCGCTTGCTGGTCGACTCCCGTGTTCGATCGCGACGGCCTGGTACTGGGCACCTTCGCACTGTACTTCCGTGAGCCCCGGTCTCCCGGCGCCCACCATCGCGAACTCATCACCCTGATAACCGATCTGGCCGCCCTTGCGATCACCCGCGCTCGCGATCTGCGGATCCTGCGCGACAACGAACAGGAATTCCGCGCCTTCTTCGATCAGGCCGCCTTCGGTGTCGCGGTGATGAGTTCGGAGGGCCGCTATCTCCAGGTCAACCATCGCTTCAGCGAGATCGTCGGCGTTCCGGTGGAGCAGATCATAGACAAGCCCCTGGGGCTGCTGGGCGTCCCGAGCGAAACGCAAGAAAATGCGGCCAGTCTACGGAAGCTGGTCCAGGGCTCCGACGATCTCTATCGCGGCGAACACCGGATCCGCCGACCGGACGGATCCGTCCGGATCATAGTGGCCACCGGCACCACCGTCCGCAGTCCGGACGGCGAGGTTCGCAGGCTCGTGGTGGTGATCGAGGATGTTACCGCGAGCCGGAAGCTGGAGCAGCAACTCAGGCAGTCACAGAAACTCGAGGCGATCGGGATGCTCGCAGGCGGAGTGGCGCACGACTTCAACAACCTGTTGAGCATCGTATTGGGCCACGCCGAGATGGCCAGTCACGCGCTGGGACCGGATCACCCGGTGCGCGCCGACCTCGATGCGATAACCGAGTCGGCTCAGCACGGAGCCGCGGTCACGCGCCAATTGCTGGCGTTCGCCCGGCGCGAGCTGTCACCACCCAAGCCGATCGACCTCAACAGGCGGATCGGCGAAATGGAGCGGATGCTGGCCCGGCTGATCCGGGCCGACATCACCCTCACCACCGACCTGGACCAGGATCTCTGGCCGGTGCTCATCGACCCGACCCAGTTCGACCAGGTGCTGATCAACCTGGTTACCAACGCACGCGACGCGATCGATGGCCCGGGCACGATCCACATCAGCACCAGCAACCAGGACGGCAATGAACGGATGGTGGTCGTGCGGGTGCGGGACACCGGCATCGGGATGTCCGACGAGACCAGGTCGCAGATATTGCAACCGTTCTTCACCACCAAGGCGCGTGGGCTGGGAACCGGCCTGGGACTGCCGGTGGTGGTCGGAATAGTCGAACAGGCCGGTGGCCGGGTCAGCGTGGAATCCGAACTTGGCACCGGTTCGGAGGTTACCCTGCTGTTCCCGCGCACCGAGCTTCCGGTGACTGACGCCCCGGAGCTGGGGGTCGGCGGTGTTCCGACGGAATCCGGGCCTGTAGCGACGATCCTGCTTGTGGAAGATGAGGCACCACTGCTTCACCTCCAGCGCAGGACACTGGAACGCGCCGGTTTCCGGGTGCTCGCCGCCGGAACCGGTCGGCAGGCACTCGACCTGGTGGAACATTTCTCCGAACCGATCACGCTGCTGCTTACCGACGTGGTTATGCCCGGAATGAACGGGCCGGAGCTGGCCGCCGAAATCACGGCGCGATTCCCGGAAATCAAGGTGCTTTATATGTCGGGCTATCCTGCCGACGTGGTTACTGCGCAAGGCGAATTGCCGGCAACCATCGCCTACCTGCAGAAGCCGTTCACCGCGACCGAACTGGTCAGCGAGGTGAACAGCCTGCTCGGGGACTGAGAGCGGATGCTGCCGTCAGTAATCCTCCGGAACCGGCGGCACCGCAACGTTCTCCGGCCTAGGGGTGGCTGGCCCCACCCTTCGCAGCGTGATCGACTTGGTGAGGTCACCACCCGACAGTGTCAGGTCGCGACTGCGCAGCCGCAGGTCGTAGATCTCCCACTCACCACCTATCGCGATCCAGATCTTGTCCTCGACCCGACGCCAGCGCACCGTCTCCCGACCCCAGCTCGCGCTCGAATCGGAGCGGATGATCACCTCGCGCGGGCCTTCCTTGACATCGGTTCCGCTCTGGACTCGCCAGGTACCGGTGAGCTCCGGGCCGCGGGGCGACTGGGCTGCCAGCACGGCGGGCAACAGGAGCAGCGTGGCTGCAGACAGGAATCGGCGGACAACTGACATCACGAGCAATCTCTCTCGGTGGTGGACCGGTTGGTGACGCGCGAAAACTAGCGCATCACACAATCCCCGGCCATTTCCACGGCAGTCAGACCTCGCGGGTGCGCCAGCGGCCCAGCCGCCACACCAGTGCGGCCGCACCTGCCAGTGCCGAGAACGCCACCGTGATCGCCCAGAACACCCCGTCGTGGCCGTAATCTAGGCCGCGTGCCAGCAACCAGGCCAGCGGGATCTCCAGCGTCCAGAATACCGCCAGGTTGAGCCAGGTCGGCGTCCAGGTGTCGCCGGCCCCGTTGAACGCCTGCGAGAGCACCATCCCGAAGGCGTAGAGCGGGAACCCGAGTGACACGATCCTGAGCGCCCGCACCGCAATCGCTGCCACTTCGACATCGGTTGCGAAGAGCGCCACGATTTCCGGGGCGAACGCCAGCAGCAGCACACCCAGCGTCCCGAGGAACACGAGGTTGATCCGCGACGCAACCCAGACGGACGCATCGGCGCGGTCAGGGTTGCGAGCCCCGAGTGCCTGGCCCACCATCGTGGCAGCGGCGTTCGACAGCCCCCAGGCGGGCATCAGTCCGAAGATCACCATCCGCATCGCTATGGTGTAACCGGCCACCACCGAGCTGCCATACGTCGCAACCAGGCGCACCAGGCCCACCCAGCTCGCGGTGCCGACCAGGAACTGCAGCGTAGCAGTGCCCCACAGTCGCATCATCCCGAGAATCACCCCGGGATCGAACCGCAGGTGTGCGCGGCTCACGGTCAGCCGGTGGCCCGGTGTCACGATCGCATAGAGCGCGATCAGCACGCCGACACCGCGACCCACGGTGGTTGCGACCGCGGCACCAGTCACGCCGAGTTCGGGAAACGGACCGATGCCGCGGATCAGCATCGGATCGAGGAAGATGTTGATCGCGTTCGCGATCCAGAGCACCCGCATCGCGATCACCGGATCTCCCGCCCCGCGGAACGCCGCGTTGAGCAGGAACAGCAGGATTATGGTCACCTCGCCACCCAGCATTATCCGGGTGTACCCCAGCCCCACATCCACCACCTGCTGCGATGCACCCATCAGCCGCAGCAATGGCTCGGCGAATGTCAGGCCGATGGCACCGAGCACGACCGCGACGCCGGTACCGAGCAACAGCGCCTGGGCAGCAGCGTGCGAGGCTGCCGCCGGGTTCTTTTCACCCCAACGCCTGGCAACGGTTGCCGTCACCGCGATGGCGAGGCCCATAGCGACCGCGTAGATCACCGCGAGCATCGCCTCGGTGAGTCCGACTGCGGTGACCGCGTCGGCGCCGAGGTGGGCCACGAAGTAGATGTCCACCAGTGCGAACACCGACTCGAGCAGCATCTCGAGCATCATCGGAATCGCGAGCAGTACCACGGCACGGGGAATCGATCCCTGTGTGAAGTCCTGTTCGGACCCACGCAGTGATTCCTTGATCGTGGCCCAGGCCGATTGTGGCTGGGTTGGTTGAACCTCCGGCAATGCTGACACACTTTCTCCGATCTGTTTCCCGATTGCGTGATCCGTTTTCCGGAAACGACAAGCGCCCCGTGGCGTTGCCATCGGGGCGCTGGATCGGACGGGTCCGGACCGCCTAGCT
>CBFGRM010000119.1:0-4100 GCA_965651205.1 uncultured bacterium
TCGGCAACCGAGTCGTCACGGCCGATGCCGTGGTGGTCGCCACCAACACGCCGATCAACGACCGCCTGCAGGTGCACACCAAGCAGGCACCGTATATGACATATGCCATCGGCGTGAAGCTGCCCCGAGGTGCGGTTGGCGATGCGCTGTACTGGGACACCGGTGATCCGTATCGCTACGTGCGATTGCATCACGACGATGTCGACGGCGAGGTTCTGATCGTGGGTGGCGAGGATCACAAGAGTGGCCAGGCCGACGACACCCTCGATCGCTACCGGCGCCTGGAGGAATGGACCAGGTCGCGCGTCCCCGAAGCTGGTGAAGTCCTGCACCGCTGGGCCGGACAGGTGATGGAGACAATCGACGGCCTGGCGTTCATTGGCCGCAACCCGATTGGTCAGGACAACGTCTACGTGGTCACTGGCGACTCGGGAATGGGGATGACTCACGGCACCATCGCCGGAATGCTGATCTCCGACCTGATCGACCAGCGCGAGAACCCGTGGGAATCGCTCTACGATCCATCCCGCAAGACCCTGCGAGCCGCGGGAGAGTTCGTGCGCGAGGCGCTCAATATGTCGGCGCAGTACGCCGACTGGATCACTGCGGGTGATCTCTCGTCCGAGGAGGAGATCGCAGTGGACAGCGGCGCGGTGATCCGCAGCGGCCTCACCAAGCGCGCGGTGTACCGCGACCCCGAGGGCCGGCTCCATCGCAGGTCGGCCGTGTGTCCGCACCTGGGCTGCATCGTGGCGTGGAACGAGGCGGAAAAGACCTGGGACTGTCCCTGCCACGGTTCGCGGTTTGATCGTTTCGGCAAGGTGGTCAATGGTCCGGCCAACGACGACCTCGCCGTGGGCTCGTGATCGCCGGGGGCGAGGCAGCACCTCACCCCCGTCTGTCGAGGCGTCACGGGCCTGCGGAAACCCGCTCGAATCGCCAGGTCCAGACAGTTGTCACGGTGCCCTCCGTCCGGCTGTAGCTGCCTTCCAGCACATCGGGGTTGGCTGCCTTCCGCCAAGGTGCGCCGTTGTCGTAGGTGTTCAGCCATACCGCTCCGGTTGCGAACACATATGCTTCCGGTTCCGGGGTCTGCTCGGTGGGACACGACTTGTTCATCACCTGGATACCGCCGGCGAAGGCATTGCCACGGAACCACACCCCAATCTCCGGATCAGAGCCCTGCGGAGCGTTGGGGTCGCTGGTGGTGATCGTGATCCACTCGAAGTCAGTGAAGTTGCTCACCACCGGATGCACCACCGGTGAGGTGTACGAGGCACACGGCACTTCATTCCAGACGCTGATGGTCCCCGAGACGGGCCGGTACGTCTGGGTAGTGGTTCCGGCGCCTGATGACAGTTCAAAACGGATGTCGTTTGCCTCGGCCTTAAGGGTCCCGGCGTGATCCGGATGGTAGTTCGTTTGTGACATTGTTGCCCAGCCGACCCACGCGCTGCCGCCTCCCCGTACCTTGACGGTGTCGACCGCGAGCTTGTCCCGATTGCCGGCATCCATCAGGGTGGCGATCACCGTGTGGTCGGCCACGTTCGCGTACTCGTGCGACGCGGTGAGCGATCCGTTGACCTCGGTGATCTCGTCGTCGCCCCAGTTCCATTCGATTATGTAGCCGGTCTCGGGTGGCATCGGCACCTTGGCGGCGAATTCCACTTCCTGGCTGCCGGTCTCGATCTCCACTTCGTCGGGAGTGACCTCGAAGTACGCCCGTGCCACACGCACACTGGCGGCAGACGCCTGATTGCCTGCCACGCTTATCGCGTCCGCCCAGGTCGCAAAGATCCGGGACACCCGCGTCGCCTCGGGTTCCGATTCAAGCTCCAGGGACTCCACGGCCTTCACCGGTTCACCGTGAAACTCCGACACCAGTGAGCCGCTCGCTCGATGAATAGTGGCCAGTGCCGTGTTCACCCGGATCCGGGCCGCTTGATTGCGGATTGTTGCGCCGATCAGCTTGGCCGCCTCGATTGTGCGCCAGGGTCCGTCGGGGGTGTGCTGGATCTCGATCTTCACTTCGGGTTGCCCTGCCGACCGAGCCATCTCCTGGTTGAGTGCCTCCCGAACTGCATCACTGGCCTGATGCACTGCACGCAGCGTGGCCAACGCGTTGTTGACCAGTTCTGTCGGAGTCGTGAACGTCGAGAGCGGCACCAGGTCGCGAATGGTCTCTGCGATGGCCCCTGCAACAACTGGTACTGCAACGTCGCCGGTACCACCGGCGGTAACGGGCATTTGTACCGGATCGGTGCTGGAGGAGTGTACCAGCGACAGTGAATTGGCTGTGCTGGCTATCGCCGCTGCTGCGACCACTGCCCCATCTGCGGCTCCCTTGACCATACCGGCCACGAGTGCCGCACGACCGGTGAATCGCACTCCGGCCACCACGTTCTGGAGCACCAGTGCATCGCGGGCGGGCTTGTTGTGGATCTCCAGCGCCTGTTTCAACTGCGAGGTGGCCGTGGCCACTGCGGCCGCTACGTCGCGCTGAACCATCTGGATTGCGGCAAGCGGCCCGGCTTCGGCGTAGAGTCCCGGCTTGTCGAGACCCTTGAGCATCTGGGTGAAGAGCGGATAGCCCGGATTGGTGCCCAGGACCTGCATCAATGCGATGCCGATACCGTGGCCGTTCGGGAACATCGCAGAGCCATAGTCGATCACTGGCCAGCGATTGATCTCGCCGTTGAACAAGGGAAGGTTGCCGAGGATCTCGGATGGGAGCGGCAGCGACACCGGCATCATCCAGCCGACGGTGTTGGCGGATCCCAGGCGAGCTCCAGCCGCCTCGATCGGCCCCGGCAGCAGGTCGGCGCGAAGGTGCGTGGTCGCAACCACCACGCTGTTCTCGGTGCGGTCGATCACCGGCAACAACTCGGCGACATTGCGGCTCGCGTCGCGCAGCGCGATGAATGCCAGCTCGCCGGGTGCGGTGGTGACCGGCACCTCCAGGGTCATCAGCTTGCTGCCGCGCGGCTGTGCGGTGGTGATCCTGATCGGTGGGCCGGCCTGCTTGAAGCCGGACGGCAGTGTGCCTGGCGATGCCTGCTCGTCGAAGGTGAACTGCCAGGTCGCGCTAGCGGAGAATGTGCCGGGGGCGACGCTCATCTTGAGACCGGCGTACGGATGCTCCGGATCGTTGATTGTGAGCGTGCCGCCCCCGGGGCCGACGGTGAAATCGGTCGACGCGACGACTTCTTCGATGATCGTGGCCGTGAACACGGCTGCCGGCAGTGACCCGACCTTCGCACTGAGTCGCTGCTCCCCGCTGGGGCCAAGGGTCCAGCTCGTGACACTCGCAATGCCGTTGCTGTTGGTGGTGGGTGCGCCACCCGTGACCTGACCACCACCTGAAGTGACCGTGAATTGCACCGCCACGCCGGCGAGGGGGTTGCCAGCTGCATCGCGAACGATCACGGCAGGCGCGATTGGCACCTTCTGGCCCGCCACGGCTTGCTGCCCGTTGCCTGCCTGCACCGCGATACTGGTCGGAACCGGATCTACCGGGTCTGGCTTGTCGGGGGTGACGGCGTCGTCGCCGCAGGCGGCGAGCCAAGCCAGCGATGTTATCGTGGCGGCGATGCGGATGCGCTGGGTGGTCTGCACTTTGGGCTCCCGAACCAGGTGGAGTGCTGGTGGCCCGGGCTGCGACTGGGGTATCGCGATCAACCGGGTCCCTGAGGGCTACGCGACAGGGTACCCGAAAACAGATCACCAAGTATGAACCGGCCGGGGAGGCCTGAGGACCTTCGTGACGCTCCGGTCAGAGCCCGTGGCCACCCACGGGCACGGTCTCGTGATACTGGTCGAACTCGGCGATCAGGGGCTTGCCGCGCGAGATGGCGTCGATCACCTCGGGGCTCTGGAGTGATGCCTTGTGACTCGCCTCGTCCTGCCACACTTCGGTGACCCACATCGCGTCCTCGTCCTTGGGATCGAGTGCAACGATGTAGCTCTGGCAACCGGGCATCGAGCTGGCATTTTCGAGCAGGATCGAGACCAGTGCGTCGCGCTGGCCCGGCTTGGCGCGGATCCGGCCGATGAGTCCGTGCATTGGGGCTCCTGTGGTGAAGGTTGATATATAGTTGCGA
>CBFGRM010000120.1:0-4083 GCA_965651205.1 uncultured bacterium
CCCACCCCACTGACCACGCCCTAGCCAGCCGACGGATCGATCAGCGCCCGATGCACCACCATCAGCGTGAGTGCCGCCGGCGCAGCCAGCAGGTGCTCGTTGCCGAACGAGACCAGTGCCGGGTCGCCACCCAGGAGCAGTCTGCCGATCTTTGCCCTGATGCCGGTTTGGCGATCTGGTTCACGTTTCAGATGCCCCAGCCGGGCCAACGGCTGATCTCCCCGCACCAACAACCAGTCACTGGGAGACACCATCAGCCGGGCCAGGGGCGAGTCGCGAGGATCGAGTACGCAACACAGCTCGGCGCCGTCGGCGTCCAGCAGCACCAGGTGCGAGCGCCCCAGCGGATTGGCCAGCCGGATCACCGACCTGCGGGCGATGGTGATGGCCACCACCCCATCGCGGTCGCTCACCGTCCACTTGGAGGGCATCACCTTCCGGTCGGGACTGGCCTGCCAGGCGTGGCCGTCGCTGTCGGCGATCTCGAATCCTGTCAGCAGCGGGCGGGGGCCCGGAATCGAACGCGCGGCCACCGGGCCGTGCCGGGACTCGCTCAGTTCCAACACTCCGCCGTGCCGCCTGAACATCCGCCAGGCCGGTGCCTCCGGATCGGGGTGAATTCGGCTAGCCTCCGTAACGGTGGGACCCGGCAAGCGGAACGCACATTCAGGTTAGGGCCTGCGCCGCTGGCTCGCCAGCCCCGATCTCCCTCCTGTGGTGTATGTCGGTTGTGTCCTCCCCAGATTTGGGTTATGCTTGAGGGCTGTCCTCCACACTTCTGTGGCCGACAGCCGAGGATTAACCCTCAACCCGTCCGCAGGGCATCGCGGCGGCCATTTCCAGCCGCAGGACCCACTTCGTATGTCCCAGACCGAAACCACCGACACCACCGAGACCACCGACGCGGCCAACGAACCGGCGGCATTCGCGATGGCATCGGTGCCCGGAATGCCGTTCGCCACCACCACCGGACTCAGGGTCCGCCCCGACCTCTACGACGACGACTACTCCGACGACCAGTACGAGGAGATGCTCGAGCTGTACGAGGGGACGATGTCGCAGATCGCCGAGGGCGAGATCGTCAAGTCCAAGGTGCTGCGCGTCACCGAGAACGCGGTGATTCTCGATGTCGGCTTCAAGTCCGAGGGCTCGGTGCCCCTCGACGAGTTCAAGGATCCCCAGAACCTCCAGGTGGGCGACGAGGTCGAGGTGTTCCTCGAGCATCTCGAGGACCAGGAAGGCGCAGTCGTCCTCTCGAAGAAGAAGGCCGACTTTATGCGCGTCTGGGAGAAGATCCGCCAGGCGCACGAGAGCGACCAGCCGGTCGAGGGCACCCTGATGAAGAAGATCAAGGGTGGCGTGGTGGTGAACCTGATGGGTGTCGACGCGTTCCTGCCCGGATCGCAGATCGCGCTCCGCCGGGTTCCCAACATCGACGAGCTGCTGGGACAGACCTACGAGTTCAAGATCATCAAGCTCAACAAGCGCCGCCGCAACATCGTGGTGTCGCGCCGGGTGATCCTCGAGACCGAGCGCGCCGGCAAGCGCGAGAAGCTGATGAAGGAGCTGGAGGCCGGCCAGGTCCGCAAGGGCGTCGTCAAGAACATCACCGACTTCGGTGCGTTCATCGACCTCGGCGGCGTCGACGGCCTGCTGCACATCACCGATATGTCGTACGGGCGAGTGTCGCATCCCAGCGAACTGGTCGCGATCGGCAAGGAAGTCGACGTCAAGATCCTCGACATCGACTGGCAGCGCGAGCGGATCTCGCTCGGAATGAAGCAGCTCCAGAGCTACCCGTGGCAGAATGTCTCGGAGAAGTATCCGGTCGGCGCGCGGGTGCAGGGCAAGGTGGTCTCGATCACCAACTACGGCGCCTTCGTGGAGCTGGAGCCCGGTATCGAGGGCCTGGTGCACATCTCCGAGATGAGCTGGACCCGCAACGTCCGGCACCCGAGCAAGATCGTGTCGATCGGCGAGACCATCGAGGCCGTGGTGCTCAAGGTCGACGAGGGCGAGGAGAAGATCTCGCTCGGTATGAAGCAGACCGAACAGGATCCCTGGATGGTGTTGCCGCTCAAGTACCCGGTGGGCACCAGGATCACCGGCAAGGTGCGCAACCTCACCTCGTTCGGCGCCTTCGTCGAGATCGAGCCCGGCATCGACGGCCTGATCCACATCTCGGATATGTCGTGGACCAAGCGGGTGCAGCACCCGTCGGAAGTGGTCAAGAAGGGTGACACGGTCGACGTGATCATCCTCAACATCGACTCCGACAACAAGCGGATCTCGCTCGGCCTCAAGCAGGCCACCGACGATCCCTGGCTCACCATCGGCGAGACGCTGCCGGTGGGCAGCGAGCGCCGCGCCAAGGTGCTCCGTCCGGTCGACAAGGGCCTGGTGGTCGACCTGGGCGACGACATCGAGGGGTTCGCGCCGGTGTCGCAGATGGGCCTGGCACCGGATCAGGACCCGGAGCAGGCGGTGGTCGAGGGCCAGGTGATCGTGGCCCGCGTGATCGAGGTCGATCCGATCCATCACCGGGTGGTGGTGGCGATCGTCGACTATCCCGAGGACGGTATCCCGACTCCCGAGGAGGTCGCCGCAGCCAAGGCCGCAGCCGAGGAGCGCGCGGCCGCGATGAAGGCAGCGGAGTCTGAAGCCGACGACGACCTCGACGGCTGAGCGCTCTGACAGCCGCAAGGTATCAAACGGCCGGTGCCCTCGGGTGCCGGCCGTTCTGCCTTGTGACCGTCCGCTGTCGTGGCGGTGCGGCAGCCATTGTTGCGACAGGGCAACATCTGACGGTTCCAAAGGCACGGCCGGGATAGCCTCATCGCCAGAAAGCCTTGTGAAATGCGGCCTGCGGCAGGGGCACCTGCGTGGTACGAGACCTGCCGGGATCGCCCCCGAACGCATTGTGCTCGCGAGCCCTTCTTCATTTCCTGATTGGACCAATCCAGTGCGCAATTCCCGGTTGTCTGCCCTTGCCATCGCCGCGGCCCTGGTTGCCGCCCCGCTCGGTGCGCAGTCGGTGTTCTACGACTACTCAAATGGCGTGAACGTCGAAGCGGTCAACCCGTTTGTCGTCACCTACTCCAGCCTCACTGGTATGGAAGTGAACTGGACCTCGGTGTCGGGTGGTGGCTCCGGTGTTTGGGGCAGTCTGGGTGGTGGCGTCTGGGGCGTGATCGGTGATGGCTTCTCGCTTACCGCAAACGGTTCCTCCGAGACCTTTTTCGGTCTGTGGAGCCTGCACGGCGTCGGGCTGACCAGCTTTTCGCTGAACCCGCTCACCGGTAACGCCATCTTCGACACTTGGACGTATGCCGAAGGCACCCCGGGGAGTAGTGTCGGCAATGAGTTCGGATACTGCTCCATCAATCTTGGTTTCTTCTGCCTCTGGGGGACCACAGATCATTGGAACACCACTGCGACTTATTCACGTCCTGTGTCGGTCGGTGGCGCGCCTGCGACGGGCGACCTCTGGGGCCAGCTCGACGTGAATTTCGGCTCAACCTTCGGCGTCTCGAAGACCTGCAAGTTCTTCGGTATTTTCGGCGGTGAGAATGAGTGCGGAACACCATTCGATGCCACCTTTGCTGCCGATCTGGACCTGATGACGCCGGATGATGTCGGCATCCCCACCGAGACCGTTCCCGAGCCGGCCACGATGACGTTGCTCGCCACCGGCCTGGCCGGGATGGCGGCTGCGCGCCGCCGCCGCAAGAACGGCTGAGCCGACTCCGGTTCAGGTCCCAGCGGCCGGTGCCCTCGGGCGCCGGCCGTTCCTGTTGCTTCCGACTGCCGCTGGCGGGGCTGTTCCGCTATTTTGAATGCTGCCTCCGGGCGCTCACTCCGGATCAGCCAGGGTCTCGCGATGGTGCCGAACTTCAGCCGACATCTGACACTTGCCGCCGCACTGCTGGGCGCGCTGCCCTTGGCAGCGCAGCATCAGCGCGTCGTGCGCCCGGTGTCGGCCGGCAATTCGGCGATGTCGCTGGCCGAGGCACTGATGCGCGACGGCCGCCGCAAGGACGCCGCCGATCTGCTGGGTCGCTGGCTCTCGGAGCATCCCACCGA
>CBFGRM010000121.1:0-4007 GCA_965651205.1 uncultured bacterium
CGACTGGCCCGACCGGAGTCTGATGCTCGCCGGTGGCTACAGTCTGTCTGTGTATGATGGTTCGCAACGAGTCGCGCGTGATCCGGCGCGCGCTCGATTCGGTGATGCGGCATATCGACGGCTGGTGCATCACCGACACCGGCTCCGACGACGGCACCCCTCGGATCATCACTGAACATCTGGCCGGGATTCCCGGCCGGCTTCATCACACCACCTTTGTAGATTTCGGAACCTCGCGCAGTGAGACGATCGCGCACGCCCGTGCGTTCGCCCACGACCTTGGGTTCGACTATCTGTTGCTGCTCGACGCCGACGAGTATGTCGAAGTCAAGGATCCCGAGTGGAAGAGTCGCCTGGATGGTGCACCGTATCAGTTGCTCTATGACGACCCGTTCTCGTACCGGATTCAGGCGCTGGTGCCGAGCGATGTGGAGTGGCGGTATGTGGGACGGACCCACGAGTATCTCCAGTCCGTGGGCCCTTGCTTGCCGGTGCAGCGTTTCGACGGGGTGGTGCTGCACGACGTGGGTGATGGCGGCAGCAAGGCCGACAAGTTTTCCCGCGACGCTCGACTGCTGAACGCGACGCTGCACGAGAGTCCCGACGATGCGCGGGCGTGGTTCTATCTGGGGGAGACGCACCTGAACGGTCGGATTGACCTGTGGCGTGCGCTCGAGTGCTACACGACGCGAGCCGGGATGGGCGGTTTCGAGGAGGAGGCGTGGTACGCGGCGTTCCGTCGTGGCCGCTGCCTGGAACTGCTGCCGCCGCCGGTGGGTGGTGCGGGGCCGGCAATCGGCGCGTGGTTCCACGCCTGGGAGCGACGACCCTGGCGAGCGGAACCGCTGCACGCAATTGTCCGCACCGCGGCCGAGAACGGGATGCCGCTGCTTGGTGCGCTGGTCGCGGCGCACGCGATCGAGCGAGTGCTGCCGCGCCCCGAGCGCGGCGACGACATCCTGTTCATCGACCGGGTAGCCAACGGTCCCGGACTCCTCGACTGGGGTTCGCTGTCTGAACACGACATCGGCAACGGCGAACGAGCCGGGTCGCTCGCCACCACTGCGCTCGAGGATCCGCTGATGCAGCGTCACGCAGAGCGGATCGGCAGGAACATCGAATTGTTCGACTCGTCAGGGCGACTCACTGCCAGCCACGTCGAAACGGTGGTGCAACTCTGCACCCGGCTGCGTCAGCAGGGGCTCAATATGTCGTGCCTGATGCTGGCCGACGGGTTGATGCAGCGCTCCGGGGTGGCAGAACTCATCGGCCAGTCGGCCGAACCCTGGCGGCTCGATTTCGAGTGCTCGATTGCAGCCTATTACGTACCGGGTGAGCGCTACCGGTCGAACAGGTTGACCAACGTGCTGGCACGCAGGCGCGCACTGCCGGATGACACTCGCAACATCGTGCTCGGCAATCGTCGCTTTCACGTCGAGCCGATCGGCGACTCGCTCGACGCAGTGCCGATCCGCATCGGAGCCGGGTCGATCACGCCCGGATATCACCCGACCAATCCCACCATCGCTGCGGGGCCCGACGGCATCACCGCCGTGGTCCGGACTGTCAATTACCGCCTCAACGATGTCGGTCGCTACGTGACACCGGGTTTCGTTGCGACCCGCAACCTGATCGGTCGCCTGACGGACGACGGTGCCCTGCACGATGCGAAGGAACTGGTGCTCGACACCGGGGTGGAGTTGAATGATGGTGGGCGGGTGCGCGGCCTGGAGGATCTGCGACTGGTCGCGGTGCCCGACAGTCCGGGTCGGTTCCGGGCCGTGGCCAATCACGGCCATCCCGACGGCAGCGGGCGAAGGGCGATGTATCTGCTCGAGATCGTGGTCGACGATGGTGCGGCCAGTATCGTGCGGGCGCTGCACCTGCACGGCATCCGCGATGATCACAACCAGAAGAACTGGATGCCGGTGATGGCTGATGGCGAGTTGCTGCTCGTCTACCACTGCCATCCCACGGTGATTGTGCGTCCGGACCCGGATACCGGGCGCTGCGAGCTCGTGCAGATCTGTCGGCCGCCGATGTGGTGCGGCGACCTTCGCGGCGGCAGCCAGCTTGTGCCGGTGGAGCAGGACGGGATCGCGTGGATGGCGCTGGTGCACGGGGTGCTGGCCGAATCTCCCAGGCGGCAGTACTTCCACGCGTGGGTGACCTTCGACCGGCAGTTGCGATTGCTGCAAGTGTCGGATCCGTTCGTGCTGCAGGCGGCCCAGGTGGAGTTCGCGGCCGGACTGGTGCGCAGAGGCGACACACTGCTGCTCAGTTGGGGAGTCGACGACGCCAGTGCCTGGTTCGGGACGATGCCGTTGGAAGTGGCGATGTCGGCACTTGCCGACAGTAGCCGCCCAGAGGCGCCGGAATGGCCGCCTGTCAGATCTCCCGCATCATTATGATGTCGCGCTGAGTGTCGTCGCCGAGGATGAACGGCTGGTCGCCCACCGATCGGAAGCCGCACTTGGTGTAGAATGAAATCGCGCGCGGGTTGTGTTCCCAGACACCCAACCAGGCGACATCGGTGCCGCGATCCTTCATCTCGTTCAGGGCGCGGGTCATCATCTCCTGCGCCAGTCCGCGACCGTGCCAATCTGCGCGGAGGTAGAACCGCTGGATCTCGCCGGGCCGTTCAGCGATCACGCTTGCCGGGGCCGGTCGCCAGCGCAATTGCAGATAACCTACCAGTTCGCCGTCCTCCTCGACCAGCATCGTGGTCCAGGCTGGGTCGGTGATCTCATTGACCTGGATCACGGCGCCGTAGTAGCGGCGACAATGCGCGTCGACGTCGTCGCTGTTGTTCATTGCACCGAATGTGTCGCGGAAGATTGCTTCGGCGAATCCGGCCAGCTCGGCGGCGTCATTGGTCGTGGCGAGTCTGATGGTGGCCATAGCGTGATTGTCGGTTGAAGGATCGGGATAGGGAACAATCTGCCGGATCAGGCGGGTTGTCGCACGCCGGCGGGTGTCGGGACCTGATCCGTGTCCCGAGTCCACCCTTCCGTCGTCGCCTCTTGGTGCCCGGAGTTTCCCCCGGCCGGGTCTTGGGAGGTCAGGATGAAGCTGGTAATCGCGTGCATCGCGGCGGTGGCAACCGCGCTGCCACTTGCTGCTCAGGACCGGGTGCCCCGGATTCCCACCGTCCAGCCACCGCCGCCCGCGGCCGAGATAGGCCAGTTCTGCAACGACGACAGCGGCTGTCCTCTGCCGGGTGGGATCATACCCGAGCACACGAACCGGGCGCCCGAGTATCCCGCCGTCGCCCGCTCAGCCGGATTGGTGGGCAGCGTCGAGCTGGCGCTGTTGGTTCGTGGCGACGGCTCGGTCGACCCTGCCGGCACCTCCGTGACCACATCCGCCGGATCGGCACTGGATGCAGCGGCACTGGCAGCGGTGCGCACCTGGCGCTTCACACTGCTGGGCGAGCAGCGGGACGGAGCGGGCACAAGGAGCAGCGTCACGGTGTCGTTCGTGCTGGCCGGGGACTGCGACAGCACTCAGGTCCGGACCGCCTGGTTGCCCGATCGCCGGTCGCCTCATCTGGTCGTGATGGGTTGTCCGGACCTGCGATGAGATTCGACCTGCCCGACCCCGCAGCCGGCCGGGAGTCGCTCTGGATGGCCACCGCGAGCCTGCCGCAGTATCCGGCGCTTGCCGCCGACGAGCACGCCGATGTGTGCGTGGTAGGTGCCGGCATCGCCGGACTCACCACTGCACATCTGCTCGCGAGGAGCGGCAAGTCGGTGGTGGTACTCGAGGACGGCGAGATCGGCAGCGGGATGACCCGCTACACCACCGCACACCTGTCGAATGCGATCGATGATCGCTACATCGAGATCGAGCGGTTGCACGGGGAAGAGGGCGCGCGACTGGCGGCCCAGAGTCACGGCGCGGCCATCGACCTGATCGAGCGGGCGGTGCGCGACGAGCAGATCGATTGCGACTTCCGGCGCGTGGATGGCTACCTGTTCCTCGCCGATGGTCACGACGAATCGCTG
>CBFGRM010000122.1:0-3944 GCA_965651205.1 uncultured bacterium
GAAAGCGAGAAAGCGAGAAAGCGAGAAAGCGAGAAAGCGACCCGAATCTATCAGGGCCGACCAGGAGACGACAGGGGCAGTTTCACGTGAAACAGAACCGCAAGCGTGGCACTCGGCGCGTTTCACGTGAAACGGGTCTATTGCTATTGCGGCGCAATCTGTTGCGTAGCAAACACTTAGAGCACCGCTGTCTGAGGGTGGCGGCTACAGAAGTGGGCTGGGGGCTGGGGGGTCGGCGGTCAGCCGGTGGGGTGGGTGAGCCGCCGGCCGGGGAATCTGCGCGTGCGGAATATGACAAACTCGATCCAGTCCTTCCCGATTCTACGCAGCGGTGTCGCGGTCGTGTCCCTGTTTGCCGCCTTGGCAATCGTCGGCTGCAAGGAAGTTGCACCCGGCCCGACTCCGCCACCGCCACCCCCGCCACCGCCGCCGACAGTTGCGGTGGTCCAGCTGACCCCCGTCACTGCGACCCTCGATATCGGCGCACGAGCGACCCTGACGGCGACGACTCGCGATGCCGGTGGAAACCTTCTCGCCGGTCGCACCATCACGTGGAACTCGTCTGCGCCGGCGGTGGCTACGGTGGCGGCCGGCGTGGTCACGGCGGTATCTCAGGGAAACGCGACCATCACGGCGAGCAGCGAAGGGAAGAGCGCCACTGCTTCGATCACCGTGAACCCGGCACCGGTGGACGCGATCGACTTGAGCTCCGACGCTGCGACACTCGAGATCAGTGAGACCTTGACCCTGGTCGCCACCCCGCGGGACGCCACCGGCAACGCACTCACTGGTCGGACGATATCGTGGAGCAGTTCCGATCCTGCGATCGCCACTGTCAGCGACGGACTGGTGACTGCGGTGAGCGCGGGACTCGCCAGCATCACCGCGACCAGTGAAGGCAGGAGCGCCAGTGCTGCGATCACGGTCAATCCGGCGCCGCACCCCTGCGTCTCCGATTCAGCGACGGGCCGGCTCACCTATTCTGCCGATGACAACTCGTTGAGGTATGTCACTCACGGTGGCTGGAAGATCATCATAGTCGCCGCCACCATCACGATCGGGGACCCCACGGGCTACAACGCAATCCAGAACTGGGGGCAGGTCAACAACACCTGGCACGCCCACGAAAATTTCAACGGCAAGCACGTCAAGAATTTCAAGGGAGCCCAGCGTACCCACATCCTGAGCGACAGCAGCAAGATCACGATCAACGGTCGGCTGACAGCCCAGACTTCGCAGGTCTCGATCTATGACAACGACCAGACGCACCGATTCATCATCCGCCATACGAACAACACATATGAGCTGGTCTGGAGCTGCGCCCTGCCGATGTTCGGTGATGCAGAAGAGCACGACGGCGAGACATCGAGCCTGTTCTACGACGACGAGGGGTTGCTCTGGTACAACATCTACCAGGAGGACGCCGACACCAATGGCCTGCCGAAGCCGAGGCAGCACGGCAACGAGCCATTGGCGCGGATGTTCTTCGATAACCCCAATCAGGTGAACGACTACTACGACGACCCCACACTGGGATACACCTGAGGGACTGGTGTCGCCGAGCCTGCCGGGTCGCGCCTTCAGGCGTGACCCGGCAGGCTGCGCCGCTACCTTGCGACCCACCTCGCTACTTCGCGCAGGCTGGGCTTCTTGCCGTACATCAGGATGCCGGTTCGGTAGATCCGGCCCGCCAGCCAGGCGCAGGCCAGCAGCCCGATCACCAGCAGTGCGAGTGACACGACCAGGTCGGTGATCGGCACCACCGACATCGACCAGCGCACCGGCATCACCATCGGCGAGAAGAACGGCACGTACGACAGGATTGCCGACACCTTGCCGTTGGGATCACCGATCGATGCGAACACGCCGAAGAACCCGACTATCATCAGCATCGTTACCGGCATCATCACCGACTGCATCTCCTGCACGGCGTTGACCATCGACCCGATGGCCGCGAACAGCGCGCCGTAGAGCAGGAAGCCCAACACGAAGTAGATCAGGAACACCGCCAGCAGGTCGGGCGGGAACGACGGCATCGGCATCGACTGGAGGGCGTTGGCGTCGACGCCGAGCAGGCCCGCGATCCAGCCTCGCTGAGACGACAGCAGGAAGGCCACCATACCGTAGATGCCGAGTTGCAGCAGGCCCACTGCGCCCACGCCGAGTATCTTGCCGAGCAGCATCTGGAAGGGCTTGAGCGAGGAGGCCAGCACTTCCATAATGCGCGAGCTCTTCTCCTCGATCACCGACATCGCCGTCTGCTGGCCGTAGATGATCAGGGCCATATAAAGGACGAAGCCCATCACGTAGGCCAGAATGAAGGCAGCCTCGCCACTTTCGCCTGTGGCGACTCCCTCTTCCACCTTGGTGCTCCGGAGCTGGGTGGGGATCAGCGCCTGCGCCACCACTTCCTGTGACACGCCGGCGCGTTCCAGTCGGGTGCCGCGCACCACCGACGACACTGCCGACTCGAAGCGCGACATCACCTCCAGCGACCCGACGTTGCTGCCGAAGTACGAGGCCCGACCCTCGACCAGTATTGCCGGAGTCAGCACCAGCACGCCGTCGAATCCGTCGGGCATCTCCTCCGTGGAGAAACCGGTGCGCCCCACCAGTGAATCGCGCACGGCCTCTATCCGAGCCTCGCTCGCCACCACGCGGGTGATGGTGTAGCGGGGCACTTCGGTACCGTCGCGGGTCATTGTCTGGTCGGCCAGCCCCCGCTCTATCCGGCTGCCGAGGTCGTCGGTGGTGCCGTCGACGATGGCGATCCGCTGAGCCCTGCTGCCGCCGGACATCATCAGTACCGGCATCACCATAAAGAAGATCATCAGCACCGGAAACAGCAGTGTGCCGATGATGAATGCGCGGGTCCGGACCCGCTCTACGAACTCCCGTCGAATGACTGCGAAGATCTTGTTCACGCGGCCTCCCCGGAGCGTGCCGCGACCGCGGCTTCGGCGCCAACCTTGTCGATGAAGATCGCCTGGAGCGACGGCTCGACCACCTCGAACCGCCGCAGCCCGACGCCTTCGCGCACCAGCGCGCCCAGCAGCTCGTCGGCGCTGGCCTCGCTCGCCAACTCGATCTCTGCCGATGCACCGTAGTCGTCGACCTTGGCCACCAGGCGCCCGTCGTGCAGCACCCGCTGGGCCCTTTCCTTGCCGGACGAGAATCCCAGCGCCACGTGGCGGCCGCCAAACTCCGACTTGACCTGCGCCAGCGAACCGTCGACCACCTTCTTGCCCCGGGCGATGATCACCAGGTGGTCGCACATCTTCTCCGCCTGATCCATAATGTGGGTCGAGAAGAGCACGGTGTTGCCGCGGGCGGCGATCTCGACCACCACATCCTTCATCACCTGGGAGTTGACCGGGTCCAGACCGGCGAATGGCTCGTCCAGCACCACCAGCTCGGGGTCGTGGAGCAGGGTACCGGCGAACTGGACCTTCTGCTGCATTCCCTTGGAGAGGTCCTCGATCTTCTTGTCCGCCCAGCCCCCGAGTCCCAGGCGTTCCAGCCAGGCACCGGCCCGGCGGCGGGCGTCACTCCGGCCGATTCCCTTGACCTCGCCGAAGAAGATCAGTTGATCCATCACCTTCATCTTCTTGTAGAGGCCGCGCTCCTCGGGCAGGTAGCCGAGCCGATTCGAGAGGTCGCGGGCGTGGGAGGACGAACCCAGAATGGTGATCTGACCCTCATCGGGCTCGATGATGTCCATCATCATCCGGATCGTGGTGGACTTGCCGGCGCCGTTGGGGCCCAATAGCCCGAATATGCCGCCCGACGGCACCGAGAAGCTCAGATGATCGACGGCGGTGTGACCCGAGAAGCGCTTGGTGACACCCTGAACCTGTACTGCAGCGGACATTCGCCTGGGCTCCGGAAGTGGGAGAGCGTAAAGTAAGGGAAAGCGAGAAGGCGAGAAAGCGAGAAGGCGAGAA
>CBFGRM010000123.1:0-3923 GCA_965651205.1 uncultured bacterium
TCGCCCTGGGCGTCGAGCCAGTTGGCGAACGAACCGTGCGACTCGATCAGCTCGACTATGCGCTGTGCGTTGTGGATCGCGGCGTCGACCTTGAGCCGGTTGCGGATGATGCCCGCGTCGGCGAGCAGGCGGGCGCGATCCTTTTCGCCGTAGCGCGCCACGACGTGGGGATCGAATCCCTCGAACGCCAGGCGGAACGCCTCGCGCTTCTTGAGGATGGTGAGCCACGACAGGCCGGCCTGGTTGATCTCCAGCACCAGGCGCTCGAACAGGCCGGCGTCGTCGCGCAGCGGGAAGCCGTATTCGTGGTCGTGATAGGGGCCGTGGAACGGATGGCCCGGGGCGGTTTCGCAATAGGTGGTCATAGGTCCGGACGTGAGGCGTGATAGGACAGGCACGGGATGGTAGTTTCAGGGATGCGCGCCCTCATTCTCCCCTCGCTCGAAATCGAGGAACGTCCCGACCCGGTGGCTCGCGACGGCGAAATCGTGGTGCAGGTTCGTGCCGCCGGGCTAAACCGGGCCGACCTGCTCCAGCGCACCGGCAAGTATCCCCCGCCACCGGGGTGGCCGGCAGACATTCCGGGGCTGGAGTATGCCGGCGAGGTGGTGGCGATCGGTCGCGGTGTGACGTACTGGGAGCTGGGCGATCGGGTGATGGGCCTGGTGGGCGGCGGGGCCCAGGCGCAGTACGTGGCGGTGCACCAGGCCGAGGCGCTGGCGATCCCCGACGGGATGGCATACCCCGATGCGGCGGCGATTCCCGAGGTGTTCCTGACCGCGTGGGACGCGATGGTGCGGCAGGGGCACGCACGGGCCGGTGAGCGGGTGCTGGTCCACGCCATCGGCAGTGGTGTCGGCACCGCCGCGTTGCAACTGGGGCGGGTGTCGGGGTTCACCATCGTCGGCACTTCACGCACCCCCGACAAGCTGGCGCGCGCGTCGGCGCTGGGACTGGAGCACGGCGTGCTCGCTGCCGGCGATGATTGGGCGGCCTCGGTGGGCGAGCCGGTGCAGTTGATCATCGACACCATCGGCGCCGGTTACTTCGGGGCCAATATGTCGCTGCTTGCTCCCGGTGGTCGGCTGGTGATCCTCGGCACCCTGGGTGGCAGCGTGGCCGGTGAGATCGACCTGGGTCGGGTGCTGCGTCAGCGGCTCACCATCCGCGGCATCACGATGCGCAGTCGGCTCGCTCCCGAGCGGCGCGAGCTGGTGGAGCGATTCACCAGCGAGATCCTGCCGCACTTTTCCTCCGGTGCGCTCAGGCCGGTGCTCGACACGGTGGTGCCGATCGAGGAGGCGGTGCGCGCCTACGAGCTGCTTGCTTCCAACGCCACGTTCGGCAAGGTGGTGCTCTCCCTCTAGCTTCCGCTGGCCGGCCGCATATCGGTCACGGCGGGACCCCGATGGTTCTTCGCGTCGCCTGTCGTTGCCGATCGCACCAATCCGGTCCACCGCCCGCTGCAGTGCAACGGCCTTGGGTGCTGACAGCGCGGCCGGTTCACTCCACAACTCGAACTGTCCGTTGCCGTCGTGCAGCGAGCCGGCCACCAGTGCCAGGCTGCGCACTGCCACGCGTCGTGTCAGTGCCCTGTCGAGTGCGGTGCACGCGGCGCGCCACAGTTCGACGTCGAGCACGCCGGTGACCAGTCGCACTCGTCGCTGTGCGGTGGTGTCGTCGGCGTGTCGCACCAGTACCGTGAGCGAGCCGGCGGAGCAGCCGCTGTTGCGCAGTCGGCGGCCGAGTCGTTCGGACAGTGAACGCAGCAGACGATGCAGTGTGTCGCGATCGTTGGTGTCGTTGGCGAGTTGATGCGCCACTCGACATTCCCGCCGCACCGCCGGTGGCAGCACCGGGCGGAAGTCGATGCCGCGGGCGTGCTGGTGCAGGGTGCGTCCCGCGCGACCGAACGCGGTGCAGAGTGCCTGTTCGCCGATCGCGGCCAGCTCGCCGATCTGTTCGAGGTGATAGTCGTCGAGTCGCTGGCGGATCGGGTCGGGCACTTCGGGCAGCAGCTCGACCGGTTCGGGTGCCAGGAAGCTGGCCTCGGCCCCGGCGGCCACCGGCCAGATCAGGGTGCCGGGTTGGCGCTTGACCACGGTGGCGGCGGTGGCACTCACCAGCTTGTTGGTGGCGATGCCCACGGCCAGCGGCAGGCCCAGCGATTCGCGGGTTTCTCGGGTGATCCGGAGGGCGATGTCGGCTGGCGGGCCGAACAGCCGCTCGGTGCCGGTTATGTCGAGATAGGCGTGGCCCCAGTTGCGGGGCTCGATCAGCGGTGCGAAGCGGGCCAGGATCAGGTGCAGCGCCCGGTGGGCCCGGGCCCAGCGGCGGGGGTCGGGTGGTCGGACGATCAGGTCGGGGCAGATCCGCCGGGCCAGGGCCACCGGGGTGCCCACGGCGAGGCCGGCCTCGCGTGCCTCGGCGGACAGGGCCAGGACCACGGCGCGGTCGGCGCCGGGGGGCGCGAACGCGACGGGTCGCTGGCGCAGCGACGGGTCGTCGAGCGCGGCCACGGTGGCGCAGAAGGCGGGTGGGTCGATGAAGAGGACGGATTTCATTTCGCTGGTGGGGGTTGTCTGCTCGCTGCTGGTGGGGGTTGTCTGCTCGCTGCTCGCTGCTCGCGGGTAAACCCGCGGCTCGGCGGGGCCTGAAGGCCCCGTGTCGCTGAAGCGACGTGGGGGCATTGCTCCGCCCGTCCTGGGTGTCCGGACCGCCGGAGACGATTCCATAGACCCGAAGATAACCCGAAGATCGTCCAAGGGGGATGGGGTGGGGGTTTTGGGGTGTTGGGGGTTACCGGATCGGCTGGGGTGCGGTACCGTTGGGGATGATATCAATCATTCGGGGTGTTTTGCTGGTGGTGGTGCTGCTGCTGGGTTTGGCGGTGCCGGGTCGGGTTGTGGGGCAGGGTTCATCGTCGTTGCCGTCGAGCGTCGACTCGGCGTTGGTGAGGTATGTGGGGCGGATTGCAGTCGAGCGGTTGGCGGGCAGCATTGCTGCTGCGGCCGAGCGCCCCGAGAGCGTCTGGTGGCAGATCACGTTGCCGAGGGGTGGTGATTCGTTGGTGTGGGATCGGCTCGAGCGGCATCTGCTGGTTGCCTTGCGGGGGCGTGACTCGTTGCCGTCCGACAGTGTCAGGGGAATCCTCCGGGTGTCGGACGTGCGGTTGAATGGTGCGGGCGACACACTGCGGTTCGTGATCACGTCGGGCAGCGCTGCCATCTGCGAGGGGCGCTGGATGGGGAATACCCGGAGTGCCACCTATACCGCGTATCGCAACAGCGGCACGTGGATGAACGACGTGAAGGAATCGGACGTGGAGTGGGCGGAGTCGTTCGGGTGTATGAGGTAGGGGGTGGGGCGATTCGGGTTGGCGTTGCGAACCAACGTGCGTGATCTGGTGATCGGGATGGGAGTGCGGCGGCGGTTGTTTTCGGGGCCACACTCCCGAGGAACCGATGACTGCGCAGTCCAATTCGCCCCTGCTGCAACAACTGCAGTCCAATATGGCACTCCGGCAGATGAGTTCGCGCACCATTGCGGCGTACACTGATTGGGTACGGCGTTATGTGCGGTTTCATCGCTTGCGGCATCCGGCGGAAATGGGCGAAGCAGAGGTGCGCGAGTTCCTCGTCTGGCTGGTGGAGCGGCGGCGGGTGAGTCAGTCGACGCAGGGACAGGCGCTGGCGGCGTTGCTGTTTTTGTATCGGCACGTGCTGGACCGGGGTGGGCTGTGGGGGTGCGGAGTCCGGCGGATGGGTTGGCTTCAGGGAGCTTCGCGGGGTTCCCCGATTAGGTGGCGGGTGGTACCGTTATCGCTGGACAGGTCGCGGGTGGGAGGGAGCGCTCGCGGGTCCAATACACGTTAGCCAGACTAGGTTCGTGTCCGTTCAAAGGGCGCTATGCTGACCTTCACG
>CBFGRM010000124.1:0-3741 GCA_965651205.1 uncultured bacterium
GCCCGGCGCGTGATTCGCGAGCGACGGCCACGCGCAGTGGTAGCGGTTGCCTGCGAGCGTGATATGGTCACCGGCTTGCACGACGTGGCCGGCAAGGTGCCGGTGCTGGGGCTCACGATGACGCTGCCCGCCGGTCCGTGCAAGGACGCCGAGCTGGACCACGAGACGCTTGAGGGATATATGCGGGCGTTCAGGCCGGACCCCGCCGCCGACGGGCCGCCTGCGGCTAATGACCGCCGGCCACCCTCTCCAGCGCCTGCTGCACCCTGACGGCAACCGGGTGGCCCACTGGCACCTGCCGTTCCAGCACCCGATCCGGCCGGGCCGGTGATGCAACCGGGCGATACACTGTCTCCACGTGGATCACGCTGTGGTTGTCTCGGCCGGGCTCGACAAACGCGCGTACCCGCACCACTTCGAGCCCGAGCGGGCGACGACGGGTCGCCTGCATAGTGGCGATGTCGATCCACTCGCTCTCCAACCAGCCGTCGTCGGGTTCGGTGCGGCGCACCGGGATCGAATCGTCGTGCAGCGCCAGCGCCAGCGCGCGCGTCGCCTGCGGCACGAACATCTCCACCTCCACCCGCACCGCGTCCGGCACCGGCACCACATCGGGTCGGCTGGTGGCCGGATAGCACCCGGCAAGCAGCAGCAGTGATGGCAGCGCGCGCCTCACTTCTTCTCCTCGAAGGCCCGCTTCACTTCGCGCGAGATCTGTCGCACCGCCTCGCTGATGTCGGCCACCAGCGGACTGGGAGTGGCGGACTCCGAGCTACGGGGCAGCAGCGGGGTGCCCCTTTCGACTTCGTCCAGCGCCCGCTCCAGCCCGAGCCGGGCGCGGGCCGACACCTCCCTGAACGACCTGCCGATCGCCCAGCCGCCCACCAACGCCGGCACGACCATCACCGGTGCGATCAGCAGTGGTGCGCCCATCAACACCACTGACGCGGCCATCACCGGCATCACCCCGCCCATCGTGAGCGCACCGGCCAGATAACCGGTGCGCGATTTCCGCAGCGCGGCAACCAGCGACAGATGGCAGTACCCCGACTCCAGCGGCGTGATCAGTGCCGTGACCAGTTCCGCCTTGTCGAGAAACGGCTTGGTGCGATTGGCGCTCAAGGTCCAACCCATCCGCTTCATCGCGCCGGCGAATGAACCCGACGGTTCCCAGGTGATCTTGTTGGCGGTGCGGCGCTGCACCACCAGCACTTCGTTCTGCCCGAACCATCGCGTCAGTGCGTCACCGATCTTGCCGGGATCACCCTGCACCACTCGTTCGGCGTGGACCACCGCCGCGCCGAGCCACTTGTCGGTCATCCCGCTGGGCTCGGGGATCGACACCCGGGTCTGTTCCTCGAGCAACGCCTGGCGAAGCTGTGCTGCCGGGATGCCGACTTCCCTGCCCAGGGCCAGCACTTCTTCCTCGCTCAGCGAATCGGCGATCTCCCGGCCGTGGGCCTGCAACTCGGTGGCGCGCCGGAGCACGCGATCCAGTGCTTCGCGATCGATGCGCATCGGTACGTTGCCGCTCATCCTGCCGCCACCTCGACGATCACCGCGATTCCCTGGCCGCCGCCGATGCAGGCGGTACCCAGGCCGAACCCACCGCCGCTCCGCCTGAGCGCGTGCAGCAGGTGCGCAGTTATCCGGGCACCGCTGGCGGCCAGCGGATGACCGATCGCGATGGCACCGCCATCGACATTTGTCCGACTGCGGTCGAGCCCGAGTTCGCGCTCGACGGCGAGATACTGCGCCGCGAACGCCTCGTTGACCTCGACCAGCGTCATCTGGTCGAGCGTCATCCCGGCGCGCTCCAGCGCCTGCCGGGCAGCGGGAGCCGGCCCGATCCCCATCAGTTCCGGCGGCACTCCTGCCACACCCCACGCCACCAGCCTGCCCAGCACCGGTGCGCCGTGCGCCAGCGCGTGCTCGCGGGTGGTGAGCACCAGCATCGCCGCGCCGTCGTTGATTCCCGACGCCGTGCCGGCGGTGACGGTGCCGTCCTTGTGGGTGATTGCCGGCAGCCTGGCCAGCGCCTCGGGCGACGTGCCGGCGCGAATGTGCTCATCGGCACGCCAGGCGATTTCGCTCCTGCTCTTGCGATCGCTGAGCGGAACTGCGATCACCTCGTCCGCAAAGTGACCGTCCTGCCAGGCCTGGTTGGCGGCAGCGTGCGAGCGCACCGCATACTCCTCGCACTCGAGCCGACTGATGCCGTACCTGACGGCAAGATTCTCCGCGGTGTCGCTCATCGTGCAGCCACCGTATGAGTCGCGCAATCCCTCGAACAGCGAATCCTCCAGCGGCGGCGACGGACCGTAGCGGATCCCCCAGCGGGCACCGCGCACCACGTGGGGTGCCTGGCTCATCGACTCGGTGCCACCGGCAAGCACCGCCCGCGCTTCTCCCAGCAGGAGTCGGTGGGCACCCTGCACCACCGCCTCGAATCCGGAACCGCACAGCCGGTTGACAGTCACCGCCGGCACCTCGACTGCGACACCGCTCCGCAAGCCGACGTGCCGGGCGCAGTACATCGCGTCGGTGGATGTCTGCATCGCATTGCCGACGATCACGTGGTCGATGGTGTCGATCGGCAGGGCGCTCCTGGCCAGGGCCTCACGCGCGGCTATGGTGCCGAGATCGGTGGCGCTCAACTCGCGGAGGGCACCACCGAAGCTGCCGAAACCGGTGCGCACCGCCGCAGTGAAGACGATCTCCTTCACGACGACACCGGCGCGCCGCACTCGGCGCAGTGCTTCCAGCCGGGTTCGACATCGCTGCCGCACGCGCCACAGCGCGGCTTGCGCTGGTCGGCACCGCACTCGACGCAGAACTTCACTGCGCGATCCTGCGGCAATGGTGCACTGCACTGCCAGCAGGTGGTGCCGGGAGCGGTGAACGCCACCCGGGTGAGAAACGGTGGTGGTGGTGCGGTGTCGCGCGGCGCCGGGGTGGCGGTGGTGGTGGCGGTGTGGTCGGCCACCTCGGGTGCCCGCCGCATCGGCAACACGTCGGCACCGGGACCCGCCTGTGCGGGCTGCTGATCGGCTGTCGCGGGCGGCAGCGGTCGAACGCCATCGAGTCGACTGATCGCGTCATCGGTGAAGGTGATCGTGGCACTGCGCAACAACCGCAACACGTCAAGATCGGGGATCTTCGTCTCCAGCGTGGTGCGCGCCATCTCCGCGAACTCCAGCGGATCGGTGGTCACCAACCCCGACTCCTCCGCGATCATCCGGAGCACCAGCGCCTCGTACTCCTCGCTCGACTCGATTGCCAGCGCGCGTCGCGCGGCACGGTAGGGCAGCACCCGGTCGAGCAGGTCGGCCACCCCGAGTGCCGCAGTTGCGCGTCCCGCCTCGTTGTGCCACTGCGCCAGCAACACCGCTGCAAAGCGTTCAAGTTCGGTCACGCCACCTCCGCCATCGGGAATCGTTCTCCGGCCGCCAGTCGTGTCGCGACCGCATCGTAGGCCGCATCAGCATCATAGCCGGCAAACTTGCCCGCTGCCTGCTTGAGCGCGAGCCAGTGGTCAAAGCCCGACTCCACCAGGCCTTCCGAGCTGGACTGCTCGGTTGCGGCACTGATCGCCAGGTCGTTGGCGTACTCGTTCTTGGGGTGGCCGCGATGGCCGCGCACCCAGACGAACTGCGCCTCCTGCGTCGGCAACAGCGCCCACAGTTCCTGCCACAGCGCCAGGTTCTCGATCGGCCCGCCCTTGCGGGTCCAGCCGCGACG
>CBFGRM010000125.1:0-3459 GCA_965651205.1 uncultured bacterium
CCTATTCTCCCTTTCCCCTTCCCTTCTCCCTTCTCCCTTCTCCCTTCTCCCTTCTGCCTCACTGCGCCTCGCGGCGCTCCACGCTGGTGACGCCTTTCACCCGGCGGATCGCCTTGAGCACCTTGGCCAGGTGCGGCAGGTTGTCGACCTCGACAAACACGTTGCCGAAGGCGGTGCCGTCGCGTGACTGAATGTCGGCGCCCTTGATGTTGGTGCCACTGGCGGAGATCGCCTGCATAATGTCGGCGTACAGTCCGCGTCGGTCCTCGCCACTCAGTGCCAGGCGCACTGCGTAGGTTTCACCGCTCTGCTCCTGCCAGTCGATCTCCACCCGACGTCCCTGGTCAGCCAGCGTGAGCAGGTTGGGACAGTCGGCCCGGTGGATGGAGATTCCCCGGCCCTGGGTCACGTAGCCCACCACCGGATCGCCGGGCACCGGCTGGCAGCACTGGGCGTAGCGCACCATCAATCCGTCGACGCCCTGGATCTTGATGCCGCGTCCCAGCCGGAACCGGTCGATCACTCGTCCGAACATCGTCGGCGGCTTTTCGGCCAGTGCCTCGCCGGGAAGCTCGGGGAACAGCGCCCTCATTACCTGACCCAGCGCCAGGTCGCCGCGTCCCAGCGAGACCTCCAGTGCCTGTCCGTCGAGCAGGTTGAGTTCGCGACCGGCCGTGTCGAGCTGTTCCTGGCTGGGCTGATCCATCCGGCGTCGCTTCAGTTCGCGGGTCAGGATTTCGCGGCCGAGCTGGGCCGAAACCGACTCCTCCTCCTGGCGGATCCACTGCTTGATCTTGCTGCGGGCCCTGCCGGTGCGGACGTGCGCAAGCCAGTCGCGTGACGGCCGGGCGTGCTGCGAGGTGAGCACCTCGACAGTGTCGCCGTTGCGGAGTTCGCGGTGCAGCGGTGCGATCCTGCCGTTGACCCGGGCACCGGTGGTGCGGAGTCCCACGTCGGTGTGGACGTGGAACGCGAAGTCGATCGCAGTGGCACCCTTGGGCAACTGCTTGACGTCGCCCTGCGGGGTGAAGATGAAGATCTCGTCGTGGTACAGGTCGACCTTGAGGAACTCGAGGAACTCCTCCGGGGTGGCGCTCTCCTGCTGCAGCTCGAGCAGTTGCCTGAACCAGCCGAGCTGACGGCCGATCTCGTCCTCGGGTTCGCCGGCGGTCTTGTACAGCCAGTGTGCCGCGATACCGTATTCCGCCGTGCGGTGCATCTCCCGGGTGCGGATCTGGATCTCGAATAGCTGGCCGCCGGGTCCGAAGATCGTGGTGTGCAGCGACTGATAGCCGTTGCTCTTGGGGCTGGCGATGTAGTCCTTGATCCGCTCCTGCAGCGGCGTCCAGACGTGGTGGATGATTCCCAGCACGTGATAGCACTCGGGCACGTCGGCCACGATCACGCGCATAGCCATCAGGTCGTAGATCTCGTCGAACGGCTTGTCGCGCTTCTTCATCTTCTGGTAAATGGACCACAGATGCTTGGGGCGGCCGCTCACTTCGGCGCCGTTGACGCCGCCACGCGCCAGTTCGTCCTCGAGCGGAATCTTCAATCGCTCGATCGCCTCCTGGCGCTCCGCACGCTTGGCTGCCACCTGCTGGGCTAGCTGGGTGTAGTCGTCGGCTTCCAGGAACTTGAACGCCAGGTCCTCCAGCTCGGCCTTCACGTTGGCCATTCCGAAGCGGTGGGCCAGCGGGGCGTAGATCTCGCGCGTCTCGGTGGCGATCCGCCTCTGACGCTCCTCCGACAGGTGTTCCAGCGTGCGCATATTGTGCAGTCGATCGGCGAGCTTGATGATGATGACTCGCGCATCCTTGGCCACCGACAGCAGCAGCTTGCGGTAGTTCTCCGACTGCTCCTCCACAGTGGAGCGGAAGGTGAGGTGCGAGATCTTGGTGAGCCCGTCCACGAGGGTGGCCACCTCGGAACCAAACTCGCGGGCAATGTCGTCCACCGACACCGACGAGTCCTCCACCACGTCGTGCAGCAGGGCGGCGGCGATCGACGTGGTGTCCACCAGCAGGCCCGCCAGGATCGACGCCACTGCGATCGAGTGCTCGACGAAGTCCTCGCCACTCATCCGCTTCTGGCCGCGGTGTGCCGTCGCCGAATAGCGCAGCGCCCTGTCGATCAGCCCGATGTCGAGCCGGTCGGCATGCTGCTCCAGCGTCGCGAAGAAGGTCGGCGACAGTTCGGTGAGGGTCGAGGGAGATGCCATCGTGGTAGCGTTCAGCTCACGTCAGTAGAGGCAGGCATCGAGAAGTGCCAGCACGTCGTCGACCACCTCTGATGGCACGGTGCCGATTCTCCGGGCATTCCGGGCGCGAAAATCCAGCGACTTCACCTGTTCGGCCATAACGAAACCGGTCACACCGGTATCGGAAGGGACAGCGACGTGGAACGGATGATTGCGCTGAGAATTCGTCACCGGGCACGCGATGCACATTCCAGTATGCTTGTTGAACAAGTCATTGCTGACCACGAGCGCTGGTCGCCTGCCGCGCTGCTCGTGACCCGACTGCGGATCGAATGTCAGCGCGACCAGATCACCCTTGCGGGGAGTGTACCTGGCCACCCTACCACACCTCCCTGCCGACCGGCGGACCCCAATCGAGATCCTGATCGTCAACCGGATCGGGCAACCGCCGCACCAGGTCGGACAATTCGTGACGGCCGCGGACCTGCCTGACTGGCGAGATGACCACTTCGCGACCGCGCACCGAGATCTCGACCTCGTCGCCCACCGCGATTTCGGCATCAGCGAGCAATGCCTTGCTGAGTCGAACACCCTGACTGTTGCCCCAACGCTGAACCTTGATGATCACCGGGCACCTTCCCTTGGATATCCCTAGTATATCCAAGTCGGATTCCACCGCCAAGCCCGGACCCACGCTGGTCAACATCACAACAGACCGGCCGTGGCGAAGCTCACGAAACGGTCGCCGGCGATGATGACGTGATCGTAGACCGGGAGGTCGAGCAACTGGCCGGCAGCCACCAGTTGCCGGGTAACGGCGCGGTCTTCGGCCGACGGAGTCGGATCGCCGCTGGGATGGTTGTGGACCAGGATGATGCCGGCGGCGGCCTCGGCGATTGCGGCCCGGAACACTTCCCGCGGGTGAACCAGCGAGGAGTCGAGCAGGCCGCGGGTGATGGTCACTTCGCGGAGCAGGCGCGAGCGGGTGTCGAGTGCCAGCAGGCGGAACTCCTCCACGGCCAGATCGCGGAGGGCGGGCCCCACCACGCCGATCACGTCGGCGGGTGAGGAAATCCGGGGCGCTGTGGGGCGACCTTCGCGGTCCAGTCGCACCGCGAGTTCGAATGCCGCCAGCAGGCGGGCGGCCTTTGCCGGTCCGATTCCCGGAGTGCGGAGCAGTTCGGCGGGCGGCCTGGCAGCCAATCGGCGCAGGGTGCCGCCGGCTTCGGCCAGCAGCCGTCGGGCGATCGTGGCGGCGT
>CBFGRM010000126.1:0-3327 GCA_965651205.1 uncultured bacterium
GCGCCGCACATCCTCGGCGTGCAGGAGGCGCTGGCGTTCCAGCTCGACGAGCTGAGTGACGCGTTGCCGCAGTATCAGGTCGTCGGTGTCGGTCGGGACGACGGGGTGGCCGCCGGCGAGTTCGCGGCCATCCTGGTCGACACCACCCGCTTCGACGTGGAGTCGAGCGGCACCATCTGGTTCTCGGACACTCCGGATCAGCCGGGATCAGCGAGCTGGGGCAACACCATTCCCAGGATCACCACCTGGGCGATCCTGCACGACGTGGCCGACGACGAGCGCGTGTGGGTGTACAACCTGCACCTCGATCACGTGTCCCAACCCAGCCGGGAGCGCTCGGTGGCGTACCTGATTGCGGAGCATCGGCGGCGGGCCGATGCGCTCCGGGCACGCGAGGCAAACGATGCGGAGTATGCCGGGGCGCGACCCGACCCGAGGTTGATCGTGATGGGCGACTTCAACGTCAACGAATCGAATCCCGCCTTCCGGCTGGCACTGGATGCCGGCTGGCGCAGTGCATTTCGGGCGATACACCCCGACAGTGCGCCCATCAGCACTTTCAACGGCTTTCGCGACACGGTGGCCACCGCCGGCGAGGTGATCGATCACCTGCTGGTGGGTGCCGGCTGGGTCGTGCAGGATGCCGGGATCGACAGCCGGCGATACGGCGAGATCTGGCCCAGCGACCATTTCCCGGTGTGGGCGGTGCTGTCGGCTGCGAGGTAGACCGGGAGATGTGAGAGGGGAGAAGGGAGAAGGGAGAGGGGAGAAGGGAGACGTATCGTCTCACCCACCGCGTCCAACGTCTCACGAAACCGCCAGGAGGACACAATGGCCAGGATACTTCCTGCCGCTTGGGCAGGTGCCACGATGAGTCTGATGCGGCTCGTGTTCGGGTTCCTGTTCGTACTTCACGGCACCAGCAAGGCATTCGGCTGGCCCGCATCGTCGGGTGGCGACGGCATCACGTGGATGTCGCTTGTCGGTGCGGCGGCCATCATCGAAATGGTGGCAGGTGCGCTGATCGCGATCGGCTTCCAGACCCGCATCGCGGCGTTCATCGCCTCGGGCCAGATGGCAGTGGCCTACTTCTGGATCCACGTCCGCGACGGCGGCATCTGGCCGATCAACAACGGCGGGGAGCCGGCATTGCTGTTCTGCCTCGCATTCCTCTTCTTCGCGGCAGCCGGCCCGGGCACCATCGCGATCGACAAGCCGCACGCGGAAGAGAGACGTGAGACGTGAGACAGGGAGAAGGGAGAAGGGCCCTTCTCCCTTCTCCCTTCTCCCTTCTCCCTCCTTCAGAGCGTGAAGTTCAGCCCGGCCACGAGCTGTGCTGTCGAGCCGTCGGCCACGGTCACGCGTCCTTCCACGAACGGATGAACTCGTCCGCGCAGTGACTCCGCACCCATCAGCAGGTTGAGTCCGGTGTCGGTGTTGTCGAAGTCGCCCACCGACCGCGAGATGATGCCGAGACCGCCACCGATGTAGAGCCAGGGGAGGGACTGGCCTGGCACTCGGTACTTGAGGTCGAGGTTGACGCCGAACATCGAGCCCTCATCGACCAGGTGGATGTCGGCCGAGGGGTAGAACTCCAGCCGGTTGCCGATCGGGAATGAGAGCTGGCCGCCGACCGTGACGACTTCGGCGTCGAAGTTGTAGCCGACCCGCGGTCCCAGATGGGAGCGGCCGGTCTGAGCCGATGCCGCTGGCAGCACCGCGACCAGGGCGGTAGCGAGGGCGGCGGTGACAGCGGCGATTCGTGACACTGGCATTCGAACTCCTGGTTGAAAGTCCGCATCCCGGGATCCGGCGATGGGGCCTGATACCGGGTCGCAGGGGAGAGGACGGGCGGGTTGTGACTAGTGGCACACCGGGATTGACGGCGATTGATTGAACGTTTAATTATCTGCAATGGAGCCTGCCACCCCATCCGTCGATACCCGTGCCGCCATCCTCTCTGCGGCGGCCGATCTGTTCGCCACCGCCGGGCGGTCGGGCGCCACGATCAAGCAGATCGGCCAGCGCGCCGGCGTGAATCCGGCCCTGATCTACTACTACTTCGCCGACAAGTCCTCGCTCTACGACGCGGTGATCGACGAGTTGATCGGCAGCTTCCCGTCGCTGCTGGGAGATGCGGCCGACCAGGCGACGACACCCCGCGACGCGCTGGCCAGCGTGGTCCGGATGCAGGCGAGGGTGTTCGTGGGCGAGCCGCGCCTGCCACGACTCATCCTGCGTGAACTCGCTGACCACGACGGCGGCCGGGCCTCCCAACTGGTAGGCGAGAACGCCCGTCGCCTGCTCGCGATCATCGCCGGTGCGATCGCCAGCGGCCAGCGGGCCGGCACCTTTCGCACCGATGTGTCGCCCGAACTGGCGGCGATCACCTGCCTGTCGCAGCTCAACTGGTTCTGCGTAAGCGCGCCGCTGATGCAGGTGCTGTTCGGCCCTGAGGGAGTCCCGGAGGTGGGACAGTTCGCCGAACACGTGGTCGAGTTCACCCTTGCCGGTCTGGAGGTCAGGTGAAGTTGCGACTTGTGCAGTGGTTGATGCTGACGACCGTGACTCTGGCCGGTTGCAGCGACGCCAGCGACGATGAGTCGCTGTTGCAGGGCACGGTGGAGGTGCGACAGGTCGATGTGGCACCGTTGGTGGCCGGCAGGGTTGTCCGGGTGCTGGTCGACGAGGGTGATATGGTGCAGGCCGGGGAGACCATTGCGGTGCTCACCGCGCCGACACTGGAGTCCGATCTCGACGCAGCCCGTGCCCGGGTGGCGATCGCCGAGGCAGCGCTGGCAGATCTGCGCTCGGGGGCCAGGCAGCAGGAGCGTGACATTGCGCGTGCGGAACTGGCCGCGGCGCGCACCGACTCGATTCGCCTGTCGCGTGATGCGGATCGGCTCCGCGCGCTGCTCGATGCCGGCGCGGTGGCGCCTCGTGATTACGAGAACGCGGCCGCCTCAGCCGCAGTGGCGGCCAGCAGGGTTAAGGCCGCGGTCGAGGCGGTCCGGTTGCTGGATGCCGGCTCCCGGCCCGACCGGATCGCTGCGGCGCGCGCCGAACTGGCGGCGGCTGAGGCGGCACTGGCGAGCCGGGAAGCGAGCACTGCGGAGTTCGTGCTGAGTGCGCCGTTGGCGGGAACCGTGCTGTCGCGCGCGGCGGACCCCGGTGACCTGCTGGCGGTGGGCAGGGCGGCGGTGGTCCTGGGGGTAATGGATTCACCGTGGGTGCGGGTATTTGTGCCGGCTCGCGTTCTGCCGATGGTGATGATTGGCGACACGGTGACTATCTACCCACCCGGGGCGGGGGGGGCGGTGGAACAGG
>CBFGRM010000127.1:0-3291 GCA_965651205.1 uncultured bacterium
GGCGAGGCGCGCCTCGCCCCTGCGAATCATTTGCGAGGTCGTCCCGGCGGGTCGTCGCTCTCGAACACATCGCGGTTCTTGGCGATGTAGGCGACCAGGTTCTCCGGCACATCCTCTTCCGGATAGATCGCGCTCACCGGGCACTCGGGCTCGCACGCCCCGCAGTCGATGCACTCGTCGGGATGGATGTAGAGCTGATCGTCACCTTCGTAGATGCAATCCACCGGGCAGACATCCACGCAGGCGCGGTCCTTGACGCCAATGCAGGCCTCGGTGATGACATACGGCATTGCTCGACTCCTGAATGTTGGCCGGCGACAGGGGCGCGCACGACTGCGAGAGACTAGGAACCTCGGCCCCGCATTGCAAGGGGGTACGCGTTACGTTCTCCGGATGTCGACCCGCTCCACCCTGGTCTCCGCCGCCCTCCTTCTGAGTTTCGTCCCGCCGATCGCGGCTCAGCAGGCGTGCCCGGCCGGACCCACCGCATTGGTCCTGTCCGGCGGCGGCGCCAAGGGACTGGCCCATATCGGCGTGATCCAGGCGCTCGAAGCCGCCGGAATCCGGCCGGACCTGGTGGTCGGCACCTCGATGGGTGCCCTGGTCGGCGCGCTCTACGCCGGCGGCACCAACGGTCGTCAACTGGAGGAACTCACCGGTCGCTTGCCGCTCGAAGGCCTGTTCCGCGCCAGCGAACCCCGCGGGCCTGCTGTGTGGGGCAGCCGCCACCCGCTGCTGATGTGGGAGGAGGGCGAGCGCGGCTTCGCCGTCCAAGGTGCGACCATCCAGCAGTCGGCCATCAACACGATGCTCAACACGATGTTGCTGCGCGCCAATCTGGAGGCGCGGGGAGATTTCGACCGGCTGCCGATTCCACTGCGAGTGGTGGCGACCTCACTCTCCGACCGCAGCACCGTGGTGCTCTCCGGCGGCGACCTGGCTCAGGCAGTGCGCGCCTCGATCGCCATCCCGCTGGTGTTTTCGCCCGAGCAGATCGGCGACCGGATCCTCGCCGACGGCGGACTGTCGGCCAACATCCCGGTCAATGTGGCCCGTGACGCCGGCGCGGTGCGCATCATCGTGAGCGACGTCACCGATCCCCCCGACGATTCGCTCAACCTCAGTTCGCCGATCGGTGTCGCCGACCGGTTGCTCGATTGGCTGTTCCGACAGCCGCCGGATTCGCTCGGCGTTGGCGACCTGGCGATCCGTTCCCCGATCGGCGGCTTCGGCACGCTCGACTTTTCCGATGTCGCGATCGACTCGCTGATCGTGCTGGGACGAGTGAGCGCCGAACGACGGCTCGCCGATTGGCGCTGCGGGTTCACACCCGACACCGCCAGCGACGTTCGACTCACCTCGCCAATCCTGCGCGGCATCGATGCCAGCGACGCAGATGCCGAAGCGGAACAGATCATCCGCAGGACCCTGGCACTGGAGAACGGCGAACGCATCGATCGCACCGAGTTGGCGGCGCGACTCACCGACCTGGGCGAGGACGAAGTGTTCCGGACCGTGTGGCTCAGGCCCACCGGCGACAGCAGCTCGGTGACACTCAAGCCGTTGTTCCGACGGCTGCCGCGTCGAGTTGCCGGTGTCGGCCTCAGTTACGACAACGAACTCGGTGGCAGGGCGTGGGTCGGATTCACCGACCGCCGGTTGCCGGTGCTCCGCGCGGAGGCCACCGCGGTGCTGGCGGTGTCGCGCTACCAGAACGATCTCACCGCCGAACTGAGGCGCCACACGCTGCTTGGTCAGCGCGCCTTCACGCCGGTGATCCGCTTGCAGCTCGACGAGGGCGACCGGCGACGGTTTGTGGAGGACGGCATCGAACTGCCGGTGAGCGACTACCGCGCCATCACCGGTGCCGTGGGATTGGAGCGCGATCTGGCCTTCGGAACCCGACTCACCATCGCCGCACTGGCATCGACCTGGCGAGAGGCGGATCCGATCTCCGGCGATGAGAAGATCGCCAGCTCACTGGGCGGCGAGATCACGCTGCGCCGGCTCGGTCGTGACCTCACCCCCAACCTCACCGCCCACCTGATCGCCACCAATCGCTTCGCACGCGCCAGTGTCGAACTGCAGCTCCGCAACCGGTTCGGCGGCTTCACCATCGAACATCTGCTGAGGGCCGGTGTCGGTCGCGACCTGGCCGGTTGGCAGTCGTTCGTGCTGGGTGGCGACGGCGGCTTTCCCGGACTCAAACTCGGTGAACGCCCCGGCGACAACGAATTGATGGCGGCAGTGACCGCGTCGCACCACTTCTTCGGACCGCTGTCGCTCCGGCTGACCGGCGCATTTGGCCGGGGCGCCTACGGTGCCACCGGTTTCCGCGCACTCGACGACCCCCAGGGTCAGCTCTCGCCCGGGTACTTCGTGCCAGGCGACTTCCTCGGCCGGGGCGGCTGGCTGCTGGGTGGCCGGATCGGCGTCGGCTCAGAGACCCCGCTGGGACCGATCCGGGTCGAATGGGGCAGCAACGACCTGGGCCAGAGCGAACTGTTCCTGCGGATCGGAAGGTGGCTGTGATACGACAACTGTGATTCACGCCATTTTGTTGGTGCGAATTGACTGTTGTCGGTTTCCACCTTAGAATTGCCTGTCTATGGCCGCTACCCTCTTTTCCCAGATATCGGGCGCCACTCAGGCCTTGGGTCCGGTAGGCCATCGTGGTCCCCGGGGTCTCATCCTGCTTCACCTCAAGCAGGAACGGGGGGCCACTGCGGCGGAACTGGCGGAGCTGCTGAGCTGTTCCCTCAATGCGGTCCGCCACCACCTCAAGGGACTCGAGGCCGAGGGGTTCATCGGCTACGACAGGACTCCCCAGGGGGTGGGCGCTCCGGCGCACACCTGGCGGCTCACTCCCGCCGGGCACGCCCTATTTCCCGACCGCTACGATCGCACGGTGATCGACCTGCTCGATCACGTCGTCGAGGCCCAGGGTCGGGACGTGGCTGTTGCCCTGCTGGAGAAGCAGTACGATCAGTTGCTGGTCCGGCTCAAGGCCGCCGCCGGCGACCTGGTCGGCGACCAGCGCGGCGAGGCCGTGGCCCGGACGCTCTCCGAGCTGGGATACTTCGCCACCTGGGAAGCCGATGACGAAGGCGGCGCGCTGGTCGAGCGGCACTGTCCGCACCGACTGGTGGCCGAACGCTTCCCCGAGATCTGCGCCGCCGAGCGGCGGGTGCTGGAAGAAGTGCTGGAGATGAAGGTGCATCGTCGCTGCCGGATCGCCGGCGGCTGCGGAACGTGCAGCTACGACGTGAGACGTGAGACGAGAGACGTGAG
>CBFGRM010000128.1:0-3222 GCA_965651205.1 uncultured bacterium
TTACCGGTCGCGCTTTTCCTTGATCCGGGCGCGCTTGCCCGACAGGTTGCGCAGGTAGTAGAGCTTGGCCCTCCGCACCCGACCGCGACGCACCACCTCAATGCTGGCCCACACCGGGCCGTGCAGCGGAAACACCCGCTCGACGCCCACGCCGGCCGACACCTTGCGCACCGTGAAGGTCTCGCCCAGGCCGCCACCGCGACGCGCAATCACCACGCCCTCGAAGGCCTGGAGGCGGGTCTTGTCGCCTTCCTTGACCCGCACCATCACCTTGACCGTGTCACCGGCGTCGAACTTGGGGAAGTCGTCCCGGAGCCCCTCGCGGCTCAACTGCTCCATCAGTTCCAGTCCCATCGGATCCTCCTTCTCGCGCGTCTGCGCGGTTGCTGCGTCAGGACTTCGCGCCACCATCGTGACGCTCCGTTGCCGAGAACGCCTGCCACAAGTCGGGCCTGCGTTCGCTGGTGAGTCGCTCCGCCTCCTGCTGCCGCCAAGCGGCGATGGCCGCGTGATTCCCCGAGAGCAGGACCTCGGGCACCCGGTGACCGCGAAACTCTGCGGGCCTGGTGTAACTGGGCGGACTGAGCAACCCGTCGTAATGCGAGTCGGAACTCGCCGACTCGTGATCGCCGATGGCACCCGGCAGCAGCCGGACCACCGCATCGATCACACACAGTGCCGCCGGCTCACCGCCCGACAGCACGAAATCTCCGATCGACACCTCTTCGGCACCCAGGATGTCGACCACCCGCTGGTCGATGTCCTTGTAGTGCCCGCAAACGATGGTGAGCTGTTCTGCCAGCGACCATCGCACTGCATCGTCGTGAGTGAAGCGTCGTCCGCGTGCCGACATCACCAGCACCGGGCCGCGCCGCTCGCCCAACGATTCCACCGCAGCCAGGATCGGCTCGGGCTTGAGCACCATCCCGGCACCACCGCCGAACGGCGTGTCGTCGACGGTGCGGTGCCGGTCGTGCGTGAAGTCACGCAACTGCACCAATCGGTACGAGACCTTTCCCGCCGTCGCCGCTCGTCCCGGAATCGATGCCGCCAGGAACGGCGCCATCACCTCGGGAAAGAGCGTCACCACCCTCACATCAAGCATCGCAGCTCAGTCCAGCAGCCCTTCGGGCACCTGCACCACCAGTCGGCGCAGATCGCGATCGGTCTCGAGCACATACTCGCCCCGGAACGGCAGCAGGAACTCGCGCGCCGGACCCTGCACCTCGATCACCGGACCGGCCGGCAGGTCGTACACGTCGGAGACGATCCCCAGCGGCGCGTCCTGTTCGTCGCGCACCGCAAAGCCGACCAGCTCCTGCAGGTACACCTCGCCTTCCTCGAGCGGCGGCAACTCGTCGCGCGCCACCGCCAGGAACCGACCGCGGTAATCTTCGACCGCGTTGCGATCGCCGTGGCCCGCGAAGCGCAGCAACCATTCGCGATGGTAGCCGCGACCCGCCTCGAGTTCGAGCCGACCCAGTTCATTGCCGCCCAGGTCGAGCAACCGGAGCTCTCGCCCGGGCACAAACACCGTGTCGGGATCGTCGGTGAGCGGGAATATCGACAGCTCACCCTTGAGCCCGTGCGGCTTGCGCACCCGGCCGACCACGATCGGGAGCGCGTCGTCGGTCACGGTGCTTAGACGCCGGCCTTCTTGAACAGCCCGGCGACCGTGTCGCTGGGAGTGGCGCCCTTGGCCACCCACTCGCGCGCCTTCTCGACGTCGAGCGTCACGTTGTCGGTCTGCTGCTTGGGCCGATACGTGCCGATGGTCTCGATGAAGCGACCATCACGCGGCGAGTCCTTGTCGGCCACCACGATCCGGTACATCGGCAACTTCTTGCGCCCCTCGCGGCGCAGGCGAATCCGTACTGCCATCTGTTTGCTCTCCTGGAGCGGTTACGGACGTGATCGGAAGGGCAGGCCGCCCATCGGGAGACCCTTCCCCCGCTTTCCCACGCCCTTCATCATCTGCCGCATCTGTTCGAACTGCTTGACCAACTGGTTGATCTCCTGCACCGGACGTCCCGACCCTCGGGAAATCCGGGCCCTGCGCGATCCGTTGAGCAGCGACGGATCCTTCCTCTCCGCCCTCGTCATCGACAGCACGATGGCCTCGACGTGCTTGATCCGCTTCTCGTCGATGTTGGCGTTCTTGAGCGCCGCCGCATCAACTCCCGGCAGCATCCCCAACACGTTCTTGAGCGGCCCCAGCTTCTGCATCTGCCGCATCGACGCGAGGAAATCCTCGAGGTCGAGTCCCTTCTTCGTCCCCGCCTTGCGCGCCAGCCGCTCGGCTTCCTGCTCGTCGATCGCGCCCTGCGCCTTCTCCACCAGCGACAGAACGTCGCCCTGCTGCAGGATCCGGCCGGCCATCCGGTCGGGGTGGAACGGCTCCAGCGCATCGAGCTTCTCGCCCACACCGATGAACTTGATCGGTGCACCGGTGACTCCGTAGATGGAGAGCGCCGCGCCGCCGCGGGCATCGCCGTCCATCTTGGTCAGCACCACACCGGTGATGCCGAGGGTGTCGTGGAAACCCTGCGCGATGCGCACCGCATCCTGACCGGTCATTCCGTCGGCCACCAGCAGGATCTCGTGCGGGTTGATGGCCGCCTTGACGCGCGCCAGCTCCTGCATCAGATCCTCGTCGATCTGCAACCGGCCGGCGGTGTCGACGATCACCGAACGGGCACGAGCCTTCGCTGCCGCCTCGGTGCCGCGCTGCACGATGCCGACCACGTCGGTCTCGCCCGGCTCACCGTGGAACCCCACCTGCACCTGCTCGCTCAGCGTGCGAAGCTGGTCGACCGCTGCCGGACGATACACGTCGGCAGCAACCAGAAACGGTGCCTTCTGCTCCGCCTTGAGCCGCCTGGCCAGCTTGCCGGCAGTGGTCGTCTTGCCGCTGCCCTGCAGGCCGACAATCAGGATCACCGTCGGCGGAACCGACGCAAACGCCAGCGGCGCCTGCTTCTCGCCCAGCATCGCCACCAGTTCATCGTGGACGATCTTGACGAGCTGCTGTCCCGGCCGGACCGACTTGAGCACCTCGGCCCCGACCGCCTTCTCCTGCACCCGCTCCAGGAACTGGCGGGTCAGTTCAAACGAGACATCGGCCTCGAGCAGGATCCGGCGAATCTCCCGGAGCCCCTCGCGAACCGCCTCCTCCGAGAGCACCCCCCGGCCGGTGAGCCGGCGCAGGGTATCGGAAAGCTT
>CBFGRM010000129.1:0-3110 GCA_965651205.1 uncultured bacterium
GCCACCGAAGACTGGTACGTCGCCTCACACCGCCTGCCAGTCATCGCTGCTGCAACGGCTGCGGGGATGCACGTAACAGTTGTGACCCGGGTACGCGACCATCGAAACGATATCGAGGCCGCCGGCGCTGACGTTGTTCCGATCAACCTCTCAAGGGGCGGCCGCAATCCGCTTCGTGAGGCGGAAGCGATCTGGGCGCTGGGCAGGATCTACAAGGATGTTCGTCCCGACTTGGTCCATCACGTCGGTATCAAGCCGATACTGTACGGTGGCTGGGCTGCCCGCTTGGCTGGTGTCTCAAGAGTAGTGCAGGCCTTCGCTGGCCTTGGCACCCTGTACGCCAATCCCGACCAGAGAAAGGTGCAACGGTGGGCATTTGAAGCCGTGGCCCGTCGTGTGACCAAGCGGAAGGGGACGAGGGTGCTGGTACAGAACGAATCGGATGGAATCACCTTGGTCGCACGTGGCCTGGCCAACCCTGATGCACTAGATATCATCCGTGGCAGCGGCGTGGACTTGACGCGATTCACCGTGACCCCAGAACCCACTGGTGTGCCGGTGGTGCTGATGGCGGCAAGACTACTCCGCGACAAAGGTGTGTACGAATTCGTGGAGGCAGCCCGATCACTTCAGGGCACCGCAAGGTTTGTCCTGGTCGGCGCAGCGGATGAGGCCAATCCGACCTCCGTCGAACCGACTGAAGTAGAGGGGTGGGTTGATGAGGGCATCGTCGAGTCGTGGGGACACAGGAGTGATATGCCCGAGGTGCTTTCCCAGGCCAACCTCGTTGTCTTGCCGAGCTACAGGGAAGGGTTGCCGAAAGCGCTGCTGGAGGCGGCGGCAGCCGGCCGGGCAATCGTGACGACCAGAGTCCCCGGTTGCTGGGACGTTGTAACAGACAATGTGACGGGGTTGCTGGTGCCGGCCAAAGACGCAGCGAGCCTTGCCGAAGCGATTGCAGCACTGTTGCACGACCCGGAGCGACGCAAGAGGATGGGCGCCTCCGGACGCGAACTGGTGGAGGCAAAGTTTGCCGACACAAGGGTTGCCGCTGCACATCTGGAACTCTATTCGAGAATGCTCGGGTGATCGTGCTCACCGGTGCAAACGGTTTTGTGGGTCGTGCGGTTCGACAGCACGCTACCACTCTGGCGGTACCAGTCCGCTCACTCGTGCGTAGTGTTGGAGAAGGCGACGGCGCAGATGTGTTGGCGGTGGGTGATCTGGCAGAAGGTGTGCCGAGCGAAGCCTTCGAGGGCGCCACCGCAGTCGTCCACGCCGCGGCACGCGTACACGTGATGCGTGACACAGCCGTGGACCGGGAGGCTGCATTCCGCGTCGCCAACGTCGAGGCCGCAATGCAGGTGGCCCGGGCAGCGAGCAGGGCCGGCGTGGCGCGGATGGTCTTCGTGTCGACTATCAAGGTGCTCGGCGAGGGCACCGTTGCCGCACCGTTCTCTCCCGCCGATCCTGTGCGACCGAACGATCCCTACGCCCGGTCCAAGGCCGTGGCCGAAGCACGCCTGCAGGAGTTCGCTGGCAAGGAGGGCCTCGAACTCATCATCATCAGGCCGCCGCTGGTGTACGGGCCAGGGGCCAGAGGCAACCTCCTGTCGCTCATCAGGTTGGTAGCGCGGGGCGTACCCCTACCGTTTAGGGCGATCAACAACCGTCGCTCTTTCGTGGCTGTCGACGCCCTAGCAGAATTGCTGCTCGCCGCTGCGATGTCACCAATGCCTGCGGGCACGATCTACCACGCCGCTGACAGGCACCCGGTGTCCACTCCGGATCTGGTTCGTGCAATAGCGCAGGGCCTTGACCGCCCGGCCAGATTGTTCACGTTGCCTGAGCAGCTGATCAACGGATTGGCGCGAGTCATTGGCCGTACCGCCGCAGCTGACAGGCTCTTCGGCTCGCTTGAGGTAGATGCCTCAGCCTCGGAACTGGACTTCGCCTGGCAGGCGAGGACCGATACCCTCGACGGGATCGCCAGAATGGCCCGGGCCGCGTCGTGAGTCTGGTGAATCTGGTGGTCGTCGTTGCAATTGCTGCCAGCATAACGGCGGCAACGATGCGAGTTGCCGGTCGGCTGCTTCTGGATCATCCGAATCAGCGATCCTCGCACACTGTTCCGACCCCCAGAGGTGGCGGGCTGGGGATTGTGTCAGGATGGGTGGCAGGAATCCTGATCAGCGGAGAACCTGCCATCTGGTCGGTATTACCACCGGTACTCGCCATCGCCGCGCTGTCATTCGTCGATGACGTTCGGTCACTGCCGGCCAAAGTCAGACTCGCGGGCCATCTGGTAGTTGCATTGGCTGCAGTGCTCACCGTCGGGTCGATGTTGACGATCGCCATTCCGCCATTCGGCTCAATCACATCTGCCCCTCTTGTCGTGGTGCTCACAGTTGTCTGGTTAGCCGGACTCGGCAATGCGTTCAACTTTATGGATGGGATCGACGGCATTGCTGCGCTTCAGGGCATCGTTGCAGGCTTGGCGTGGTGGTGGATCGGTTCGTCGCACGGCCTTGATCATCCTGCGATGATCGGTGCATCACTGGCCGCAGCGTGTGTCGGATTCCTGCCATTCAATTGGCAACCGGCCCGGATCTTTATGGGTGATGTCGGCAGCATAACCTTAGGGTTGGTGATCGCCATCGCCCCGATTCTGGCAGCCCAGGCCGGTGCGGAGTCGTGGGCGGCACCGGTGGGTGTGCTGGTGGTGTGGCCATTCTTGTTCGATGTCTGTTTCACGTTCGTCAGGCGACTGAGCAGAGGTGAGCCAGTTTTGGAGGCGCACCGATCGCACCTGTACCAGCGTCTGATCATCGCCGGTTGGTCCCATCGTGCCACTGCAATCACGTACGGACTGCTGGCCTCAGGTAGTGCGATAGCTGCGGCGCGAGTGCCAGCAGGTGAATGGTGGTGGGGCCTGGCGGCTGCGGTTCTTGTCTCCGCGGCCCTGCTGCTTATCACGAGACGCGCCGAAATAGGCCTCGCAACCAGCTGACCTCCGTTGTCAGATCACAGACTACCAGCCCAGCACCTCCCTCAACACCACCGCCTGGTTGTGATCGGTGTCCCGGGCACCATACACCAGCACCAGATCC
>CBFGRM010000130.1:0-3091 GCA_965651205.1 uncultured bacterium
ATGAGCCAGTCCAGGTCCAGGAACAAGACCGGGTACCCGAAGACTTCGGCGGTCACGGTGTGCGCTTCCAGTGCGTTGAAGTCACCACCGCCCAGCACTTCACCGAAGAGATCGATGTCACCCACTGTCGTGGTGAGCGTGAAGTTGAGGCCGCTCCTGAGAGTGCGTTCGGACCATTCGAAAGGAAGGCCGGCAGGCGCGCCGCGCGGGTAGGGATCGAATGGTCGCAGCGCCGCAGTCAGACGACGAAGGTCGTCATCGCCACGAGCGTATGCGATGTCGATGTCCTGCGTCACCCGAGATGAACCGTGTGCGCGGGCCGCGACACCGCCGATCACGATGTAGCGGACTCCCTCGCGATGAAGCGCGGCCAGGAGGGTTTCCAGTTCGGTCACTGGTTGCGCCTGGCAGCGCGGACGGCGCGCCGTGTCTCGCGGTTGAAGGCCAGAAGGTCGAGCATTTGCCGGATGCGTTGATCGGGCGTCTTCTTGAGGTTTTCCCGGAGCAGGGTCCGGTCGACATCGCGCTTGTAAAGCTCGATCACCGGGTCGGGCGCAGGAAGCTCCCCCAAGCCAAGCCGAAGACCGCTGCCGGCTGCCCGGATCAGGCGCTCCAGGGTCTCGAATGTGGGGCTGGTCTTGCCGCTCTCGATCCGGGCCACCACCGACTGGGCGGTTCCGGCCCGCTCAGCCAGCTCGCGCTGAGTCAGGCCGGCCCGGTGGCGGGCCGTGGCGAGGAGGACACCGGGGGTTGCGAGAGCCGACATACTATTATGATAGCTAAAAGGCTATTGCCAAGCAATCGTTGAACCTGTCCGCATAGACATCGGCAAAAAGTCGAGTCGTTCTCCTGACCCACCACCCAGACCTACCCTGCGCGTCGAAAGCCAAGCCGCCGGCAGCTGTGAAGCGCGGCGACGTGTCCAGCTTCAGCTTCCTGATTCGTGCGTCGCTGTCCGGTATCCTGATGGCCTTGTCTCCACTGAGGAGAGCTCCTCCCGAGCCGACAACTTCGGATGGACCCTCTCCGTTCCGCCCGAAAGTGGCAACCATCGTGCCGTGCGCCGGCCGGTGACAAGCCTCGGTACAGTTGATCCGACTCAGAATTCGGTATCGAACTCGCCCCCTGTCACCGCAATGGTGCCGGGTGTCGCGCCGCCTTGGCCCAGCAGGGTGAACTCGAAGGTCCCGGCGATCCTGTTGGCAGTGGAAGTGGTCACGCTGACCGTGCCCGAGCCAGTGCCTCCTCCGGCGATCCACGCAGCGTTGCCGATGGTGACGCCCGCAGAGGCGTTGATTCCGGCTCCGAAGGTCCAGGTGCCGGTGCCGACGTCAGGTATCTGGAAGCCGATCGCCCGTAGGGGATGGCCGGCACCGTTGATGAGGACTTGGCCGGCAGAGTGATTGACGGTGACGAACTCCGCCTCGAACGATTCGCCGTTGATCAGCGCAGTCATAGCCGAGGCTGATGGCGGGGGTGGTGGCGGAGGAGCGGGGGGAGGCGGTGGCGTAGGGTTGGTACTCCCGCCGTCGCCGCATCCGATCATCACCACAGCGATCAGGGAAAATCGGAGTAGTGACAGTGGGCGTGTCATCGGTTGCTCCTTGTCGGAATCGATTACTCGTCGGCGGCAAGCCAACAGGACGTGAGAGCGCTTCTACCTACCTTGCGTGAACTTGCCGCGAGAGCAGTCATATGCCGGCCCGAAGGTGAGCGTCTTCTGTCCCATTACAGCGCCTCATCCATCGCTTCCCGGATCATCATCACCCCCACCAGCGACAGCAGCCCCGAGGCGGCGAGATACCAGCCCACGGCGCTCAGGCCGTGATTCTGGGCCAGCCAGGTGGCTGCATACGGCGCCAGCGACGCGCCCACTATGCCCGACAGGTTGTAGGTGAGCGAGGTGCCGCTGTAGCGCACCTCGGTGGGGAACTGCTCCGAGAGCTGGGTGCCGAGCGGGGCGTAGATGAGGCCGATCAGGGCCATTCCGATCAGGGTCATCAGCAGTGCGCCGTTGGCCCCGGCCTCGAACAGCGACGCGAATCCCAGTCCGAAGCCGATGATCCCCAGGTTGATCACCACCGTCGCCCGACGACGACCACGCTCCGCGAACAGCGCCGAGATCGGGATCGCGATCGCGAAGCAGATCGCCCCCAGCAGTTGGAACACCAGGAAGTCGTCGCGGGTGAAGCCCATAGTGGTGGTCCCCCACGATAGCGTGAACACCGTCATCACATAGAACAGCACGAAGGTCGACAGGCCGATCAGGATTCCGATCAGCAGTGGCCGCCAGTGCTGCCTGATCACCGCAAACATCGGCAGCCGCACGCGACGCTCGAGCGCACTTGCGAACACAGGTGTCTCGGTGATCGCGAGTCGCACATACAATCCCACTGCCACCAGCAGTGCGCTGGCGATGAACGGCACCCGCCAGCCCCAGGTGAGGAACTGTTCATCGCTCAGCGAAGTGGTGAGCAGCAGGAACACCGCCCCCGAGCAGAACAGCCCCACGGGTGCGCCGAGTTGCGGGAACATCCCGTACCAGGCGCGCTTGCCGGGCGGTGCGTTCTCCACCGCCAGCAGCACCGCGCCGCCCCATTCGCCGCCGAGGCCGAGGCCCTGTCCGAAGCGACAGAGGGCGAGCAGCAGGGGTGCCGCTATGCCGATCGACTGGTAGGTGGGCAGCAGTCCGATCAGGACGGTGGAGATGCCCATCGTGAGCAGTGCTGCCACCAGGGTGGCCTTGCGACCGATGCGATCGCCGAAGTGCCCGAACAGCGCCGCGCCCACCGGGCGGGCGAAGAACGCGATCGCGAAGGTCGCCAGTGAGGCCAGTGTCGCGGCGGCGGGATCGCCGGCCGGGAAGAACAGCCTGGGGAAGACCAGCACCGCCGCCGTGCCGTAGATGTAGAAGTCGAAGAACTCGATCGCCGTCCCCACCAGGGAAGCAAACAGGATCCGGCGCGGGGAGTTGGCGGAGGGGAGGGACTGCATCCGGAAAGTCTACGAACGAAAGGGCGAGAAAGCGAGAGAGCTTTCTCGCTTTCTCGCTTTCTCGCTTTCTCGCTTTCTCGCCTTCTCGCCTTCTCGC
>CBFGRM010000131.1:0-3024 GCA_965651205.1 uncultured bacterium
TTTCACCCGGGGAAGCGCGTGGGCTATGGGGGGGGGTCGCGCAACCCCCCCGCGGCGCCCAATGGGGCCCCCGACACCGGGCGCAGAATATCGGGGGCCCTGTGGGCCGCCGCTGGAGGCCGCCGTTGGAGGGGCTCCCTTATTATGCAGGCCATCTCAAACGCAGGATGTTCCGATGGATTTCCGTCTCACCGAAGAGCAACAGCAGGTGCGCCAGATGGTTCGCGACTTCGCCAGGCGCGAGATCGCACCTCACGTGATGGAATGGGACGAGGCCCAGCATTTCCCCGAGGACGTGATGGCCGGGCTGGGCGAACTCGGACTCCTCGGCGCAATATTCGAGGAGGAGCACGGTGGGGCCGGCCTCTCGTATGTCGACTACATCCACGTGATCGAGGAACTCGCGGCGGTCGAGTCGGGAATCGCACTCGGTTTGGCCGCTCACAACTCGCTTGCTGCGGGTCACCTGCGGCTGGCCGGCAACGACACCCAACTCAAGCGCTGGCTGCCGCGCCTCACCAGCGGCGAATGGCTGGGCTGCTGGGCCCTCACCGAACCGGGCTCGGGCAGCGATGCCGCCGGCCTGATCACACAGGCGGTGCGCGACGGTGATCACTGGGTGCTCAACGGCACCAAGAACTTCATCACCAATGCCTCGCACGCCGACTTCGCCGTGGTGCTTGCGGTGACCGATCGCGACAATCCGCGTCGCGCCATCACGGCGTTCGGGATCGAGATGAGCCAGGACGGCATTCGCCCGGGCAAGAAGGAGAACAAGCTCGGGATGCGGACATCCGACACCGCCGAGCTGATTCTCGAGAACTGTCGCGTGCCGACCGACCAGGTGCTTGGCGAGGTCGGGTTCGGCTTCAAGGATGCGATGAAGGTGCTGGACGGCGGTCGCATCTCGATCGCCGCACTGTCACTGGGAATCGCCCGTGGTGCCTATGACGCCGCACGCAAGTATGCGATGGATCGCAACGCATTCGGACAGCCGATTGCCCACTTCCAGGCGATCCAGTTCCAGCTCGCCGATATGGCAACCGAGATCGAGGCGGCCCGACTGCTCTGCTACCACGCGGCCACGCTCAAGGATGCCGGCGAACGAACCACGATGGCATCCTCGATGGCCAAGCTGTACGCGTCCGAAGTGGCGGTGCGTGCCACCGAGAAGACCGTGCAGATCTTCGGTGGCTACGGATTCATCAAGGAGTTCCCTGCGGAGAAGTACTATCGCGATGTCAAGCTGTGCACCATCGGCGAGGGAACTTCGGAAATCCAGCGGATGGTGATCGGTCGTGAACTGCTGACGGACTGAGCGTCCGTCAGCGGGTCCACAATTGCATCAGCTCCGCCACCACCCGCTCCGCCTCTGCCGGATCACCACTCCGGATCGCATCGGTGGTGCAGTGCTCCAGGTGATTCTTGAGCAGGATCCTCCCCACTCCCGACAACGCCTCCTGCGCCGACGCGATCTGGACCAGCACGTCGGCACAGTAGCGCTCGTCGTCGACCATCTTCTGGAGACCGCGAACCTGTCCCTCGATCCGGCGCAGCCGCCTGGCCAGCGCCTCCTTGGTCTCGGCGGGAATCTGTCCGTGGCGCAGCGCGGCGCCCTGGCTGGCGACCTCAGCCATCGTCAACCTGGGTCAGGCTGACGTTGTATCCGGCATCCTCAACCGCCGCGACCAGAGCACCGGTGCCGGACTGGGCCGGGTACTCCACTTCGGCACCGCCCATCCGGACCGAAGAGACCACTGCTCCCGGCACCGCAGACAGTGCCTGGTTGACCGCGTTGAGACAGTGACTGCACGACATCCCGTCGATCTGCAAGGTGACTCGCGACATATACCCCCCTAGGGTATTGGGTTCACTTGAATCTGGTTATTGCGGTCGACTTCCGCAACCCCTGCCCCGATGGCACATCCCGTGCAGATTTGACCTCACCTATGTCCAGCGACAGCCACACCCCATTGGAGGCTTTCGTGCCCGCCCTGGTCTGGGCTGGTCGGCGTCCGTCGCTGGCCAGCCTGTCCACCTGGCACGAGGCGCTGAGGGACGCAGTGGCTCAGGTGATGCCGCTCGACCTGCTGGCCTTCTGGGTCCTGCCGAGTCGGGGTGGCTCGCTGCTGGTGGGACCGGACACGCTGGAGGGGGCGCCAGTGGCGATCCCCAGCGCGGAGCCGTTGCTGCCACAGGAGGGGCTGTACGCGCTGGAGGATCAGATCCAGGCCGCGGGATATCGCTCGGTGATGGCGGTTCCGATCCGTTCCGAAGTCCAGGACGTAGGTCTCCTGGTGGCGGGCCAGTTCGCCGAGAACGGCTACAGCCGCGACGATCTGCGCCAACTCGACCGGATGGCGGCGATGCTGTCGACCACCTGCCGACGCCTGGCCGCGCTGCCGTGGGTGACGCCGGCCACCGTCACCGAGGAGCCGACCGCGGTGGTGGCCGGACTCACCGAGGCGCTGCTCGACGCGATGGACCGAGCTCGCGAGGGTGAGGATCTGGTGCAGCTCGCATCCGACGCAATCGGGGCATTGCTGCCACACGACCGGCTCGAACTGATCGCCGTCGCGCCCGCCCCTGACTGCTGGGCACTGCTGGGCAGTGATTGGGGTCGCGGTGTCGCCGGCCTCCCGCCGGCCGACCTCGATCGGATCGACGGCGTGGTCCACCGGATCGGCTACCGCGAGATTGCTCGAGTGGCCGACCTGCCGGAACTGGAACTGGAATGGCCGGGCCACGACCACCACCGGGGAGCGGCCCGGCAGCGGTCGCTGATCGCAGCCCGACTGGAGGTCGCCGGCGAACTGGTGGGTTGGCTCTGGCTCGGCCACGAAAGCAGCGGCTGGTTCCGCGAGGAGGATGAGGCCACCGCTCGCCTGGTGGCCCGCCTCCTCGCCTCCCGGGTGGCAACGTGGGCAGCGCGCCAGGAACTGGCTGGCGCCTGGTAGGAGAGCGAGAAAGCGAGAAAGCGAGAAGGCGAGAAAGCGAGAAGGCGATCCAGCTCTCTCGCTCTCT
>CBFGRM010000132.1:0-2910 GCA_965651205.1 uncultured bacterium
TCGTACGATCGGGGCGTATTCCGGACGGGCCGGGCGTGCCCGGCCCCTACGGGGTGGATGCGATTCTGCGGAATCCGGAACTGCCCGGCATCATTATGCGACCACCATCGACACTCTCCCGTCGTATCGTGCGGCAGGAGGGGACGATGAATCTTCCGGATCGGCGCTCGATCCGCCTGCCAGATTTCGACTACACCAGTTCGGGATGGTACTTCGTGACGGTGTGTACTGCCCGACGACGCCCGATTCTTGCGCAGGTCGCGGGGGACCGGCTTGGTGCCACAGCCGCGGGCGAAGTAGTCAGGCGATGCTGGTTTGCAATCCCGGAACATTTCGACAACGTCGAGCTCGACAGCTTCATCCTGATGCCGGATCACGTGCACGGGATCCTGATCCTCGAGGATCGCAGCGATCGGCAGCGCTCCCTCAGCGACATAATGGGAGCGTTCAAGTCCGCAGCTACCAGAACCATCCGCCGGGAATGCGGTGTCGACGGAACGATTTGGCAGCGCAGCTTTCACGAGCGGGTGATTCGATCCGAGTCGGAATGTCGCAAGATCAGGCAGTATATCGAGCAGAATCCGGAGCGGTGGTTGATGCGATTGTCGTAGGGGCGGGGCACGCCCCGCCCGTGGCGATGGCGAAACGATGGTTGTAGGGGCGGGGCACGCCCCGCCCGTGGTGGTGGTGAAACGATGATCGTACGATCGGGGCGTATTCCGGACGGGCCGGGCGTGCCCGGCCCCTACGGGATCGGGACGTGTTCAGGACCGGCCGGGCCTGCCCCGCCCCTCTGGGTCCGCCGCCAATCCAGGCCCACCAACAGCAGGTGCAGCGTGATGGTGACGGCCGACACGGCGCACCACGGGCAGAACGTCTTCATCACGAAGAACTCGTAGTACTTGAGCCTCAGCGTGAAGATGAACGCCGGGATGATCAGTGCCGCCAGTGCGACTGTCCAGCGGCGGTCGTGGATCCGGCCGGGACTGACGCCGATGAGGGCGGTGACCAGGATCAGGGTGTAGCCGATGGTGCCGATCAGCGCCACGTCCACACCCAGGAACCACGACCACGGCGAGAACTGCACCGCTGCGCAGCCGCCGCTGCCGCCGCAGGCCAGCACCCCCGCCAGGCCGAGCTTCCAGAGGTGGAGATACAGCGCCACCACGCCCGAGATCAGGGCGGTGACGGCGATCAGGTGCCGGGGTGTGACGGAATTGGAGGCCATTCGGAAATCTATTGTCTGCGGGCCGGGCGTGCCCGGCTCCTACGACGATCCGCGTATCCGGGACGGGCCGGGCGTGCCGGTCCCCTATGCCCCTGATAGATTCTCGCGATGACGCAGCCCATCACCAATCGCCGCACCTTCGCGATCATCTCGCACCCCGACGCCGGCAAGACTACCCTCACCGAGAAGCTGCTGCTGTACGGCGGGGCCATCCACCTGGCCGGTTCGGTCAAGGCCCGACGAGCCGCCAGGCACGCCACTTCCGACTGGATGGCACTGGAGCGCGAACGCGGCATCTCGGTGACGTCGAGCGTGATGCAGTTCGAGTACGCCAACTGCAAGGTGAACCTGCTCGACACCCCCGGTCACGCCGACTTCTCCGAGGACACCTACCGCACCCTGGTGGCGGCCGATTCCGCTGTGATGCTGCTCGACAACCGTCGCGGCGTCGAGGAGCGCACCCGCCAGTTGTTCGAGGTCTGCAAGCTGCGCCGGATGCCGATCTTCACCTTCGTCAACAAGTGCGACCGCCCCGGCGGCAATCCGCTCCAGCTGATCAGCGATGTCGAGGCCGACCTCGGCATCGCGATCCATCCGGTCACCTGGCCGGTCAATACCGGCGCCGGCTTCGTGGGAGTGACCGATCGACACCGGCGCGAGGTGCTGTTGTTCGATCGCGCCGCAGACCACGGCGCCAGCCAGACCAGGTCCCGTCGACTGTCGCTCGACGATCCGGCGCTGGCCGACGCACTCGGCGCGGAGTCGCTGGCAGTGCTGCTTGAGGAACTGGAACTGCTGGAGCACGCCGGAACGCCGTGGGATGAGGAGCTGATCAGGAGTGGCGAGCTGTCACCGATGTACTTCGGCTCCGCACTCACCAACTTCGGCGTGGCACCGTTCTTCGAGGACTTCCTGGCCCACGCACCACCACCGCTGCCGCGCGAGGCGGAAGGTCGCGTGGTGTATCCCACCGATCCCGACTTCACCGGCTTCGTCTTCAAGATCCAGGCGAATATGGATCCCCGGCACCGCGACCGGATCGCCTTCGTGCGAATCGTGTCAGGACACTTCCGGGCCGGGATGACAGTGTCGCTGGCCCGCACCGGCAAGTCGCTCCGACTGGCTCAACCACAACAGTTCCTGGCACAGGAACGAACCGAAGTGGAGGAGGCCTGGCCGGGCGACGTGATCGGCGTGCTCGACCGAGGCAACCTGCGCGTGAGCGATTCGCTTTCCGAAAAGGGCGACGTCGAGTTCCTCGGCATCCCGCGCTTCGCACCGACCTTTTATGCCCGGGTCGTGCTGCGAGATCCGCTCCGCCGCAAGCACCTTGACACCGGCCTCAGGCAACTGGCGGAAGAAGGCGCTGTGCAGGTGTTCTACCAGGACTCGATCGCCGGACCGGTGGCGATCGTCGGTGCGGTGGGACAACTGCAGTTCGACGTGCTGCTGCACCGACTGGAGAACGAATACGGCGTGCGCGCCACGCTCGAACCGATGCCGTTCCGGTTCGCCCGCTGGGTCCGCGGCAATGATGACGACATCAATCGACTGGTCGAAGGCCGCTCGCGAATGCGGCTCTACGACGTCAAGGGCGCCTCGATCCTGCTGTTCGAGGACGAATGGGCGATGCGCCACGGAATCGAGGCCGGCAAGGATGTCGAGTTTCTGGAGACGGCGCC
>CBFGRM010000133.1:0-2841 GCA_965651205.1 uncultured bacterium
CGCGTATCTGGACTCCTCCCCCAGTTTGCGCAAGGGGCGGTGTGTTGGTGTTCCGGATGCCAGATCATCCTCGACGGCGCGGGGTCGACTGCAGTCGTATCTCCGGCCCGTGATTGGGGCGTCGTGCCCTGGCCACGATGGTAAGTCGCGCGTGGGGAGCCAATCGCTTGTCGCGGCTCCGAGGGCCATGCGTGTTATCGGCTCTGCCCCACGCCGGTCCGACCGGTCGCCATCGTGATGATCGTTCAGCAGTCGGTGACCTGTGCCTCCCCTCGCGGCGCGCGCCGCTCGAAGTCCCGGCCGTCTCGCCAGGTACGCCAGTAGACTCGGGCGAGTTTGTTCGCCAGGGCGACCGCGGCCACGTTGTGGCAATGGCGAATGGACACCTCCTTGGCCCACGTGCGGAGGTCGTCCGGATGCTCCGTCACCACCCCGGCACGGAGCGCCGAGCGCGCACCGTGGATCAGCAGCATCCTCAGGTAGCTGTTGCCTCTGCGGGTGATGGATCCGAGTCGGCGGGATGCCCCACTGGCATGCTCGCGCGGCGTGAGGCCCAGCCAGCTGGCGAAGTGGCGCCCGGAGCGGAAGCGGCGGATGTCACCGACGCAGGCCACCATCGCCGTCGCGGTGAGGACGCCGATCCCGGGGACGGTCATCAAGCGCTGCGCATCCGGCATGTGGTGCACCAGTGAGGTCAGTGAGGTGCGTACGGCATCCGCCCGCTCCTCCAGCGCGCGAATCTCCCCGACCAGCTCGCCCAGGGCCTGGGCAGTGATCCCAACGAGACAGGGGATCCGCTTCTCGACACAGCGCGTGCAGTGGCTGTCGCCCGTGACCGTGGTCACTGAGACCGTTCAACTTTCCTGAGGCAACAATGGCTCAAGATCCTGTTGTTGTTGTGATTCACTATCAGGCGCAACCCGCACAAAGCGCCCGGACGAGCACGGAACTCCGCGCCTTGATTCGGGAGGTCGTCGCTCTTGAGCCAGACTGCCTCGGCATCCGGCTGCATATCGACGCCGGTGATCCGTCGCGCCTTATGCTGTATGAGCGCTCGACAAGCCAGGAGGCATACACCGGGCCGCATATGCAGACGCCACATCTGGACGCCTTCATCGCGAAGGCTGCTGAGTTCCTCGCCGGCCCGCCCGTGATCGAGTTCTGGCATCTTGCCGACGACGTGATGCCGAGCGAGTAGTGTGCGGCAACTATATCACGCGCGATTGCTGAGGTCGGACCTTGATGCCTCGGCCACCGCGCCAGCGAAGTACGGCGCCTCCATCGGCAAGGCTGATGTCACAGGGTACTGCATCAAGTTCAAGGCGCTCAAGGACATCAACCTCGACATCCTCATAGCGGCAATCCAGGATGGAATTGAACAATCACGCGGCCGACTTCGGCCGATGGATGGGAATGGCGAGACCGGCCCGCCGCAAAGCGACGAACCGGTGGATGAGGGGCGAGCGGTACTGCGATGTCCTGCGGAGATCCGGGCCACGACTGGCGCTCAGTCGCGGCCAGAGCCGTGGTCCGACTCCTACAGCGACTTCAGGTATTCCACCAGGTCGGAACGCTCGGCTGGTGACAACTGCAGGTTGAAATGTTCCCGATAGTGCTCGACAACTTCCTCGAGAGTTGCGGCGCTGCCATCGTGGAAGTACGGCGCGTGCTGCCACAGCCCGCGCAACGGCGTGGTGCGGTAGCGCTTCTCTGCTGTGCGCATCGCGTATGCCGGATCCATCCCCGTCGCTTCCGCGGCGTGGCGGCGACCCAGGTTGATGTCGGTGAGGGCGATGCCGAGGTGACAACTGCTGCAGCGTGCCTTGCCGTTGAACAATTCGCGACCGCGCGCCGAGGCGGCAACATCGAATGACCCCGCCGGAGGCGCAGGCGCATTGAGGCTGAGCTGGTAGGCGCGCAGCGCCGGCAGCTTGGACGTGACCAGGTCGGGTGACGCGGTGCGCACGATCCCCAGGCGCGAATCGCTGAAGTTGCCCTGACCGTGCATCTGGGTCACGGCGACATAGGCGTTCCAGTAGCTGACCGGGCCGTCACCGGTAAACGTCTCGTGGCTCACCCGAGCCAGTCCGTAGGCCGGCGGGATCACGATCGGCGTGTTCTTGCCGTCGATCGAGAAGCGCGGATCATACAGACCGGGTCCCCAACTGGAATAGACGGCGCGCTGAGCCTCGGTGAGAGCCGGCGACGTGGCGATGATTGCGCCGGGATTGAGCCTGGTGTTGGCAAAGCCGTCCTGACGGCGACCGATACCGGGCGCAAAGGAGTTGTCGACCGTCGAGTGACAGAAGGCGCAGGTGACTCCGATACTGGTGAGCGTGTCGCGCCCGTCGATGGTCTCGACGTGGCCCATCAAGCCGACCACCGCACCCAGCTTGAGGAGCGTCACGGTGGTGGCCGGACTCTTCAGGTCGACCTTTCCCGCGGCAATCGCGTCCCGAACCGAGGCAGGAATCGCATCGATGTCGACCTGCACGCCGAGGCTGAGGGCAAGCTCCGGCGTGACGGCGGCGGTGATCACGTCGTGGATGCGAAGCGTGTCGGTCCAGAACACTTCGTCGCCGAAGGTGTCGTAGCGGAAGATCTCCTTGCCCTGGGCGACCAGGGCCGGATCCAACGTCGGTTCGGGTGGCTCAGGGGATGGCTGTACGGTGTCACTGCACGCCAGGGTGAGAGTGCCGATCAGGCCGAGGACAGCGGCAACTGGGGCGGAACGCATCGGGGAAGCTCCTCAATCGGGTAGAGACAGGGCCCGCCAGAGCAGGTCGGCCCAAGTCTGCCACAATCTCCCCAGTATGTCAAGTGTTTATTGGTGTTATTCTG
>CBFGRM010000134.1:0-2644 GCA_965651205.1 uncultured bacterium
TGAGCCAGGAAAGCTTTCTCGCTCTCTCGCTCTCTCGCTTTCTCGCTCTCTCGCTTTCTCGCTTTCTCGCTCTCTCGCTTTCTCGCTTTCTCACTCCTTCTCCTCGTACTCATCCCGCAGCTTCGCCACCACGCCGGGATCGGCCAGCGTGGTGGTGTCGCCCAGTGCGCGACCCTCGGCGATGTCGCGCAGCAGTCGGCGCATAATCTTGCCGCTGCGGGTCTTGGGAAGGTCGGCGCTGAACAGGATGTCGTCGGGCTTGGCGATCGCGCCGATCTTGCTGCCGACGTGGGCGCGCAACTCGTCGCGCAGTGACGGCGACGGCTGATTGCCCTCCTTGAGCGTCACGAACGCTGCAATCGCCTGGCCCTTGAGGTCGTGCGTCTTGCCCACCACCGCCGCCTCGGCCACCGACGGATGGTCGACCAGGGCGCTCTCGACCTCCATCGTGCCGATCCGGTGACCCGCCACGTTGAGCACGTCGTCGACACGACCGAGGATCCACCAGTAGCCATCCTCGTCGCGCTTGGCGCCGTCGCCGGCGAAGTAGCGCCCGGGGAAGCGGTTCCAGTAGGTCTCGCGATAGCGCTCGTCGTCGTTGTAGATGGTGCGCAGCATTCCCGGCCAGGGCGACGTGATGGTGAGGAAGCCGCCCCCGGCTCCCTCCACCACGTTGCCGCTGGCGTCGACCAGCTCCACCTCGATCCCCGGATAGGGAGTGGTGGCGGAGCCCGGCTTGGTGGTGGTGACCGGTGCCAGCGGGGTGATCATTATCCCGCCGGTCTCGGTCTGCCACCAGGTGTCGACGATCGGACAGCGCGCCCCGCCGATGTGTTCGTGATACCAGATCCACGCCTCGGGGTTGATCGGTTCACCGACACTGCCCAGCAGCCGGAGCGACGACAGGTCGTGGCCGGCGGGGTGCTCCGGTCCCCACTTCAGGAAGGCGCGGATCGCGGTCGGTGCGGTGTACAGCACCGTCACGCCGTGACGTTCGCAGATGTCCCAGAAGCGGTCGCGCTCGGGCCAGTCAGGTGCGCCCTCGTACATCATCACCGTGGTGCCGTTGGCAAGCGGACCGTACACCACATAGGAATGGCCGGTCACCCAGCCGATGTCGGCGGTGCAGAAGAACACGTCGCCATCCTGCAGGTCGAACACCGTGCGGGTGGTCGAAGCGGCGTGCACCAGGTATCCGCCGGTGGTGTGCACGATTCCCTTCGGCTTGCCGGTGGTGCCGCTGGTGTACAGGATGAACAGCAGGTCCTCGGCGTCCATCGCCTCGGGTTCGGCCTGGCCCGGCTCGCCATCGAGCACACGGTGCCACCAGTGATCGCGTCCCTTCTTCATCGGACATTGCGTGGCGTCGATCGCACCGCCACCACGATGCACCACCAGCACGTCGGTGATGGTGGGACAGTCCTGCAGCGCCTCGTCGGAAAAGCGCTTCAGCGGCACCACGCTGCCACGGCGATAACCGCCGTCGGCGGTGATCAGGCAGCGGGCACCGGCGTCATTGATCCGGTCGCGAAGTGACTGCGACGAGAAGCCACCGAACACCACCGAGTGGATCGCCCCGATCCTGGCGCAGGCCAGCATCGCGATCACCGCCTCGGGGATCATCGGCAGGTAGATGGCAACCCGGTCGCCGCGTCCCACGCCCAGTCGGCGCAGCGCGTTGGCGGCGCGACATACCTCGCGATGCAGTTCGCGGTAGGTGAGCACCCGCTGGTCGCCGGGTTCGCCCTCCCAGATCAGGGCGGCCTGGTTGCGGCGCACCCCGGTGAGGTGGCGATCGAGACAATTGACCGAGGCGTTGAGGGTGCCGCCCACGAACCACTTGGCGTGCGGCAGTTGCCAGTCGAGCGCGGTGTGCCAGGGAGTGATCCAGTCGAGTCGGCGCGCCTCCTCCTCCCAGTAGCCGATCCGGTCGCGGCTGGCGTGGTCGTGAAGGGCCTCGATCCCGGCGGCCCGCGCCGCAAACTGGGGCGGGGGCGGGAAGCGGCGGTCCTCGAAGAGCAGGGTGGCGAGCTGGTCGGCCATCGGGACGGGCTCCGTTCGGGTGTGATACCGGGGAAGCTAATGCGAGCCGGGACGGGATTCCGCAGCGGCCCGCCCGCCACGGCAGGATCCCCGGCTCGGCGATTCGTCAATAAACGCGACACCTCGGGCGGAGTCCGCGCCGTGGCAAGGGCCTTGCTCAACATCCGGCCAGGTGTCCCCCCACCGCCGCCTGGAGGAATGGCTTGACCGTGTCGCACGCCCCCCGTCCCCGACGGGTTCTGGATGCCCCAGCCCTGCTCGGACTCTCGACCAGGGACGATTTCCGCCAGGCAGCCAACCAGCTCCTGGGGGAACTCGCCGTGGGCGAGGGCGAACTGGTCATCGACCTGGGCGCCACGCGCGAAGTCGATTCCTCCGGCCTGGGTGCCCTGATCCTGATCCAGCGCCACGCCGCCGATCGTCGCCTCTCGGTGGTGCTCCGCGGTGTGGGTCCCGAATTGGAATACCTGCTGGTGCTCACCAAGCTCGACGACCTGTTCCAGTTCGAGAGCTGATCTGCGCTGAACCAGCCAGGTCGCTCGGAGCCCGCCAGCCACGGGTTTGGTGCGCCGTTAGTCCGCGGCCTTTCGGCCGCGGTTGG
>CBFGRM010000135.1:0-2602 GCA_965651205.1 uncultured bacterium
GGGAGAAGGGAGAAGGGAGAAGGGAGAATGCACACACTTCTCCCTTCTCCCTTCTCCCTTCTCCCTTCAGAAGATCCGCACCGTGATCCCCAGCTTCTCGGGATGGTTTGCCAGCGAGTCGATCAGCGCCCGGCTGGCAGCCAGGGTCTTCTGCAGTTCGTCGTAAAGACTCGAGTCGCTGGCCAGCTTGCCGAGGGTGCCCCGGCCGGCGTTGATGCCGGTGAGCAGCGAGTCCATCCGCTCGGTCATTCCCGACAGCCGCTCCGACAGCACGCTGGCGGTGCGGAGGGTCGAGTCGAACCGCGCCGTGAGCGCGCGGGTGTCCACTCCCTGCAGTGCGCTGTCGAAACGGGCTGACACCGCCTGCAGTTGCTGCATCGTGGCGTTGACCTCGGCGGTGGGGCCGTTGCGATCGTCGGCAAAATACCGCATCACCCGTTCGGTGGACTGCAGCGTGGCGCGCAGGTCGGACACCAGTGCGGTGTCGAGCATCGCGTTGAGCGACGTGAGCGCGGTGTTGGCGTTGGCAGCCAGCGAACTGCCCAGTTCGGCCAGGCCGGGCGACATCGTGCCCTCGATGATCGTCTCGTCGTCGATCGGCGCACCGGTGCCCGGATCGAGGTCGATCACCATATCACCCAGCATACCCACGCCGCGGATGGTGGCGGTTGCGTTGACCGTGGGAGTGACCAGCTCGTCGTCGTAGGTCGCGACCACGATCACCCGGCCGAGCCGCTCGAGCCGCAGCTCTTCCACCCGACCCACCACCGCACCGGAAATGAGCACCGGTGAACCCGACTTGAGGTTGCCGATGTCCTCGTACGCCACCCGCAGCGTTGGCGGGTTGCCCCACGACTGGCCCCGCAACCACATCGCGCCCAGGACGAACGCGACGATCGCCAGCAGCACCAGCAGGCCGACGGTTGCTTCCTTGTGATATGAGTTCATTGCAGCAGTCCCGTGTCGAGTGGGGCAAGGTCGAAGTCGCGTTCCAGGAAGGCGCGCACCTCGGGCACCGGCGACGCGCGAAACTCGTCGGGTGTGCCCTGCGCCACGACCCGCCCGCCGGTGAGCAGCGCGATCCTGTCGGCGGTGCGGAATGCACCGCGCACATCGTGAGTGACCATTATCCCGGTGACGCCTAGCTCGTCGTTGAGGCGGCGGATCAGGCCGTCGATGATGTCGGAGTTGACCGGATCGAGTCCCGAAGTCGGCTCGTCGTACAGCACGTACTTGGGCTTGCCTGCGATTGCGCGAGAGATCCCCACCCGCTTGCGCATCCCTCCCGACAGTTCCGAGGGCATCTTGGTCATCGTCGATTCCGGCAGGTTCACCAGCCGCAGGCACTCGGCGACCCGTTCGCGGGCGTACTCGTCGTCGTTGAACTGGTCCGGGTCGGTGAGCCCCATCCGGATGTTCTCGTACACGTTGTCGGAGTCGAACAGGGCGCCGTTCTGGAACACGTATCCGATGGTGCGGCGCAACCTTGCCAGCGACTCCCGGTCCAGGGTCGGGACATTCAGGCCGTCGACGTCGATGTCGCCCGAGTCGGGCTTGATCAGCCCGATGATGTGCTTGAGCAACACGCTCTTGCCGGTGCCCGATGGTCCCAGCAGCGCCATCGTCTCGCCCTCCTCAACGTCGAGCGTGACGCCGTCGAGGACGACCAGGGCGCCGAAGCGCTTGTGCACGTCCCGGATCCTGATCACGGCACCAGCAGCAGTTTGGCGAGGACGAGGTCGAGCAGCAGGATCAGCACCGAGCTGCTCACCACGGCACCGGTGGTCGAGCGACCCACCCCGGCGGCGCCGTGTTGCGTGTTGTAGCCGTAATAGCAGGACACCAGCCCGATCGTGGCTGCAAAGAACGCCGCCTTGATCAGTGAATACCACGCGTTGAACGGCTGCCAGAAGATCCTGGCGCCGTAGGCGAAATCCTGGTCGGTGATCGGCAGCGACTGCTTGGAGATGAACCAGCCGGCAACCAGCGCCATCACGTCGGCGAACACCACCAGCACCGGGATCATCAGCACGCACGCCAGCACCCGCGGCAGCAACAGGTGGCTCGCCGGTGACCTTCCCAGCGACTCCAGCGCGTCGATCTGCTCGGTCACCCGCATCGTGCCGAGCTCGGCGGCGTAGCGCGCACCGATCCTGCCGGCCAGGATCAGGCCCACCAGCACGGGACCCAGTTCCAGCACGATGCTCTGGGTGACGATCGCTCCCACGACATAGATGGGAATGTTGCCGGTGAACTGGTAGCCGGCCTGCAACGCGGTGACGCCACCGGCAAACGCGGAGATCAGCAGCACGATGAACAGCGAGCCGATTCCGATGTTGTGCGCCTCGCTGAGGGTGCGCGGCAGCCACACCCGGACCTCGCTGGCGCCCCGGGCCATCTCGCCCGCGAGACCAGCAAACCGGCCGACGCTGGCCAGCGCGTCGAGCACGACGCGCCCGGTCCGGAGCTGGATCCGGGCAACGAAGCTGCTCATCGGTTGGCTGCCGCTAGACGCTGGTACATCTGGCCTCTGGGTTGGGCGACGGTGACGCTCAAGTCTAGCGGCAATGCACACCGGAAAGGGAGAAGGGAGAAGGGAGAA
>CBFGRM010000136.1:0-2590 GCA_965651205.1 uncultured bacterium
GGTGGTAGAAAAGCGAGAAGGCGAGAAAGCGAGAAAGCGCCTTCTCGCTTTCTCGCCTTCTCGCTTTGCTACTGCTGCCCTGCCGGCTTCTTGAGCATCCCCACGATCAGCGGCAGCAGCAGCCCGACCAGACCCGACGCGGTGGCGTTGCCCGCGGTGACGTTGCCGAACACATCGGCCAGCGTGCCGCCCAGGAGCTGGCCGCCTCCCAGTCCTCCCAGTGCGCCGAGAATGGAGTTGAGCGTCGGGCCGAGGGACTTGGACTTGTTGACCGCACCGGCGACGTTGCCACCGACGGCACCGCTCACCAACTGCACCAGCAGGGACGTGAGATCCATTGCCTTGCTCCTCGCATCTGGTTGTGGGAAATGGGTGCCCAGGCACCTGACCTGAAGATCCGCCAGAATCGCGGCTGCGCAAGGGGTGCTGCCGATCCTGTAACGGAGCGGACTGGGTTAGGTTGAGATGTGCGCACTGTCGCGCACCTTGCAAGGAGCAACCTGACGATGTCCGATCAGTGGCTCACTTCCCTGGTGACCGCCACCCCGCAGGAGGGGTTCGAGTTGGCCATCACGCTGAGTCGTCGCGGAGTCAAGTACACCCAGCCCGACACCGAAGTGCTCAAGAAGTTGCGACCGGTGTACGCCAACGACGCCGATTCGCTCACGGCGGCCTCGCAGGTCGTGGCGATCAACTTTCAGACGGTGGCTGCCGCAAACAATTACTGGCGGGGGTGACCGGCGGGGATGAGCCGTGAGCCCCGGGCTTTGACGATCCCAGGGCCCAGAACCAGCCTCATCCCTGCTATCGCCTGCCGCGCCTGCGGGTGGGACGCCCGCCCGCAGCGCGACCGGCTGCCACCGGCGCTCCCTGTCGAGCCTGCTTGGCCGCGGCCCGCTCGCGCTGCTCCCGCTTGGTGGCGCGGATGGCCGCAATTCGTTCCGCCAGCGGGATCTCAAGCGGCGGTTCGGTGGGGGCATCGTAGCTGAAGCCTTCGAGTCGCACCCGCGGCAACTTCTTGCCGACTGCACGCTCGATCCTGGCCATATCGCTCTCGTCTTCCGGCGCGACCAGCGTGAACGCCTCGCCGGTCATCTCCGCGCGTGCCGTACGCCCAACGCGATGGATGTAGTCTTCGGCCACCGCCGGCACATCGAAATTGACGACGTGACCGAGCGCCTCGACGTCGATGCCGCGGGCAGCGATGTCGGTCGCCACCAGTACCCGGAACTGCCCCGACTTGAAGCCGTCCAGCGCCTTGGTCCGCTGCGGCTGCGAGCGATTGCCGTGAATCCGCTCGGCGCTGATTCCTGCCTTGTTGAGCAGCTTGGCGAGCCGGTCGGCCCGATGCTTGGTGCGGGTGAACACCAGTGCCTCCGCCATCGTGCCGCTCCTGAGCAACTCCACCAGCAGCGCCGACTTGAGTCCCGCCGGCACCGGGTAGATCGCCTGGGTGATTCCCCGTGCCGGCGCGGCCTTGCGCTGCAACGCGATCTTCACCGGGTTGCTGAGCATCTCGCGCGTGAGTGCCGCGATCGGTGCCGGCATCGTGGCACTGAAGAACAGGGTCTGGGCCGGCTTGGGGATGTGACTGAGGATCCGGCGGATATCGGGCAGGAAGCCCATATCGAGCATCCGGTCGGCCTCGTCGAAGACGAGGAATTCCAGGCCCTTGAGCGGGGCGTATCCCTGGCCGAAATGGTCGAGCAGGCGACCCGGCGTGGCGATCAGCACGTCGACGCCCTTGCGGATGGCCGCTTCCTGCGGACCCATCCCCACGCCACCGTGAATCGCGGCTCCGGTGATGCGGGTGTTGCGGGTGAGATCCCTGAGGTCGTCGAGGATCTGCAGCGCCAGCTCGCGGGTCGGCGCCAGCACCAGCGCCCGCGTGGTGCCCTTGGGGGTGTCGAGCAGCCTGTGCAGGATTGGCAGCAGGAAGGCCGCCGTCTTGCCGCTGCCGGTGGCGGCACAGGCCAACAGGTCGCGACCGGCCAGTGCGGCCGGGATCGCCTCGGTCTGAATGGGTGTCGGATTGGTAAAGCCGAGTGTGTCGGTGGCACGAACCAGCGAGGGGTGCAACCCCAGTGATGCAAAGGTCAAGCAGAAGTCCGGTGTCGGGCACCACGCAAGCCGGCCGGACCATCCGGCGCGATGAGGTGATGCGTCAGTTGCGAGCGTTGCCCCAGGAACCAGGGGCTCGAGGTGGGATGCCGCAAGGCCGAAACCTAGCGGGTCGCCGCAATCACGGAAAGGGGATGGCTTGTGCAAGCGCCGGTGCCCGCAACGGTCAGTAGGTGAAGGCTCCCCCGCCGCCGCGTGATGACCGGAGGTTTCCGATGGGTCGGTCCGTACCGAAGCAACCGAGGCCGCCATTTCCCGAGCAACCGATATCTCCACCGGGGCTGGAGGCGAAGATGGCGCCGCGGCCCCGCTACCTGGCACCCAAGTATCGTGCCGCTGGCAAGCTCGAGGGTGATGTCGCCCTGATCTCTGGTGGTGACTCCGGCATCGGTCGCAGTGTCGCGGTGCTGTTTGCGCGCGAGGGAGCCGACGTCGCGATCATCCACCTCGGGGAAGAGCAGCGCGACGC
>CBFGRM010000137.1:0-2511 GCA_965651205.1 uncultured bacterium
ACGCGGCCGCGTCCCGATCGTGTCCCGAATTATTCGTACGTATCCAACTGCGCCCGCTGCAGCGTGCCGGAATAGTCGATGTAGTTGACCTTGGTCTCCGAGTAGAACTCGAACACTTCCCAGCCACCCTCGCGGTGGCCGTTGCCGGTCTGCTTCACGCCGCCGAACGGCAGATGTGCCTCGGCTCCGATGGTCGGCGCGTTTACGTAGGTGATGCCGTTGTCGAGCTCTTCCATCGCCCGGAACGCATTGTTGACATTGCCGGTGTAGAGTGCCGACGAGAGGCCGTACTTGACCTCGTTGTTGACCCTGATGGCATCGTCCAGCGAGTTGACGCGAATCACCGACAGCACCGGCCCGAAGATCTCCTCCACGGCCAGCCGCGAACCCTTGCGCACGCCCACGAAGACCGTCGGCTTGTAGAACCAGCCGTTGCGGGTCCGGGCGCCACGCGGGCGATAGCCGCCACAGGCCAGCTCGGCGCCCTGCTCCTTGCCGATCTCGACGTACTTCTCGACCTTGTCGCGGGCCGCCTCGTGAATCAGCGGGCCGACCTGGGTGCGCTTCTCGCGGCCATCACCCAGCACCAGCTTTTCCGCCGCCTCCACCAGCCGGTCGACCAGCTTGTCGTGGACCTTGCGGTGGACGATCAGGCGCGAGGTGGCAGTGCAGCGCTGGCCGGTGGTGCCGAACGCACCCCACAGCACGCCGTCGAGCGCCAGGTCGAGGTCGGCGTCGTCCATCACGATCTGGGCGTTCTTGCCGCCCATCTCGAGCGAGAGGCGCTTGTGCATCCTGCCGCACACCTCGCCGATCCTGGAGCCGGTCTCGGTGGAACCGGTGAACGAGATCACAGGCACCTTGGGATGCGCCACCAGTGCCTTGCCGGCTTCTTCACCGCCGTGGACGAGCTGGATCACCTCGGGTGGCAGGCCGGCCTCGAGCAGGATCTCGACCAGGATGGTGGCGGTGTGCGGCACGTCCTCGGACGGCTTGAGGATCACGCTGTTGCCGCACAGCAGTGCCGGGAACGCCTTCCAGGTGGGAATCGCCATCGGGAAGTTGAACGGAGTGATCAGGCCGCACACGCCGATCGGGCGCCGCACGCTCATCGCCCACTTCCGGCGCAGTTCCGACGGAACAGTGTGCCCGAACAGCCGTCGGCCCTCGGTGGCGGCGTAGTAGGCGGTGTCGATTCCCTCCTGCACGTCGCCGCGGGTCTCGTCCAGCACCTTGCCCATTTCGCGCGTCATCGCGTCGGCGATCTCTTCCTTGCGCGCGACCAGGATGTCACCCACCCGGCGGAGCACGTCGCCACGCAGCGGTGCCGGGGTGCGACTCCAGCGCGCGAAGCCCTCCTGCGCCGACTTGACCGCCGCGTCGATGTCGGCCTTGCCCGACTCCGGGAAGCGGCCGATCACGTCCGAGGTGTCGGCAGGGTTGGTGTTGACGAAGTAGCGGCCGGTCGACGGAGCGACCCAGCGGCCACCGATGAAGTTCTTGAAACTCTTTGCCATCACGCGTTCCGGTTCAGGTGGAGCAGGTCCAGGTGAGCGACGCCCTGGCGTAGCCCACCCGGGGAGAAATTTCGAGTGCCGCAAGCGCACACGCGGCCAGTAAGGTCAGTATGCCGAGTATCATCACAGTGGCACGCCGCGAAACCCAGGCGAGCCGCATCGTCCATATTGCGGCACCGAAGATCGCCAGCACTCCCACAAGGTACAACAAGAGCCCGGTTCCACACTCATTGTGATAGGGCCACACCGCCAGCGCAGCCGCGCCAACCGGGCCGAGCAGTGCCACCAGCCAGGCGCGTAGCGCACCGACGGTGGGACGGGCGGTTGCCGGTCCGGTGGACCTTGCAGCAGGCGCACGCTCTGCCGGAGCAGCCGGAGGTCCCGATTTCGGCGCCGGATCCGGTGCGGCCGGCTTGTCGGCGCCCATCAGCCGGTCGATCTCGGCGAGTTCCTTGTCCCAATCGCGTTCGCCACTCATCTAGCGCTCCCGGTCGATGCCGTACTTCTCGATCTTGTTGTACAGATTGGAGCGCGGCATCCCGAGTACCCGCGCCGTCTCCGCCACGTTCCAGTAGTGCTCGCGCAAGCGCGCCACCAGGAACGCCCGCTCGGCGTCCTCGCGAAACTCCTGGAAGGTCTGGTCCGCCGCCTCGCTGGCAAGCTTGCCAGCATCGATCGGCGGGCCGGACTCCGGCGGCAGGATCTGGTCGACGTCCTCGCGGGTGATCTCATCACCCGGCGACAGGATCAGCAGTCGTTCGACCGCGTTGCGCAGTTCGCGCACGTTGCCGGGCCATTGGCGTCGCTGCAACCGGCGCAGCGCGTCGCCGCTGAACGGCTTCGGCGTCATTCCAGGCCCCTGCCCCAGAACCGCCACGAAGTGCGACACCAAGGCGGGAATGTCCTCGGCGTGTTCGCGCAGCGGCGGCACCGCGATCGGCATCACGTTGAGCCGGAAATACAGGTCCTCGCGGAACCGCCCCGCCGTGATCTC
>CBFGRM010000138.1:0-2408 GCA_965651205.1 uncultured bacterium
CCCGGGGATTCCCCGAGCGGGGGCCGATTGGTTACCTTATGGGGCTAGCGCCGGATAGCCGGTCGGTACCTACACCATCTTTCGACGAGTTGCATCAGTGAAGCTTCGTGGTCCAAAGGGTCGCATCGCCCGCCGTCTCGGCATTGCCGTTTCTCCGAAGACCGCCCGGATTCTCGAGCGCCGCCCGACCCCTCCGGGTCAGCACGGCTCCTCGCGTCGGCCGAGCAAGTCGAGTGAATACCACAAGCAGCTTCTCGAGAAGCAGCGGCTCCGGGCTCAGTATGGCATCAGCGAGAGCCAGCTTCGGGCCCTCTACCGCAAGGCCACCAAGCTTCGCGGCAACACCGGTGAGCGGCTGCTGCAGCTCCTGGAGCGTCGCCTCGACGCGGTGATCCTGAGGGCCGGTTTCGCGCCGACGATCTTCGCGGCCCGGCAGCTCGCCGCACACGGCCACTTCAATGTCAACGGTCGTCGCTCGACCGTGCCGTCGCACCGGATCGGCCCCAACGACGTGGTCACGCTGCGGCCAGCCAGCCGGGAGATCCCGCTGATCGTCGATTCGCGCGAGCGCTTCAAGCCCGCCAGTTACATCGAGGTCGACGCGGAGAGCCACAGCATCCGGTTCCCGACCGACCCGGTTCGCGCCGAAGTGCCGGTGATCTGCGAAGTGTCGCTGGTGGTGGAGTTCTACTCGAGGTAACAGCGAAAGCGAGAAGGCTAGAAAGCGAGAAGGCTAGAAAGCGAGAAGGCTAGAAAGCGAGAAGGCGAGAAGGCTGTTCGGCTCTCTCGCTTTTTCGCTTTCTCGCTTTCTCGCTTTTTCGCTCCATCTCGCATTGTCAGGATCCTCGCCACTGGCTGTTGCAGGATGATGTTGGCGGATGCTCGCCCGCATCCGCTCCGCTGCCGTGCTCGGCGTCGACGCCTTTGCTGTCGAGGTGGAACTCGACATCACCAATGGCCTGCCATCGTTCACCACTGTCGGCCTTCCACTCGGTGCGGTGAAGGAGGGTCGCGAGCGGGTGGCCGCGGCGCTCGGCAATTCCGGTTTCACTTTGCCGTTGCGCCGGATCACCGTCAACCTCGCGCCGGCCGACATCCAGAAGCGCGGTGCCGCGTTCGATCTGCCCATAGCGATCGGGATCCTTGTGGCTTCGGGTCAGCTCGATGTCGATCGACTCGATCGCGTGCTGTTGCTGGGCGAGCTGGGATTGGAGGGAGATCTCCGCCCGATCCGTGGTGCGTTGCCGATTGCGCTGGCTGCGACATCGTTCGGCTGCGACGAGGTGATCCTGCCCGCCGCGAACATCGCCGAGGCTGCGGTGGTCGAGGGCGTGCGGGTGTGCGGGGCGGCCACGTTGACTCAGGTGTGTGCGCATCTCAGCGGCTCGGCGCCGCTGCCAGTCGAACGCACCGAAGCGGAAGCACTGCTTCGCTCCGCGGCGTCTGATGTGGCGGACTTCAGCGATGTGCGGGCGCAGTCGGCCGCCAAGCGCGCGATGGAGGTTGCAGCGGCGGGCGCGCACAACCTGATAATGGTCGGCCCACCGGGTTCCGGAAAGACAATGCTGGCACGCCGGCTGCCAGGAATCCTGCCCGCGCTCACGATGGCCGAGGCGCTGGACGTAACCCGAATCCACTCGGTGGCCGGGTTGTTGCCTGCTGGAAAGGCGATCGTCACGACCCGGCCGTTTCGCGCGCCGCATCACACAGTGAGCTATGCAGGGCTTATAGGTGGCGGTTCGATCCCTCGTCCCGGTGAAGTTTCGCTGGCGCATCACGGAGTGCTGTTTCTCGATGAGGTTGCGGAGTTGCCGTCGAGCGTGCTGGAGGTGTTGCGGCAGCCGTTGGAGGATGGTCAGGTCACCATCTCGCGGGCCGCGATGACGCTCAGCTATCCGGCCCGCTTCCTGTTCGTGGCTGCGATGAACCCCTGTCCCTGCGGTCACGCTGGCGACGCGACTCGGAAGTGTTGTTGTCCGCCGCAGGCGATCCAGCGCTACCTCGCGCGGATCAGCGGGCCGCTGCTTGACCGGATGGACATCCACCTGAGCGTGCCTGCTGTGGCGTATTCCGACCTGGTGGACCGCACGCCGGCGGAATCGAGCGTGGTGATCCGGGCGCGAGTCGAGGCTGCACGGCAGCGTCAACTGGAGCGATTCCGCGAAGCGCCTGGGCTGTATGCCAACGCACATATGGGTCCGAGGGAGATTGCGCGGTTCGTCCGGCTCACCGCCGACACCGAGGTGGTGCTCAAGCGGGCGATCAACCGGCTGGGGCTGAGTGCACGGGCATATCATCGGGTGCTCAAGCTGGCGCGGACGCTGGCGGATCTGGCGGGTGATGATGAAATCGGGCCGGCGCAGGTGGCGGAGGCGGTGCAGTACCGAGTGCTGGATCGGGGGGAGGGG
>CBFGRM010000139.1:0-2391 GCA_965651205.1 uncultured bacterium
GTCGACTACGAGGCAATCCTCGCCGCCGGCGGCGGCATCCGCAGCACGGTGCGGGCAACCGCTGCCGCGTCAGTGGTCGAACTGATCGAACTGGCCCGCCCGCGGATCGCGGCACTGGTGGCCAGCGGCGCCACCACCATCGAGATCAAGAGCGGCTACGGCTTCGAGCCCGAGGCCGAGCTGCGCTCACTTGAGGCGATCTGTGCCATCCGGGACAAGGCCCGGGTGCGGATCGTCCCCACACTGCTGATCCATCTGCCGCCAGCCGACCGCGAAGAGCGACCGTCGTACCTGCGAATGGTCACCGACGACCTGATCCTGCGAGTCGCCGAGCGCAAACTTGCCGCCGCGGTGGACGTGTTCATCGAACGTGAATCCTGGCACGCCGACGAGGCCGCGGCGATCTTCCGTGCCGCCGACGCCGCCGGCCTGGCCGTCAAGGCGCACGCCGACCAGTTCCACCCGATCGGCGGAGTCGCAACAGCGATTGAGCATCACGCGCTGTCGGTCGACCACCTCGAGGCCAGCGGTGCCGACGAGATCGCAGCACTTGCAGCCAGCGACACTGTCGCCACCGTTCTGCCCGGAGTGACGCTGCATCTGGGTATCGGTGCGGCGCCCGGACGGGCACTGATCGATGCCGGTGCGATTGTCGCCGTGGCAACCGATCTCAATCCCGGATCGTCGCCGCTGTTCTCGACCCAGCACGCGATGGCGCTGGCAGTGCGCATCAACGGCCTGACACCGGCAGAGGCACTCAACGCGGCCACGGTAAACGCCGCAGCGGCGCTGGGTCTCCGCGACCGGGGCGCGCTGGTGCCCGGTGCCCGGGCCGACATTGCCGTGCTGGCCGACTATGACTGGCGCGTCGCCGCATATACGCTTGGTGCTTCTCCAGTTCAGCAGGTCTTCATTGGTGGCGAGGAGGTTGCGTGAACGACGATTCCGTGTTGATCGGTGAGCCGATGTCGCTTGCAGATGTGGTGCGCGTTGCGCGCGATGGCGCCGACGTGGCAATCACTCCCGCGGCGCGCACCAGAATGGAGGAGTCGCGCCACTACATCGAGCGACTGGTCGACGAGGGGCGCACAGTGTACGGTGTCACCACCGGCTTCGGCAAGCTGGCCACCGAGCGGATCGCACCCGAGGACGTCAAGGCATTGCAGCGCAACCTGATCGTGTCGCACGCGATGGGTGTGGGTGAGCCGCTGCCCACCGACGTGGTGCGCGCGATGCTGTTGCTGCGTGCCCAGTCGCTGGCATTGGGCAACAGCGGCATCCGCTACGAAGTGGTGCAATTGCTGCTTGAGATGCTCGACCGGGGCGTGCATCCGATCATCCCGTCGCAGGGATCGGTGGGGGCGAGTGGCGACCTCGCGCCGCTTGCCCATATGGCGCTGCCGTTGATCGGCGAGGGACACGTCCAGTGGCGCGACCAGGTGCTCACGTCCACCGAAGCCTTCGCGATGGTCGGGCTGGCACCGATCGAACTGGAAGCCAAGGAAGGTCTGGCACTGATCAATGGCACCCAGGCGATGACCGCTATCGGCGTGCTCGCAGTGTACGACGCGCTGGAGCTTGCCGCGGCCGCCGACATCGCGGCGGCGATGTCACTGGAGGCGCTCAAGGGCACCCGTGCGCCGTTCGACCCCAGGGTCACCAGGCTGCGCCCACATCCCGGCGCGGTCGCCTCTGCCGCCAACGTCTACACCATCTCCGCCGACTCGCCGATCCACGCCTCCCACGCCGATTGCGACAAGGTGCAGGATGCCTATTCGCTCCGCTGCATCCCGCAGGTGCACGGCGCCTCGCGCGATGCACTCACTCACGTGGCGGCCGTGCTCACGCGAGAGATCAACTCCGTCACCGACAACCCGCTGGTCTTTGCCGATGATGATCTGGTGGTCTCTGCCGGCAACTTTCACGGCCAGCCGGTGGCGGTGGCGATGGACTACGCCAAGATCGGCATCGCCGAGCTAGCCAACATCTCCGAGCGGCGCACCGAGCATATGCTGGATCCGGCGGTGAGCGGGCTGCCGGCGTTCCTGGCCCGACAGGGCGGCTTGCACTCCGGGCTGATGATCTCGCAGTACACGGCCGCATCGCTTGTGAGCGAGAACAAGGTGCTGGCGCATCCGGCATCGGTCGACTCGATCCCCACCAGCGCCAACCAGGAGGATCACGTCTCGATGGGCACAACTTCCGCCCGTCAGTGCGCGATGATCCTCGAGAACGCCCGCTGGGTGATTGCCATCGAGGCGCTCAATGCCGCCCAGGCGCTCTCATTCCACGAGCCGCTCAGGCCCGGCCCGGGTGTGGCGGCGGCGGTGCGCGCGGTGCGCGAAGTGGTGCCGCCGCTCGACGCCGACCGGCTGATGACCGGCGACCTCG
>CBFGRM010000140.1:0-2381 GCA_965651205.1 uncultured bacterium
CGGCGGCCGAGCCGCGGGTTTACCCGCGAGCTCCGGGGCGCGTGCTCACCCGCGAGCTCCGCGCCGCGTGCTCACCCGCGGGCTCGCGGAATCCTGATCCGGGGGACGCGCAGGCGCTTCAGGGTTTGAATCACTCGCCCCAGCCACACCGGCCGCCGCGGTCTTCGCCAGGTTCCCACCAGCACCGCCGGCATCAGCCACAGCGCCGCCACGGTGCCTGCCACGGTGCCGCCAGCGGTGGCCAGCGCGATCGCACCGAACAGCGAGTCGGTGGCACTTCCCCACGCCATCGGCACCAACGACGCAATGGTGGTGAGTGTCACCAGGACGATCATTCCGGCTCGGTCGCGGGTGGCGTGTATCACGTCCATAGCGTTGGCCTTGCCGCCGTTGCGACGGCGAGCCGCCAGCACCGCGTCGATCAGCAGGATGGCCTGGTTGACGGCCAACCCGACCACCAGGATGACGCCCACCGCGGCCTCGCGCGTGAACGCGGTGCCGGTGATCCAGAACGCCGCCACCACACCCGCCAGCGCCATCGGCAACGCCAGGAACACCATCAGGGTGGCCCACATCGAGTCGAACACCAGTGCCACCGCGAGCAGCACCAGCACGACGCCGATCCCAAAGACCAGATACAGCCCCTTGCTGGAGTCGTCGTCGTCCCACTCGAACCGGGCGTCGTCAACGATGTATCCCCTGGGCGCCGAGATCGCTGCCATAAACGACTTGTGGGTGCGGTCGGCCAGCTTCTGGGGGCCACGGAAGTCGTAGCTCAGCACCCGGACATACTGCTGGTCCTCGCGCTCGATCTCCGCCAGCCCCTGCACCTCGCCGACCTCGGCGACTTCGTCGATCCGGATCGGTGCACCCTGGGGGTTGCTCACGAACGCTTCGCGCAACTGGTCCAGTTGCCGTTCGCGCACACCCAGCGCGCGCACCGCGACCGGCAGCTCGTCGTCGCCGAACTCGATCGCACGGCCACCCTCGTCACCACCGCTCACTTCTCGCGCCACGCTGCGCGCGAAATCGGTGGCGCTGGCGCCCACCTGTCCGAGCAGCTTCCGGTCGGGCGTGATGGCGATACTCACTGAACGCGGATTGCCCCAATACGAGCCGGCATTGATGTTGACATCGCGTACCCGGGGGATCTGCTCCAGCCGTCGCTGCAGGTCGAGCGCGAGTTGCCGCACTCCCTCGAAGGAATAGCCGAGGATCTTGATCCGTCGCGAGCCACCGAACGAGCTGCCGCCGGAGTTGGAATACCCCATTCCCTCGGGTGGCCGCACGTAGATGCCGTCGGTGCCACCCACCAGCACCGCGCGTTGGGTCAGTTCCTCGTAGATCACCCAGGGCATCTCGGAGCGACCACCCTCGGGGGTGAACTCCACCACCAACTGGCCACCCTGCGGCCGTCCCGAGGCGCGCACGATCGCGACGCCCTTGCGTCCCACCGCAACCGACTCCAGCTCGCTGATCAGCCGCTCGACCTGTTCGGGATCGGAACCGCGCGGGAACGACACGCTGGCAGACACGGTCTCGCGGCGATCTCCCCACCAGCCGCCCCAGCTCGAACGGGGCACCTTGTTGATGAAGCCCCACGTGAGCACGCCGAGCATCACCACGGTGAGCAACAGGGTGAGGTAGCGCCAGCGGAGCGAGTGCCTGATTGTCCAGTCGTAACCGCGGCCGAGTCTGCTCCAGCCGGCCGAGGCGGCGCCGCCCCGGCCCACCGACGGGATCAGCACCAGTGCGGTGATCACCGAGCAGAACAGTGCCAGGGCAAACGCCGCAGCGAAGGGCGTGAACGCGGCTCGCGCGTCGCCCTGCAGGAACAGGAACGGAAACAGCACCACGGCGGTGGTGAGTGTTGACCCCGTCACGGCCGCCGCAATGCCACGGCCCGCTGCGGCTCGTCCTTCGGGTGTGTCCTCGGCGTGACGCAACCGTTCCACCACCACCAGTCCGTTCTGCACCAGGATGCCGATGCCCATCGCCAGTCCGGCGAGCGTGAGCAGGTTGGCGGGAATCCTGAGCAGGTAGAGTCCCAGTGCAGTGCCGGCGATCGCCACCAGTGCTGAACCCAGGACCAGTGCCGCGCTGCGCAGCGAACGAAGCGTGAGGAGCAGCACCAGTGCCACGGCGCCGAATGCGATCGCACCGCGCAGCAGCAGCTCGTTGAGTTGCCGGACCAGGTCTTCGCTGGAGTCGCTGGCAACCTTGAGCTGGATTCCCTGCGGCACCATCGCCTGGGTCTCGACCAGTGCCTCCCGAGCGCGTGCAACCGTCTTGATGGCGTCCGCACCGCCCTCGCGGGTGAGCGTCAGGGTGACCGCGGTGAGGCCGTTGAGCCGGTAGAACGTGCCACGACGATCCTCTTC
>CBFGRM010000141.1:0-2373 GCA_965651205.1 uncultured bacterium
CGGTGGACGCCGCTGTCGACTGTGCCCTGGGCGACACCCGCTGTGTCGAGGAGGCGGAACGCGAGGGCAAGCCGGTGCAGATTCGTGACGCCGATGGCAACATCATCACCGGCACCGACGGCAAGCCGGTGCAGAGCCAGTCCGAGGCTGCCGCCGTTGCGACGACCGATACACCGGGCACCGGTGTGTGGCGCAACTACGACTTCGTCCCGGGCGACTCGGTCTGGGTGGCCACCGACTGGAGCACCGAGCGGGTGGGCAGGTTCCCGGCCAGTCAACTGGAGTTCGTCACCGGCAACGCCGAGATCGTCGAAATCGGTGGCCGACGAATGCTCGAGTATCGTTCACCGGGGAGCTTCCGGGTCAACCTTCCGGCAGTGCTGCCACAGTCGTTCACCCTGGAATTCCTGCTCCACAAGACCAACCGTTTCCACGGGCTGGCGATCAACTTCGAGCCGGTCGAGCGCTACCCCGGGGCCAGCACCTCGCACTGGATCAACTTCGACGCCATCCCGGGGGTCTACCTGGAGCAGGACGACATCTCGGTCACCGACAACGACGACTACCTTGACCAGGTGGTGCCGGTGCGGATCCAGATCGACGAAAGCTACGGCATCGTCTACATCGGTTCGGAGCGCTTCGCCCAGATTCCCAACGGCAATTTCCCCCGCACCGACGTGATCACCTTCACCGTTGACGCCACCGAAGACCATCCGGTGTACCTGGCCGACATCGTGTTGCGGGTGGGGCTGGATCCGCTCTACGATGGCCTGATGGCGTCGGGCGAGGTGACCGCACACGGGATTCTGTTCGACGTGGCCAGCGACCGGTTGCGGCCCGAGTCGACGCCCAAGCTCAACGAGCTGCTGTCGATGCTCAAGCAGCACGGCGACCTCAAGGTGATGATCGAGGGGCACACCGACTCCACCGGTGACGATGCCGCCAACCTGACGCTTTCCGGTCGGCGGGCCAATTCGGTGGTGGCCTGGCTCGTCAGCAACGGCATCGATGCTGACCGGTTGCAGGCCATTGGCAAGGGTGAAACGGCGCCAGTGGGAGACAACGCAACGGAAGCCGGCAGGCAGCAGAACCGGCGGGTGGTGGTGAGGAAGATCTGAGACCTGAGAGGCCCCGTCAGTCTGCTTCCACCTGACGGCGCCAGCTCTGCAACAGGTCGGCGTGGTGCTGGTATTCCTCGTGGTCCTTGGCCATCTCGCTGTCGTACGCGCTAAGGAAGGCGTCACGCGCACTGGCCAGCGCGACGCTGTCCCGCAGGTACTCGGCGACGATGCCGCGCACGTAGGAACCGAGCAGGTTGTCGGGCGATTCGGTCAGGATGGTGTCGGCCAGCGCCAGCGCCGCATCGGTCTCACCCACCATCAGGTACAGGGTCGCCATATGGTAGCGGCTGTCGATGTCGCGGTCGCCCGGCAGCAGGTTGGCGTAGGCACCCGCTGCCATCGGCCAGAAGGTGATCACGGTGGTGGAATCACCATTTTCTGCCGCGATCACCACCCGGTCGTTGAGCCGCTGGAACTGCTCCTTGGGGGTGAGCTGCGAGATGTCCGGGGCGGGACCCAGGGCGGCACTGCCAGCGGCGTTGCCCACATTGGCCATCGCGGCTGGAACCGCCTCGTCTCGTTGGCCGGCCGCGTAGACCACCGCTGCCACCGCCACGGCGGAGAGGACCGCGGCGATCACCCACGGCAGCCGAGGCTCGCGCTGGTGGGTGGCGACGCTGGCCAGCGCGGTGCCGCAGCCCCGGCAGAACCGGTCGGTGGGCCTGGCCGCAGTGCCGCAGGAGGGGCAGCTCCGGGCTGCCAACTGGGTCCCGCAACTGGCGCAGAAGTTCCCCGACGCGGTGGCACCGCAGTTGGGACAGGTTGTGGCAACCGGCTCAGGCACGGCGTCTCCGCTGAAGATTGTGTATCCTGCGGGCAATATAGAATGCAGCCGGGATTGGCGGCCTGGGCCGCTGCTCTGGCGTGACGGCGCTTCGGGGGCTACCGTTGAGAAACGACCAGCAGCGGAACCGATGACGACACCATCAGACACCATCGACCTCAGCAATGCTGCCCACGTGGGCGACCTCGCCCGTGGCGGCACCACCTGGTCGGTCTATCTCGAGACGCGCCAGGACGGCCCGATTACCGCCGGCCGGGTTCACTTCGTTGCCGGCGACGTGCGCCGCTCATCTGCCTGGATCTTTCGCGAATGGACCGCACAGGACGTCCGAACCCGCTTTGCAGAGTTCTCCGCCCTCGAACTGTGGCGGTTGCTGGAATCGCTGAGCTGAAAAGCGAGAAGGCGAGAAAGCGAGAAGGCGAGAGAGCGAAGCCGCTTTCTCGCTTTCTCAGATCGGAAGAGCACACG
>CBFGRM010000142.1:0-2364 GCA_965651205.1 uncultured bacterium
GCAACTAACCCTTCAACCCACCCCCCGCGCACCCCCTTCGCCGCCAAGGCCCTCCAAGTGGCCGACGCCCGACTCAATACCACTGGTCACTCGGACCTCCCCCTCCGAGATATCGCCTCCGCCGCCGGCGGCACCCACCCCGCCATCCTCAAGCAGTTCGGCTCGCGCCTGGGATTTCTGGCCGCCCTGGCCTCGCTCCAATGGCAACGTGCCACCGCCCTGCTGGACCAGGCCGACGACACCCCTCTGGCCCTGGCGCTGGCCGGAGTCGAATTCGCGATCGACAACCCGCACCGGTTCCGGCTGATGTATGACCCGACCCTCTGGCAGGCGGTGGGAGAGGCAGGCCGGCACTCGACCAGGGTCGGCCAGGAGCTGCGGGCCTTCGAGCTGGCCCGCGACGAGAACTACCTGCGCTTCCTGGCGGCGATGGGCAGCGACGTGACCGAACTCGAGGTCCGCAAGGTGACGGCCCTGCTCACCGGGCTCTGCTTCGAGTTCGTCAACGAGCGCCTCTACGATGGCGACAAGCAACTCCAACTGGCCCACGCCGAGGAGCTGCTCCGGAGCGTAATCGACGGCTGACCCGAGCCGTCCAGGACCACAGCCGTCAGCGCACTCCGCCAAACAACCCGGCGATGTCCGCACCCGACCGGCAATCCACCAGCGCCGCCCTCATCACCGCCCTGCTCACCAGGGGAGCCGATTCGAAACCGACGTGGTACACGCCCGCCAGCCTGTCGTGCGAACGCAACCAGTCGCACTGCAACGTCGCCCCGCCATACATCCAGTCGTGAACACAGATGTCCTGCCAGGCCCGGCCACCATCACGCTCGACGATCCCCACCAGGCCAAACGACTCCCAGAACTCCACCACGTGCTTCGCCCCCGGCGCACCCATCGCACCATCACGCAGCAGCACGCCGTCGTGCCACAGCCGACCCCCGAACGCGCCCCGATAGTCCTCGCAGTACCCCGCGAAACCGCCCGGATAAACCCGCTCGATATGACGTATCGGGATCAGGATGTCGATCATCTCGCACGCGACCACTGCACCCTCCCACCGGACCAGATACCCTCAGGATTCCGGCCAGCCACCTGGCCGCGACCCATCAACCCTGGCAGGGAGGTGTGACAGTGCCCCGCCAGAGCCACTGTCACACCCGGTTCCGATCTTCTCCGGAGTCGGCAATCCTGCCGACCCAACCGACTCGGAGACCCCCAATGCGCCCACTTCCCGCCTTCCTTGTGCTCGGCCTGGTCGCCTGTGTCAGCACCAACGTCGCCGTACTCGACCCCTCGATCCGGCTGGCGCCAATCTGTCCCGCGGGAGTCGAACTGTTCACCAGTGCCGATCGGGTCGACGCCCCCTTCCGCGAGGTGGCTCTGCTCAATTCCACCGGCGAGAGCGGCTCGACCAGCGAACAGGGGATGTACGACTCGATGCGTCGCAAGGCCGCAGAGGTGGGCGCCAATGGCATCATCCTGGGCAGCATCACCGAACCCAACGCCGGCACCAAGATCGTCGGGGCACTCTTCGGAACCGGGGCGTCACGCAAAGGCCAATCGACCGCCATTCACATCCCGTCCGACAGCGCCCGGGTTGCCGCGGCCTGCGATGGCATCAGTAATCGCTGAGATCAACAGCGCCGGCCCCCTCGCCATCAATGCACCGTCACGCTCAACCCGATCTGCCCCACGTTGGCGTCGACCTCGTCGCTGGAGACTGCATACCCGTTCCAGAACGGCGTCAGGCTCACGTTGCGACCGACCCGGAAATCCCAGCCCAGGCCAAGCATCACTCCGGTGCCCATCTCGTTGTCGGTCTCGAAGCCGCTGATCTCCGCCGAAACGGCACCCACCCCGATTCCGCCGGTGAGATAGAAACCACCCGTAGCCGACGGATAGAAGCGGACCCCCGCCACCGCGGTACCCACGCTGAGGGTGACACCATCCTCCGACTTGGTCCAGCCGTTGGTCATCAGGCCGATGATCACCTTCTGCGACAACGTGCCGCCGATGCCGAACTGTCCCGACAGCGCACCCTCCCGGCTGTCGCAGTTCTCGCAACCGAGGGAGCCATAGCCCAGACCAACGTTCAGCCAGAAGCCCTGCCGGACGTGAGGGGTCTGGGCACTGGCAGGAACGGCGGCCCACGCGATGGAGGCCAGGAGTGTCAGGACCGACAGAATGCCGCGCATACGTATCCTCGGGTTGGGGTCGGGATCCGCCGGCAGCGGATCCGGCGATACTGCACGGGCGCCGGATGGCGCTCGCGAACCACACTCATCGGACAACACCTGCGCGCACGGCGCGACGCCCTGGCAGGGGGCGACCAGGACGACCGCATCAACCAGCAAGTGT
>CBFGRM010000143.1:0-2359 GCA_965651205.1 uncultured bacterium
TTATGTGACTGGAGTTCAGACGTGTGCTCTTCCGATCTGAGAAAGCGAGAAGGCGCTTTCTCGCTTTCTCGCCTTCTCGCTTTTCTACCACCTGAACAGGTACGCCGCCTTCAGGAAAAACGCATCGTCCTGTCGTTCGAGATTGCGCATCGTCAGCGGGCGATCACCGCGCAGTGTCGAGCCGTAGCCCACGAAGAACACCGTGCCGGCAGTGGGTTCGTAGGACGCCAGCCAGTCCATTCGGAGCTGGTCGGTGGAGGACGCCGCGACCGGGTTGCCGCCCCTAAGGATCGGTCGGCCCTCGATCGGATCGACCAGTGCCGCCTGGCGTTCACTGCGATACTCTCCCACCACCCTGAAGAACAGCGCCCGATTGGGCTGCACCTCGAGCTTGAGTCGCGGCAGGATGGTGCGGCCGAACTCGCTGCCGTCACGGGCGCGGCGCAATTGCTGCGCAGTGAGCGAGAAGCCGAGTCGGACCGCCGAAGTCGGTCGGTGGTTGAGCGACAGCGACGCTGTCTTGAAGTTGCCGGGAGCCGCCTCGGGGTGAATCGCGGTCTCACCACTGCTCACGGAAAGGCTCGCATCCCAGCTCAGGAATGTCGGGGTGGAAATCCTGATCTGTCCATTGAAGGCATCGAACACGCCGGTAGCGAGCGGGAACGGTGCTGCGCCGTCCTGAGCCGCGACCTGATAGCCATTGTAGTCATCCGGCGCGAAGCGGACGAAGCCGTGTTCGGCGCTGCCATTCAGTTCCCAGCCGCCGCGCAGTCGTGCGCTGCCGTTGATCTCCTCGCTGCCCTCCAGGGCTCCGCTGCCCAGGGCGTTGTCGGTGGACCAGATACGCGATCCGCCACCGAAGAACTGCAACTGTTCCACCAGCGCGCCGCGCTTGCCGTACGCGGTGAGGCGGTTGAATGCCCGACCGGTTACGATGCCGGTGCGGTTGACGAAACCGCTCCAGGTCTCGAACTCGTCACTGATGCCGGTGAGCTTGTAATTGAATCCCCAACCGCGACCGGTGCGGTCCACCTCGACTTCCCAGATCCGGCCGTCCTTCTCCTCTGCGACGTCGCCGCTGCCGTTGCTGGTCCTGGCCAGTCCCAACTGTGCCGCGAAATAGTACATCCCGCCGAAAACCATCCGGGTGTCGGCAGCGAGAACCCTGTTGCTGTGGCCATCCTCGTCCCGATTGGTGAGCGTGACGCCGAACACCGAATTGTCACCCACATCGCGGCGCACTCGGGTGATGTTGACCAGCGCCTCCTGGTCGTCGGCCAGGTTTCCCGACTGGGAGAACTCGTCCAACGCGGTCAGATGAGCCAGCGACCACGCACCGAACTTGCCGGTGACCTTGGCCCCGGCGAGCGGATTGGCCACTGTCCGGGTGTACACCAGGTTGTTGGGACTGGAGAAGAGGTCGATTCCCTCCAGGAAGAACGGCCGCCGCTCCGGGAAGAACAGTGCAAATCGCTCGTTGATCGTCACCAGGCCGACGTCCGACTCCACCTGCGAGAAGTCCGGATTCCAGGTCGCGTCAAGAGTCAGCGAGGTGAACCCCAGTCGCAGATTGGCACCCACTTCGGCGGCGATGTCATCGCGGTGGTAACGGCCGTCGGCCAGCCGCCGACCGGGGGCACTGGCCACCACCGTCGGTTGCAGCTCGGTCACCACGCCGCGATGGATGTCGTGGATGCCAGTGATGGAGCCAGCCTGCCCCAGGAACGATGCATTGGCACGGCGCACGTCGGTCCAGGTGTCCTCGTAGCCGGTGCGTCGGGTGGTGCGCTGAACATTGAATCCCCAGGTCATCGGGCCCCCACCACCGCCCCAGCGCAGTGACTTGAAGGGGATCCGGATTTCTGCCTGCCAACCGAAGGCAGTCTGCTGGCCCTTGCTTTCCCAGATGAAATCGGGGTTGCGGTCGGTCGAGCCGGAGCCGAATCCTGAGGTGGAAAAGCCGCCCTCGGTGCGCATCCCGTCGTCCTGCACGCCGAGCGGATTGACGCCGAAGAAGTAGGCACGACGCCGGTCGTTGAAGGTATCGAGGAAGATCGTCACCTGGTCGTCGCTGCCGATGTTGTCGCGATCGGACAGTGTGGCGCGGACCGAACCCGGCTCGCGATCATAGGCCAGGATTCCGACGTGGATCGCGTCAGGCGAGTACCACAGCAGCACCACGGTCGAATCCTCGGCGGGCCTGGAATCCACCGGGCGGTACTGATAGAAGCCGTCGAGCCGGGCTGCCTGGCTCCACGCCGGCTCGTCGAGCAGGCCGTCGACACTGGTTCCGGCTTCGATCCTGGGGATGGCGACCGACGGTGCCGGGGCCTGGGCCCGGGCGGCGAGGGGTGCGGCG
>CBFGRM010000144.1:0-2268 GCA_965651205.1 uncultured bacterium
GGCGGGCAGTTCTCCACGGCGTTGGCGACCTGCCCGGTCCCGGGCGTGGTGGTGCCGCAAAACTCGCCGTCGGCGGACAAGTCGGCCGGGAAGTACACCGGGATGCCACCGGAGACAGCGTAGGCAAGCGTCGGGACATTGAAGCCCTTGGCGTCCTTGATCACATCGTTCCAGTTTCCTATCGCGAAGTTCACCGCTGCTCGAGTCGTGTCGATGTCCGGTGCCGGAGTCAGGTATATCAGGGCTGAACTCTGACTACAGGTTCCATCGACACCACTGCCGTGTGTGTGGACCCCGGAACCGCCACAAATCCCGTCTCCGCTCGGGGCATCAACATAGAAGCTGGGTGCCCACGGGGCAGCCGAGGAGTCAGTCGGTGGAGCCGGTTGGCATGCGGGCATCGTGAACCCAAGCAGAACCAGGAATCGCTTGCGAACGGGCATTGGTCATCACTCCAATTGTAGCGGTGGGGCGTCAGGCGGTGCGTTCGCCCACACCGGGCTATTAATGACCCCCGGCACATCCAAGATGATCGTGCGCACTCTGGTGGCCACTTCGACGACGACAAGATCGAACTTGTCCTCGACGTCGTGTGGAGAGTAGGCAATAAAGCGTTCGTCCGGCGACCACGCGAGTTCGTAGACCACATCCGGTACATTGACCTTGCGGATCAATTGGCCGGTGGCCATCTCGTGAATCGCGAGCGCGCGAACCGCCGAAGCATCATTCCCGGCATCTGGCGGGACTACCAATGCGATGTATCGACCGGTCGGAGAGAGCGCGGCCCGAAAAAAGTTGCTGATACTGGGCATTGCCACCTCGCGCCGCCCACTGCCATCGGTATGGACGATGAAATGCTTGAAGTGTCGTCCCCATTCCAGCACCAACAACGAATCCTCGTCGGGAAACCAGCCGATCGCGCGTTGCTCGCCGAATTGTTCCCCGATTGGTTCCAGCAATGTCTCTACCCACGGCTGATCGTTGCGGGAAATTCGGATCCCCCACAGGTCCGGATCGGGACCTTTGTAGGTATTCGCCACCAGCCGGCCGCTGGGCGACACCAGCGGATACATCCGCCGACCAACGGAGGTGATGTCGTGTTGCGGCAGTTCGTCCCACCCGAGCGGGTTGGTGAGGTCGGCCATAAAGATGTCGCCCGACTCGGAATAGGCCAGCCACCGACCGGAGAGACCGACGTGCGGGGTGAGCACGCTGGCAAACGGATGCGGCACCCGCCCCAGATGCGAGCCGTCCGGGCGGACCTGCCACACCTCCCAGTCGCCGACCGAAGCGCGGAGGTAGGAGAAATAGATGATGCCGGCGGGAGGCCCGCTGCCGGGGCCCGGACCGGCGGGCGTCCCGCTGCACGCCAGCAGGAATGGCAGGTAGCACTTGCCGAGGAAGCGCATTTGGCGAAGCTATCGCCGGGTACCAGCTCACACAGGAGCATCTGGCCACGATGTCCGACATCTCACGTCTCACGTCTCACGTCTCACTTCCGTATATCTTCCACCCTATGCCAACCGTCGACCTGCTCGCCCTTTTCGCACATCCCGACGACGCCGAGTTGCTGGCCGGTGGTACGCTCATCAAAGCCGTCGATCAGGGTCATCGCGTGGCCGCGGCGGATCTCACCCGCGGCGAACTCGGCAGCACCGGCACACCTGAGATCCGCGCCCGCGAGGCGGCAGCATCCGCCGAGGTGATGGGACTGGTCGCCCGCGAGAACCTCGGCCTCCCCGACGGGCACCTGGCCGCCACCGACGCGATGCGTCGCGTTGTCGTCGAGGCGATCCGAAGATTCCGCCCCCGCACCGTGATCACCCACTTCAACATCGGTCGCCATCCCGATCACCGGATCACGGCGGAACTGGTGCGCGACGCCTGCTTCCTGTCGGGACTGGTCAACTACCCGGCCGACGGCGAGAAGCATCGACCCGGCAAGCTGCTCCACGCGATGTCATATCGCGAGGACGACATCGCAGCGACCTTCGTGGTCGACACCACCGATCAACTGGAGCGAAAGCTGGAGGCGATGCGCTGCTTCGCCTCGCAGTGGCAACCGGAGACGCTCCGGGGCGGCGAACTGAGCCCCAACGGGCAATCGATCTTCGACCTGGTCCGCACCCAGGACGCCCACGTCGGTTCCCGGATCCGCCGCCCCTACGGGGAACCGTTCTGGACCCTGGAGACGGTGACGATCGACGATGTCGTCGCGATGCAGGTGGATACACTGTAGGGGCGAGGCACTGCCTCGCCCGCTGCCTC
>CBFGRM010000145.1:0-2249 GCA_965651205.1 uncultured bacterium
GCGTAGTCTCCCTCGGCCATCGCCAGTGAGCCACGCGTCCAGTTTATCGTCTCAGCCCAATCGGGCGAGGCGAAGATCTCGGGCCGCAGCCGCTCCGCTTCTTCGAACAGCTTGCGGCCCAGGTCAGGTCGACCAGCCAGTGACAGGATGTCGACCACGTCCCAGTAGGGTCTTTCGGCCACAGGAGTGGCCTGCCACAAATCACCGCTCAGATAGGCCTGGATCTGTTGCACACCCAGCTCCGGCTTGCCCCGCAGGCGGATGTTCTTGTCGGCCTCCCACAGCAGCGCATCGTCGTGGCGACCAAGCTCCCGCAGCAACCTGGACTCCACCACCGTGTGCTGCTGAGAAAGGTCGAGCTTGCCCTGGACCATCGCCAGGGATGCCAGCATCGTCAGACCCTCGATCCGGTTGCTTGACACCGAAGAACTGGCCAGTTCGCGCCCCACCCGCTCGGCGGTCTCCAAGTCGCCCGCGGTATACGCCAGTCGGAAGTCGGCTTGATGGAATGCTCGGGTTCGGCTCGCCTCCGGGGATTCCAGCCTGATCGAGTCCAGCAGAGCTTGGGCCGACGCAAGATCTTCCATTACCAACAGGACGTTGACTATCGTCAGCCGCGTGTCTGCGGTCGCATCCAACCGGTATTGCTCCCGTGACAGGATCAGTGCGCTGTCATAAATCTCACGCCTGAAGTAGTCATTGACCTTGCGCTGGATTGCAACCGCATTGGTGGGATCAATCTCATACGCACGCTCGAACGCGTCGCGCGCCCGCGCCGCATCGCTCTCAGTGCTGTGCCGCTCGTAGTACGTAGCGATCACCAGTTGCCGTTCGAGCGGTGGCAGACGATCGGAATAGCGTAGCGACTGTTCGTAGGCCGAATCGCGCAAAGCGATCGGATAGCCACCATTGGTGAGTGCGATTCCCAGCTTGCGCCAGGCCAGCGCGAAGGTCGAGTCGATAGCCACCGCTTCGCGTGCGGCCCGAACCGCCTCGCTGTAGTTGCCCTCGACATCGTTGGCACGCGATGCCTCAGTGAACTTGCGGAGTGCGGCCAGTGAATTGGTGGTGGCCTGAGCCAGCGGCACGCTCCGCCTCACGTTGCGCAGTGACTCGCCCAGGTTGCTGCGGAGCTTGCGAGTCAGATCGTCGACCGTGTCGATCAGGTCGGCCTCGGAGGTGGTCGCCTGCACCGAAGTGAGCACCGCTCCGCCGTCGGCCTCGATGAGTTCGAGCGACACGGCATAACCGCTGCCGACCCGCGCAAACCTGCCACCCAGAATCGCCGTGGCCCCCGACCTGAGTGCCACTTCGGGTGCGATTGTCGGATCGATCCGGGCAGTGCGCTCCCGCCGCATCTGTTCCAGCGTGCTTGCCACGTCGGCCGGCTCCAGCAGCCGGATCACGTTGGTCTGCGACATCGCGGCTCGCACGGCCTCACCCACGATCGGCGCCAGTGCCGAATCCTCAGGTGCCGCCACCAGGTCGGCCAGCAACACCCGATCCTGTTCATCCAGCGCACCACTGGCAAACAGCGAAGCCGCCGGACCGATCCCCATCGCGCGCGTCACCATAAAGGCGGTCACCAGCAAGGCGAATGCGCTCATCGCCAGCATCCCACCCCGCAGCGTGCGCCGCCAAGACACGTAGCGATTGGCCTTGAGCGCAATCGTCGCCATCGTGCCGTGCGACGCCACCATCGTCCCGCCCGGCGTGAGCGTCGGCACCGTGCCGGCCGCCTTCCGCACCGTGCGCTTGACCCAGGCCGTGAACAGCAGCGCCGGCAGACCCAGCAGCATCACCACCATCGCGCCGGTGAAGGTCCACTCGGGCAACCCGATCCCCACCACGGCGGCTCGCGCCACCAGTGCCACCACTGCGGTGGCCGCAGCGTAGATGCCGAGCATCTTGGGCAGCATCCCGGGACCTGACACCACGAAGTTCGGTGCCGATGCGGTCGATGCCGCATCGAGTGCCTTGAGCACCTGGTCGGCATCGCGGGGTCGGTCGGCCGGATCCTTGGCCAGCAGTTGCGTCACCAGTCGGGTCAGCGCCGGTGGGCAGTCGCCCCGGACCGACTCGATCGCCGGCGGCGTTTCGCTCAGGTGCGCCGCCAGCATCCGCTGAGCGGTGCGGTCGGCGAACGGAGTCCGCCCGGTGATCAGTTCGTGTGCCAGGCAGCCCAGCGAGTACAGGTCGGCTCTGTGGTCGACATCGGGATCGCCGGCCACCTGTTCGGGAGCCATATA
>CBFGRM010000146.1:0-2215 GCA_965651205.1 uncultured bacterium
ACCCGCGAGCACATAGTTCGAGATCGCTGCCACAACCCGCGAGCACATATTCGAGACCGCTGCCGCGACCCGCGAGCGCATATGTGAGACCGCTGCCGCCTGCGCCCCTACGGCAGCCCCGGCGTCTCCGCCGCGGCCTTGCCATCGTCGATCGGGGTGACCTGGGCCTGCCAGCCGCTCTTGAAATGGACCACCAGGCGATGGCTGAGCGAGTCGACCTCGACGCTGTCCACGCTGGCGAAGCCCTTGCCGTATTCTGCCGCCTTGCCGGCGCCCTCGCTGCCGTACTGACGACCGATCGCCACGGCCACCGCCTGCTCCGGTCCGTAGCCGGCCCACTGGTCGGCGTCGATCAGGCCGTCTTCGGAGGATAGATAGGGCTCGCTGTCGTACATCGGGCAGGCAGTGAGCAGGACCAGGCAGGCCAGCGGGGCTAGGCGGTGCATCGGAACGATCTCCGGTGTTTGGACGTTGCCCGAAGATAACGCCACGCTCACGGCGCGGATACTTGTCCCGATCCGGCGCCGGACCTACCCTTGGGCCAGACCACCCCCGGCTTTTCCAGTTGAGGAACGCAACAGATGAGCGCCATCGGCAATATCCCGCTTCCCGTCAACGAACCTGTCAAGAGCTACGCACCCGGCAGCCCGGAGCGGAGCGAGCTGCAGGCGGCAATCACCACGCTCGGCGACCAGGTGACCGAGATCCCCACCGTGATCGACGGTGTCGCGCAGTTCGGCCACCCGCCGCGCGGGGTGTTTTCGCCCCAGCGACACCAGCACCGGATCGCCGAACTGCACGGCGCCGATCCGGCACAACTGGAGCAGGCGATCGCCGGTGCCGTGGCTGCTCAGCGCGACTGGGCGGCGATGCGATTCGAGGATCGGGCCGCGATCTTCCTCCGTGCCGCCGAGCTGCTGGCTGGTCCCTGGCGCCAGCGGGTCAATGCCGCAACCCTGCTCGGCCAGGGCAAGACGCCGCATCAGGCCGAGATCGACGCCGCCTGCGAACTGATCGACTTCCTGCGCTTCAACGTGCATTACGCCGAGCGGTTGATGCACGAGCAGCCGGCATCGAGCCCCAATGCGTGGAACCGGCTCGACCACCGGCCGCTGGAGGGATTCATCTACGCGATCACGCCGTTCAACTTCACCGCGATCGGCGGCAACCTGCCCACCGCCCCCGCGATGCTCGGCAACGTGGTGCTTTGGAAGCCGTCGCACACGGCGTCGCTCTCCAATTACCTGTTCTACCAGATCCTCGAGGAGGCCGGGCTGCCTCCCGGCGTGATCCAGTTCGTGCCGGGCGACCCGGTGCAGGTCAGCGATGCCCTGCTGGCGTCGCGTGACTTTGCCGGGATCCACTTCACCGGCTCCACCGCGGTGTTCCACCAGTTGTGGCGCAAGTCGGCGGAGAACCTCGACAAGTACCGTGGCTATCCGAGGATCGTGGGCGAGACAGGCGGCAAGGACTTCATCCTGGCCCACCACAGCGCCGACGTTGCGGCGTTCACCACCGGGCTGCTGCGCGCCGCCTACGAGTATCAGGGCCAGAAGTGCTCGGCGGCGTCGCGCTGCTACATCCCGCGCTCGCTGTGGCCCGAGGTGCGCGAGCGGATGGTGGCCGAGATCGCTGCGATGAAGGTGGGCGATCCGGCCGACTTCAGCGTGTTCGTCGGCGCAGTGATCGACGAGCGGTCGTGGACCAGGCTCGACGGAGTCCTCAATGCGGCGAGCGCCGACAGCGGCGTCGAGGTGATCGCCGGTGGCAACGCCGACCGCAGCGAGGGATGGTTCGTGTCGCCGACCTTCGTGCGGGTCGACGACCCCCGTCACCGGATGATGCGCGAGGAATACTTCGGCCCGATCCTCACCGCGTACGTGTACGAAGACGATCAGTGGAACGAGGTACTGGAACTGATCGACAGCACCGCCGACTATGCCCTTACCGGTGCGGTTTTCGCGCGCGACCAGCAGGCGATCGTCCAAGCCGATCGCGCCCTGCGCAACGCGGCCGGCAACTACTACGTCAACGACAAGTGCACCGGTGCAGTGGTGGGCCAGCAGCCGTTCGGCGGCGGCCGCGCGTCGGGCACCAACGACAAGGCCGGCAGCATCCTCAACCTGTATCGCTGGATCTCGCCGCGCACCATCAAGGAGGTCGGCAATCCGCCGACCGACTGGAGATATCCGTATCTTGGATGAAGGGAGAAGGG
>CBFGRM010000147.1:0-2192 GCA_965651205.1 uncultured bacterium
GGGAATGGCCGACGACGGGACTGTCCGGATCAATGCCCGGTTGGCGATCCCCACGAGTGAACTCACATACCGGGCCACCCGGAGCGGCGGTCCCGGCGGGCAACACGTCAACACATCCTCGACCCGGATCGAGCTGTCGTGGAACATTGCCGAATCGCCGACGCTGTTCGAGGATGACCGCTTGCGGTTGCTGGCAAAGTTGGCGTCTCGACTGGACGGCAGCGGCACGCTCCGGATCGTGGCTCAGGGTGAGCGCAGTCAGCTCCGCAATCGCGAGGCAGCCACTGCCAGGTTGGTGGAGGTGGTGCGCAAGGCACTGGTGATTCCCAAGCGCCGCAAGCCCACTCGCCCGACCGCCGCATCGCGGGAGAAGCGGCTCGAGGAGAAGCGCCAGCGCAGCGCCCGCAAGCGGGAACGCAGACGGAGGGATGATGACTGACACTGTCTTGCTGCGATGCAGCGTGATGTTTGCAGCGTCATTGCTGCTCACCGCGTGTGCCGACCAGCCGTCGTCGACGATGCCGCCGCCACCGCCACCACCGCCGGCGTTCACGATGTCGGTGCTGCAATCGGACCAGCACTACGTCCGGCACACTCAATTGCTGGCGCTCGACCTGATCGTCAAGAGAGCCGAAGGCTTTGCCGAACCGATCAAGTTCAGTTCCGACGGCCCGCCCGAGATCGTGGTGCAGTTCAATCCCGGCACCGTGATCAGCAGCGATCGCACCGATGTGACCATCGTGGCGGCCACTTCCGCGAGCCGCACTCGGCACGACATCACCCTGATCGGCCGGAGCCAGGGTGGCGCGGAGCAGCGGATACTGGTCGAGGTGACGGTGGAATAGAAGCGGGGCCCCGCTGGGTCTCATCACCTGGGTGCGTTGCACAAACTGCGGTCGGAGGTAGGGGCTGGAATGAAGCGCAGTGTGCGGCTGTCCATCTCCGGGCTTGCGCTCGGCGCAGCAGTCCTGCTGGGATACCTGTCCGTGGCTGGTCGGGGGGTCGAACCAGAGCGGGCAGGCATCAATTCACCGGCTGCAACCCAAGTGTGTCCTTCGTGGCGAACAGTTGCGGCGCACTTCGAATACAGGGCGACGTCCCCCGGCGCAGCGGAGCTGATCCGCAGCGGGGCTGTCGGCCTGGTCACCGACGACTCCGGACAACTTGTCGTCCTTGTCCCCTCTCGGGCGCCCTCCCTGTGGCGAGTGGATCTCGACGGATCGGTAGCCCCCGCAGCCGACCGGGATGTGGGCAACCCCGACAACCGACCAGCGATCGCGGGCCCCTGGCGGGCTGATGACGGCAGCACACTAATCTTCCTTCCGGAGGAAGGTCGAGCAGTCCGGGTGCGGATCGATGGAAGCGTCGAGCCGGGTGGTGTTCAGTCGCTGCCATTCGGTTCGTTGTCGTCGGTGTTTCCATCTCCGGACCAGCGGTTGTATTTCTGGTTCGATTCGAGTGATGTCGCCTTCCTTGGTGTGAATGCATTCGAGGGTGAAGGTACGCGGTACGGGCCGATCCTCCTCCCCGGTTCCACCAGTGAGCGACGATTCGCCGTCGCCGATGGCGCGGGCGGGCTCAGGGTGCGGCAGCGGATTCCGTATTTGCCCGAGACACATTGGGTACCGCTCACACGCGGCCAGGCACTCTGGGCTGACGGCGCCCGGATGAAGGTCTGGGAGTTGGCACGTGATGCTGCCGAGGTGGTGTATTGTGACCAGGACTTTGTGCCGGCTGGCATCACCAACATAGAGCGGGACGAGGCGGTAGCCAGGATCGAGTGGATGAACCGGTTCACCGACTCCACGTGGACCTGGAATGCCCGACCATTGCCCGAACACAAGCCCGCGATTGAGCGGCTGTTCACCTGGGGTCGCGGCAACATCGGGATCATCTCCGCAATGAATGCGGAACCGCGGCACCCGGACAGCGTACTGGTGTTGTCACCATCCCACGCCGACAGCCCGCGACTCTCGATGAGGGATCGCTGGCAACTCAGGCTCATCGACCTTGAGAACCACGTGGTGCGCGTGCTTGAAGTGCCGGCAGGCGTGTCTGCCAGCCACGTTTACACCAACGGCAGCGTTGCGTGGGTAGTGCGGTTCGACTCGGTTGCAGGAACAGTCTCAGTGTTGCGGTACGAATTGGTGAACCTGTAGGGGCGAGGGCCCGCCGGCCCTGCCCCTCCCCCC
>CBFGRM010000148.1:0-2103 GCA_965651205.1 uncultured bacterium
CCCGGGCTGTGCCGAGCAGGTGCTTCAGCACCTGACCAACGCAGGCTGAAGCCTGGACACTCGCCAGACCCTCGGGGCTTTCAGCCCCAGGCAGTGCCGAGCAGGTGCTCAAGCACCTGACGGACAGAGCAGGACGGGCTGGGCGTGCCCAGTCCCTACGGCAATCGCCGATAGCGCTCCAGCCACCAGAGTCCGTCGTCGGGGGTTTGGCGCGCGACGTACACCGTGCCGTTCCCGAAGCCGACCACCTTGGAGTGACTGCGCAATCTGGCCTGCGCTGTTCGTCTGCCGATCGCGTCGAACACGTCATACACCGGGACACTGTCGTTCCAGGCCCGCATCCTGCCCACCCATATCTCTCCATTCGGTGATGCCAGCACATCATCGAGCCCCTCGAATGGTGGCAGTTCGTCGGGAAACTGGTCCCGCGGAATCGGACCACCCCGCTCGCGTTGCACTGCCCGTCGGTGGTCCGCTGTCACCTCGACCGGTTCATAATCAACGACCGGTCCGGAGATGCGGGAGCCGTCCGGCTTGACGAACTCGATCCGATAGGGCTCCGGACAGACCAGCGCGATGGTTCCGTCCGGCAGCACCACCCACGCGGTGCGAGCAGGCCACAGACTCTGCGGCCGGATTTCCTGTGCGGTCATTCCACCCGGGCCCCTGCTGACTGCTCCTGGAAGCGACCTGGCCATCGGCCACCAGGCCATCACCTTGCTGTCCCGACTGGCGGTATCGGTCCGGACGATCGGCAAGGAATCGCGTCCACCCGCTGGATCGGCCGTGTGATGGATGAATCGTCCGAGTGGATCCACGCCACGTACCGTCGCGGGGTTGAAGCGGGCGCGGTCGAACGACGTGAGCGCGCGGTCGGAGAGCTCGCCGGAGGGAGAGACGTGCAGTCCTCGCCTCAGTGCCAGGTCGAAAACCAATGCCCCGCCCCTGCCGTCGCTGATCACCCTGGTGGGACGGATGTATTCTCCGGGACCGGCCCCCTCGGCGCCCAGTACCCGTTGAGTCGACGAGTCCAGATCAGCGAGTACCAGCGATTTATCTCGTGCATCGAGATAAAGGAATCCGCCACCGGACAATTCGATGCCGTTGGACATTGCACTGGCAGGCAGCGCGGCGGCGGCAAGCGGATCTCCAGCGAGATCGATGATCCGCGTCTGGGCCGCCATCGTTGAGGTCGGTGTCAGTCCGGCCGCGAGCAAATAGGAGAGCAAGTGCTTCACGATGATGCCTCCGGGGGTTGTAGGGGACCAGACGGCAGGTGATCATTCACGACCGGATGAAGATACTGCGTGATTGAGAAGGTACCGAACTCCCGGGTTATCGGGGCGCAAGCCGCTGACGGATCCTCCAAGAATCAGGACCTATCGCAGCTGCCAAAATGCTCGTGCAGGTGCAAGTCGTCGAATATCAGAGTGACCTAGGCGACACCCACTACCAGCGGGTAGGCTAGCGGCTGGAAGTTGGCAGCCAATTGCACCCACACCATCAATCCTGACACCTCTCCTAATGACGTAGTTGGGGTCCAAGGAAGTGATGCGCTATTTCCTGGTTGGCCTGAGCTTGCTGACCACAATCGAGTCGAGTATCGAGAAGCTTGGTGCACCCACGAACACCTCACCATCAAGAATCCAGGTGGGGGTGCCATTAAAGCCCCACCCCCTTGCCTGATCCGATTGCTGATCAACTCTAGTGGCAAAGTCCTGCCGGTCCACGCACAGGCTCAACTTCCGTACGGAATCAATCTTCGCAGCTTCGGCTAGGGTCCGGATTTGCTCCTGTGTTCCGACTCGCACGTCGGCAGCGAATGCTGCCGCCACGAAATCCGCGAATCGGCCCTGTTCGCCGGCACACTCCGCTGCCATTGCAAATCGCCGAGCGATATCGGTGTCATCCTTGGAAGGAACAAAGTGCAGCCAGGTGAGCGACACCAAGCCCGGATAGCGGATCTTGATCGAATCCATGACCGCATGAAATCGGGCGCAGTGCCCGCAGAGAAGATTACCAAATTCGATGATGCGGACGGGCGCATCGACAGCTCCGGCTCTCTGGCCATAGATCGGAAGAGCGTCGTGTAGGGAAAGAGGG
>CBFGRM010000149.1:0-1961 GCA_965651205.1 uncultured bacterium
GCAGACTTGACCTGATAGTTTGGCTGTGAGCAATTATGTGCTTAGTGCATCTAACAAGTATTGGACCCGCAATCCGCCACCGCGAATCCCACCCTACGGTACGCCCGGCGACCTAATCCGGCAACCCTGCAACGGCTCCCGTCAGCAGACCGTCTGCCGGACTCCGCACCCCCAACCCGCCCCGATTGAGCACGTGGGTATAGATCATCGTGGTCGTCACGTCCCGATGACCCAGCAACTCCTGAACCGTCCTGATGTCATAACCACCCTCCAGCAGATGCGTGGCGAATGAATGCCTCAGGGTGTGACAGCTCGCGCGCTTGCCCACCCCGCTCGCCCGCACCGCTCCGGTCATCGCGCGCTGCACAGCACTCTCGTGCAGGTGGTGCCGCCGCTCCTCGCCGCTCGCCGCGTCTCGATACCGCCGCGTCGCCGGAAAGACCCACTGCCAGGGCCAGCTCCTACCGGCGTTGGGATACTTCCGATCCAGCGCTCCCGGCAACTCCACCCACCCCGCACCGGCAGCCAAGTCGCGCTGATGCTGCTCTCGCAGGCGCTCCAGGTGCCTCCGGAGCGGTACCACCAGCGCCGCTGGCACCACGGTCACCCGGTCCTTCGCCCCCTTCCCCCGCCGGATCGTGAGTTCCCGCCGCTCCAGATCGAGATCCTTGACCCGGAGCGTGACACACTCCATCAGCCGCATCCCGCTCCCATACAGCAGCCAACCGACCAACCGGTACACACCGTCTAGTCCCGCCAACACCCGCTGCACCTCGTCGCGCGTGAGTACCACCGGCAGCCGCGTCGGCGCCCGCCCCCTCGGCAACTTCCCCAGCCCCTCCAGCGGCCGGTCGAGCACGTGCCGATACAGGAACAGCAACGCCGCCAGCGCCTGTCCCTGCGTCGACTGGCTCACCCGTCGCTGCTCCACCAGCCAGGTCAGGAATTCCCGCACTTCGGCGTCACCAAGCTCCGCCGGATGTCGCAGCCGATGGTACCGCACATAGCGCCGCACCCAGTCGGTGTAGGCCGCAATGGTGCGAGGGCTCATCTGACGCAGGCGCATATTCGACTGCAGTTGCTGCAGCAGGGGCGACTTTGACTGCGGGCACATCACCATACCTCCACGAAACAGGTATGGCACAACTGGATGCTTCGCTCCCAAGCCCGCTAACCCTGAACGCGCAATGGGGTACGCAACAACGCGCTATCGAAAGAGTCGCGCGGGGAGCTGGCCACCCCCAAAGCCCCTACCCCACCTTCTCCAACTTCCCCTTCCGCTTCACGAGATTCTTGTAGTCCCACTGAATCGTGCGCGCCAGCGCCAGCCACCGCTTGAGGTCGCCTTTCTTCACCTCGCTCACGTTGGTGTAGCTGATCGATGCGTCCTTGAACTTGGCGCCCGGCTTGAGCGCCGGTTCATCAAACGACGCGCCGCTCCAGAACATCAGCCGCACCCCGCTCTTGAGCTTGCTGTAGCCGACGATCGGATTGCCATCGATGAACCACACCGGATGCGCGTGCCACACCTTGCTCTCCGCACCCGACAGATGCTTCTCGATCTGGGCGTGCAGCAACTCGCAGATTTCGCGATCAGGTTTGGCCTGCGCCTTGTGATACTCGGCAATCTCTGCGTGCATCGGTGGCTCCCGCTTCTTCCCGCCCCTGGACCTGGTCGCTGGCACCACCTGCCAGGTGGCCAGCAACAATTCCTGCAATCGCTCGGAGTCGTCCAACAGCTCGTCGGCCACCGGATACGACTTGGCACCGGGATAGGGCGGCCGCTCAGGCAAGTCAGCCACCAACTCCTTCGTCGCATCGGCCGGCTTGACGAACAACGAGTCGTCGCACGCGAAACCAACCACCTTGCCATCGATGTAGAGCGCATACTCGCCGAACATCTTCTTCCAAGTCAGTCGCTCGCCCAACCGAGCCTGCTCGGCGACGTGCTCAACGAATGA
>CBFGRM010000150.1:0-1924 GCA_965651205.1 uncultured bacterium
CGATTGCTGCAACGGCCAAAACGGGAGATCGCAACATCATCCACCCCCTCCGATCGGATTCTGCGGCCCGCCCCTACGACGAGCCCAGCAATTCGTGCACCTTCCGCCCCAGCGCCTCTGCAGTGAACGGCTTCTGTACGAACGGCACCTCCCCCTCGAGAATGCGGTGGCGCACCACCGCGTCGCTGGCCCAGCCCGACAGGAACAGTACCTTGATTCCCGGCCGTCGCTTGCGGAGCCGCTCCCACAGTTCCACTCCGTCGATGCCGGGCATCACCACGTCGGTGACCAGCAAGTCGATGTCTGCCAGCGTATCCGACAAGGCCAGTGCCGCCTCGCCGTTCTCTGCCGCGTGCACCGTATAACCGAGCCCGCTCAACACCCGCTCACCGATTCTCCTGAGCGCCGGATCGTCCTCGGCGAGCAGGATGCTGCCGACACCGGTCGGCACCGGCCCCGCCGATTCGACCTGCATCGCGCCGGTGCGGGCATCGCGCACCTGCTCGGGGAAGTACACCTTGACCACGGTCCCCTTGGCGGGTTCGCTGTAGATCCAGATGTGGCCACCCGACTGCCGTACAATGCCGTACACCGTCGACAGTCCCAGCCCGGTGCCCTTGCCCTGTTCCTTGGTGGTGAAAAACGGCTCGAACACCTGCGACAGCGTGGCCTGATCCATACCCTGGCCGGTGTCGGTCATCGCCAGCATCACGTACTTCCCCGGCGAGACTCCCTGATGCCGCTCGCAGAACTCCTGCGTGAGCGTGATCGGTGAAGTCTCGATTGCGATCTTGCCGCCGTTGGGCATCGCATCGCGGGCATTGACCGCGAGGTTGATGATCACCTGCTCGAGCTGAGTGCGATCCACACGCACCATCCCGCCCTTGCCGCCGAGTGCCAGGTCGAGCGCCACCGACTCGGGAATAACCCGACGCAGGATCCGGCTGGCTGCAGTCACCACCTCGTCGAGCTCCAGCACCTCGGGAGCCAGCACCTGTTGCCGGCCGAAAGCCAGCAATTGCCGGGTCAGTTCGGTGGCGCGGTTGCCGGCCTCACGGATCTCGTCCAGTTCCTCGCGCACCGGATGCTCCGGCGACAGCTTCTCCAGTGCCAGCTCCGCCGGGACCACGATGGCGGTGAGCAGGTTGTTGAAGTCGTGCGCCACCCCTCCTGCCAGTCGACCGATGGCATCGAGCCGTTGAGCCTGGCGCAGTTCGTCCTCGCGCCGCTGCAGCGTCTCCTCCACCCTGCGTCGATCGGTGATGTCGGTGTAAGTGCCCACCCATTCAGTCACCTTGCCGTCGCGCTGCAGAACCGGCACGCCGCGCACCAGGCACCAGCGATACTCGCCGTCGTGTCGACGGACACGGTACTCCGTCTCGTACAGCGAGCGATGCGCCACCGCCTCGTGCCAGGTCTGCATCGCGCGGGCGCGGTCGTCGGGATGCACGGCGTCAAGCCAGCCCGCGTTCATCGCCTCGTCAAATGTCTGGCCAGTGAACGCCTGCCAGCCGGGCAGCGGATCGCGCACGTTGCCATCCGGCGTCGCCCAGAACACCACCTGTGCGCTGGCGGTGACCAGTGATCGCAGCCGCTGTTCGCTGGCCTCCACCGCCTGCAGTTGGGCACTGGCGCTGTCGGCCATCCGGTTGAACTCGGTGTTGACCGCGGCGATCTCCGGGTGACCGCTCACCGCTGCCCGGGCGCTGGCGTCACCGCGACGCAGTGCCAGTGCCGCCAGTCGCAGGTCGTCGAGCGGCCGGGCGATCCCCCGTCCCAGCAGCCAGGCCAGCACGGTGGCGATCGCCACCAGCAGTGCCGCCAGCCCACCCAGCCGGCCCACGAACCCGGCGGTAGTGGCCAGCACGATGCTCACCGGCAGCTCTGCCACCACCACCCAACTGGTGCCCGGCAGGCTGCGGCC
>CBFGRM010000151.1:0-1785 GCA_965651205.1 uncultured bacterium
CGCACCGCCACCGCCGACATCGTGCTCACCGACGTCCGGATGCCGCAGGTCACCGGTCTCGACATCCTGCAGGCGGTCAAGGACTTCGATCCGATGACCCCGGTGATCCTGATGACGGCACAGGCGTCGCTGCAGAGTGCGATCCAGGCGGTCAACGCCGGTGCCTTCTACTACCTGCAGAAGCCGTTCGCCAACGACGAGCTGGTGGCGATCCTCAGGCGAGCCTGCGAGTTCCGGCAGATCAGGGTCGAGAACAAGCAGCTCAAGTCGGAGATCCGGCGCGCCGGTGGCAGTGCGCGCGGCGGCGCCAGTCGGCCGATCGGCAAGAGCCGTCGCTTCCTCGAGGTGCTGCGACTGGCGGAGCAGGTCGCGCCCACCGACTCGACGGTGCTGATCGGCGGCGAGAGCGGCACCGGCAAGGAGGTGCTGGCGCGCTACCTGCACGACGCCTCCAACCGCGCCGCCGGGCCGTTCCTGTCGATCAACTGTGGAGCGCTCCCCGAGACGTTGCTGGAGAGCGAGCTGTTCGGTCACGTCAAGGGATCGTTCACCGGCGCGGTGCGCGACAAGCAGGGGCTGTTCGCCGCGGCGCGTGGCGGCACCTTCTTTATGGACGAGGTGGGCGAGATGCCCGCGTCGCTGCAGGTCAAGTTGCTCAGGGTGTTGCAGCAGCGCGAGGTGATTCCGGTCGGTTCGACCGACGCGATTCCGGTAGATGTGCGTATCATCGCGGCCACCAATCGCGAGCTGGAGGAGGAGGTTCGGCGCGGCAACTTCCGGTCCGACCTGTTCTACCGCCTCAACGTCATCGCACTCGACCTGCCGCCGCTGCGCGATCGGCGTGACGACCTGATCCTGCTGATCGACGCCTTCCTGCAATCGATGGCGGGCGAGGGCGAGGAGCCCAAGGCGCTGGCGGCGGAGGCGATGGATGCGGTGATGGTGTACGAGTGGCCCGGCAACGTGCGCGAACTGCAGAACGCCCTGGAGCACGCGGTGGTGTTGTCGCCCGGCCCGCTGATCGAGGCTCAGCACCTGCCGGACCGGATCACCCGCCGCAAGAAGGAGCCGCTGGTGGCGGAGCGGGCCCAGCCCAACCCGCCGCTCGACCTGATCGAGCGGGCCTACATAATGTTTGTGCTGCAGGCGGAGGGTGGCAACAAGACCAGGGCTGCGGAGGTGCTGGGGATTGATCCGAGCACGCTCTACCGCAAGCTGTCTCGGTACGAGGGTGGTGAGGTGGCGAAGTAGGGCGGGCCATCGGGCCCGCCCCCTAGGCGCGCTTTCTCGGTCGGCCACCCTTGCGGCCATTGATCTTCGCCGCCCGTGACTTCACGCTGCTCCGGACTGAGCCGCCGGCCGATCCCGCGGCGCTCAGCAAGGTCCGCTTGCCGAAGATCAGGCCGGCCAATCCGGCGATGCTCAGGTCCTCGTCCAGGCTATCCCATCGCAACGAGATCCCGGCGACACCCAGTCGAACCTGAGCGATATCGGCTCTTGGCACATCTCGCAGGGAAGGGATCAGGGCAATGGGGATGGCCAGAGTCGCCCCGTTCGCCAGGGAGATACGCAAGACCTCGGCGTTGGGCTGGTATCGAACCGCCACGGCGCGGGCGTCCTGATCGCGTGCGCGCTGTTTGGCCGCGGGGATTTGCTCCAGCACCTCAGAGTCAGATAGAGTCGGTACCACCACGGATCCTCCACCACTCGTTGCTCAATCGGGTCTGGTGTTGTTCCACCAGTCGGTACGCCTTCAGCACATTCTTGCGGCTCATTCCGAACACC
>CBFGRM010000152.1:0-1705 GCA_965651205.1 uncultured bacterium
GCACCGCGGCGAATGCCGCCTCGTACATATCGAGCACGATCCTGTTGGCGCGATCACCGATGGCGTGCGTCTCCACCTGGATGCCGGCCCGCAGCGCCCGCTCCAGCATATCGCGCAGCGCGATCGTGTCGGTGGTGATCAGGCCACGGGTGTGGGGATCATCGCTGTAGGGCTCCAGCAGGGCCGCGCCGCGCGAGCCCAGGGCACCATCCATCACCACCTTGATGGTGCGCACGGTGAATCGATCGTCGAACTCCGAGGGCTCGGGGCCGAGTGCAATCAGCGAATCGGCACCGCCTCCGGGACCGGTGATGGCCTTGTAGATCCGCACCTTGATCCGGCCGTCGGCGTACAGCCGGCGCATCCGCTCCACTTCACCCCAACTGCCGTGGGCATCCTGGATCTGGGTCCACCCCAGTCGGGCCGAACGCTCAGAGGCAAGCTCCAGCGCGCGCTCGCGGGTTGCCTCGGTCTCGCCCGGCACCAGTCGGCTCACCAACCCCTGGGCGCGATCGATCAGCATTCCGGTGGGTTCTCCGTCGGCATCGAGGTTGATCGCACCGCCTGGCGGCGACGGAGTCGCGCCGGTGACACCGGCTGCCCGCAGTGCGGCGCTGTTGGCGATCGATGCGTGACCATCGGCGCGCGAAAGCAGCACCGGATTGTCGGGTGCGATCCGGTCGAGGTCGTGGCGAGTCGGAAACACCGGTGGATCCCAGAAAGTTTCGATCCAGCCGCGACCGGTCACCCATTCGCCGGGCGCGGCACGTTCCGCCGCCTCCTCCACCTTGGCGAGGAACTCGTCCTTGCTGTTGATCCCCTGCAGGTTGAGCGACAGTTCTCGATCACCGATGCCGCCAAAATGGGCGTGGGCATCCACGAATCCCGGAAACACGAAGCGACCGGTCAGGTCGATCACTTCGGTCTCGGCGCCCTGAAACTCCGTCGCACCATCGGCGTCGCCCACGTAAACGATGTTGCCGTCCTTGACGGCAACCGCCTCGACCGGTGCCGCGGTGGAGTCGCCGGTGTAGATCGTTGCGTTGGTGAGGATCAGGTCGGCGGCCTGTTCCGCGGAGGGGCCACAGGCAGCGAGCAACAGGACGGACAGGCAGAGGCGGATCATCGGCAGGTCGGGATAGGGTTCGGAGGGGACGAACTTCAAACTAGCAGCGGCGTCAGCGTTCCGCGCGGAGTCTGGGCACCCGGGCCAGTGCGGCGTTGATCGCCGGCACGTCGCAAAAGGTCGGGTCGAACTGCTCCGGCAGCCACTGCCGGAGCTCGGCGGCGCGGGGATCGAGCGGTGAGTCGAGCGCTGCCAGCATCTCCCCATAGCGTTCCGGGCCGTCGCTGTCCTCGGGTGGCGAGGCACCTTCGCCTTCGATGCACCACGGCAGCCGCTGGCCGGTGAGCCGGGGCGAGAGTTGCTCGACCGTCACCGTGTGGTGCCAGGCGGAGCTGTCGGTGGCGGCCTCGTGCAGCAGGGTGAGGCCGGCGTGGAGACCCAGCGAACGCAGGTCGTTGCGATCGGTGGCGTGAGTCGCATCTTCGCTGCCCTCGGGGTCGACGTAGACCACTCCATCGACATCGAAGTGATGCTCGGCGGACTCGTGCTGCCCGAATGCACGCTGCAGGATCACGTGCAGCTCAAGCAGCAGCGCACGAGTCGACACCAGCAACCGGCGCGACACGAACAGGTCCAGGC